>DAOUCZ010000054.1:0-42846 GCA_034431675.1 Anaerolineae bacterium | reverse complement strand
GCACGCTGAGCAACGGCCAAAAGCGCGCCGAAGCGCGCGGCGAAGAGCTGCTGGACGAAGATCAGGGCTGGCCGGGCTTGTGGGACTTGGTGGGCTTGCTGGGGGCGTTTGGCCTGCTGGCGTTGGTCGCGCTGACGTTTCCGCCGGCCCACAGCGCCGAGTGGGCACGCTCGGCGCAGGCAGTGCGCGACGGGCAGGGGCTGTATCTGGACGGCATTGCGCCCGGCGCGCCGGTGCTGGCGGCATACCTCAGTCAGCAGTTGGGTGAGTCGCCTTATAACACGCTGACGGCCATCGGGGTGGTGGCCGCCACCCTGCTGACATGGGTGGGCTATGACTTTGGGGCAGAGCTGCGCGACAAGCGGCTTGGCCGGCCGCTGGCCGGCGTGATGGCGGCAGCTGGCCTCGGCCTGCTGATGCTGGGCCAGATTGGGCTGTTGATGGCGGTACTGTGGCTGTGCGTGATGGGCTGGGCAGGGCTGCGCTTCAGCCGTCAGCCCAACCGCGTCGATTGGCTGGCCAGCGGGCTGATGCTGGGGGCGGCGGTGCTGGCCGAGCCGTGGACGGCGCTGTTGGGCGTCGGGATGGCGCTGGCGGTCGGGCTGCGCGCGCGCCACCCGCTGTATCTGCCCGGCACGGTCGGCATCGCGGCACTGGCCACCCTGCCCAGCCTGTTGCAGTGGGTGTTATAGCGGCGCAGCAGGTCAGTCGCGCACGCGGCGCAGAAAATCGACGCTTTGTAGGCGGCGCTCCAGCAGGTGGGTGATATACCCCTGCTGGACGCGCTCCAGTTCGCGGTGCTGCGGCTCGGTCAGGGCAAGGCGCTCTACCGCATCAAAGGGGGAACGCTGCAAAAAGCGCAGCACCTTCAGCGCGTCCAGCGACAGTCCAATCAACGCGGTGCTGTGGCGCGCCCCCTCGGGGCTGACCACCCCGCCATCGGCATAGCTAAAGTATTGGTCTTGTGGGGCAACCGGCGCACGAGTGACCACACACTGACTCAGCTCTGGCATAAACCCCACCAACCCCAGCAGGTGCATCTCATAATAGCGGGCGACGAGGCGCGGGTCGGGGTGGGCACACAGGCGCTGATAAGTGGCATCCAGCAGGCCAAACAGCCCAGACGGCTGATGGTCTTCGTCACCGGTGAAGCGGATGAGCAGCTCAGAGACATAGGCGGCATACGCGCCGCGCTGCAAGTCCTCGCGCAGGGTGAGATACGGCGCACGCATCACGGCCTGCGCCGCGATGTCGAGGTCTCGACCGGTGTTAATCAGCATCTCGACGCGGGTATACAGCTCGACCTGACCGGTACGGGTGCTGTTGGGCTTGCGCGCGCCTTTGGCAATCACCTCGCGCCGCCCGTGATGCGGGGTGAGCACGGTCAGCACGCGGTCGGCCTCGCCAAAATCGCGCCGGCGCAAAATCAACACATCGGTTTGAAACGAACGTTCCGGGCGCGGCATCGGCGGGGTTCTCGCTGGGTTTCGGGGGTATTATTATGCCGAAATCAGGGCCTGCGGCAGAGGGTCAGCTTGCAGCCATGCCCGCGCCATCTGGTTGAACAGCTCTGGCGCTTCGCCGTTCCAGCCGTGGTGCACTTGCGGCGCATACACCCCCACCGCCCCGGGCACAGTGCCGGCCAGCACCCCCACCGAGCGCACATTAATCGCCATGTCCTGCTGGCCGGTGACGAATAAGCACGGCACATTCACGCGCTCTAGGCCGGCAGGCGGGGCATAATCCATCAGCTCCAACGCGGCACGCTTAAACGACGCGATCGACAGCTGTTGGATGCTGGCGGTGTAGGCCGGCATGGCATCGGCGGGCAGGCCGAGCATTTTGCTAAAGGCGCTTTTACCCCATGCGGTGGGCAGGATGGCCGCCAACAGATGGGCTTGTGCCCACATCAGCGCGCGCGGGGGCTTTTCGGCCAGCGCGCCGGTCAGCACCGCCCGCGCCAGCAGGTGTTGATGGCGCACCAGCAGGTGCAGCCCCACCACCGCCCCCAGCGACATCCCAATTAGGTGCGCCTGACGCCCGTCAAGGTCTTCGCGCAGCACGCGCGCCACCGCGTCGGCGGCATGGCCCAGCGACTGCCACGCCACCCCAGCGCTTGCCCCGTGGCCGGGCAGTTCAATCAGATAGCAGTCGTAATCGGTGAAGTGGGCGGCCTGCGCCTCCCACATCCATGCCCCCATCGCCATTCCATGCAGAAAAATGATGGGCTGTGCGCCGGGCGTGCCAGTACGCTGATAAGTCAACTTCATGAGCGGGTTTCCTCTGATTGATGTGTACCGGACAGGATGCGCCGCGCTGGGCACGGCGGCTTAGGGTTGATCGGGTGGGGAGTCGTCTTGGGCCAGCTCGACATCGGGCATGGCGATGCCGGTGAACAGCCACGGCTCAAGCGCCGCCCCATCGGTCTGGCGGGCGGGGTCGCGATAGGCGTCCAGCGCCGCGTCCATCTGCTGGTTGATGTCGGCCAGTTCGGCACGGGTGGCATACAACCGCTGACGGGTATAAGTCACCAGCGGCAGACCCGCCGGCGGCGCGCCATACACCCGCGCAAAGTCGGCCAGCACCGCCGCCAAAAACTCGGTGAAGTGGCGGGCCTGCTCGTCTGGCGGCAGCGCAGCCACCGTCTCGGCATCCACGCGCGACTGACCGGTCTGCACCGTCAGCCAGCGCTCGGTTGCCCCACGTTGACGGGTCTGCTTCACCACCGTCAGCACCCCACCCTCAATCAGCAGATTGATGTGGCGGTAGAGCGTGGTCTGGCGCACATCTGGCAGATACAGCGCAATCTGCCGCGTGGTCAGCACACGGTTAGCCGCCGCCAGCACAATGCGGATACGCACCGGGTGCATCAACAAATCGACACGGTTCATGACACGAGACGCCTTTCGTTTCGCTTTTTGATTATATTTCGGATTTTGAAAATGATCAAGAGGCCTAGCGGATGACGATGCGACTGCCGGTGGCGGTTTTCTCGACCATGATGTGGACAGGGAAGTTATCGCGCAGGTCTTCGATGTGGGTGATGACGATAATCAGGTCAAAGTCATCTTGGATGGCGGTGATGGCCTCGACCAGCTTGGCGCGGCCTTCGTCGTCTTGTGTGCCAAAGCCCTCGTCGATGAACAGGGTGCGCAGCTGCGCGCCGGCGCGGCGGGCCAGCAGCTTGCTGAGCGCCACGCGCAGGGCAAAATTGACGCGGAAGGCTTCGCCGCCGCTGAACAGCTCATAGGTGCGTGTGCCCAGCTCGTCGGCGATTTCGATGTCGAGGGTTTCGGCCATGCCGCCGGTTTGTTTTTCGCGCTGGGTGTTCAGGCGCAGGGTCATGCGGCCTTCGGTCATGCGGCGCAGCAGGTCATTGGCCAGCGCTTCCAGCTCAGGGATGGCCGATTCGATAATCATGGCCGGCACGCCGTTTTTGCCAAAGGCGGTCTTGAGCACGTCCAGCAGCGAGGCTTCATCTTGCAAGCTGGCCAGCTGAAGTTGATAGCCCTCGCGCTGTTCGCGCTGGGCCTCCAGCGCATCCAATTCTTGCTGGATGCGGCTGAGGCGGTCACGGGCTTGCAGCATGGCCTGATGCTGAAGGCGCACCTCGTTCTCGCGCTGGGCATAGGTGCGGGCGCGCTCTTGCAGCCCGGCCATCTCGATCAACAGGGCCTGCGCCTGCTCTTGCAGCGTGGCCAGATGCGCTTGCAAGCGGGCCTGACGCGCCAAGGCGTTGTCGCGGCTTTTTTCGTACATCGGCAGGGCGGTTTGGGCGGCGTCAAGGCGGGCCTTGAGCGCCTCATAGCGCCGATGCTCATCCAGCGTCTGGCGGGTGACGGTGTGCTCGTCGCGGCTGTAGCCAAGGTCGGCGGCACGGGCGTTGAGGTCGGTCAGGGCGGCGCGCAGCTCGTGGGCATAATCCTCATCGGTCAGGCGGCGGGTCAGCGCGTCCAACTGGGCCTGCTCGTGCTCGCGGCGCTGAGCGGCCTGTGATGCTGCTTCGCTGCGGCTTTGCAGGCGTCCGGCCCGCTCCTGAAGGGCCGGCAGGGCCTTGAGATGGCGCTCCAGCTCGGCCAATTGGCTTTTGCAGTCGGCCAGATTGGCCTCGAGCTGTTTGGCGCGCGCGCGGCTGTTGGCAAATTCGGTACGAAAGGCGGTGATTTCGTCGGAGAGCTGTTGCAGCACGGCGGTGCGGTGCTCGGCGCTGAGTTCTTGACCGCACAGCGGGCAGGTCGGCGAGTCGGTGGCGGACAGCGTATCGAGGCGCTGGCGCTTCTCTTTGCCCTCTTTTTCTAGGGTGGTCAGGTTGGCGCGGTGGGCTGAGAGTTCCTCGAGGGCGTTGGATTCGCTCATGCGCAGGATTTCGCGCTTGGCCTCTAGGCTGCGCAGGGCGTCCAATTCGCCGGCCAGCGCCTCCAGCTCGGCCTGCGGGTTGCTGTCCACCGTCAGGGTGAGTTCGCGCACGGTTTGCTCGGCGCGGGCGATGTCGGCTTGCAGCTTGGCGCGCTCGGCCTCGATGCGCTGGGTGAGAGTGGCGCGCTCGCGGTCGAGGTCATTGAGGCGGTCGAGCTTTTCGCGCAGGGCGTCATCGCGCTGGCGGGCGCTCTGAAGGGCGTCATAGCCGCGCACGATTTCGGGGGCTTGGGCCAGCAGTTCGGCGCTGTCGTCAATCTGCTGCTGATAGCGCGCGGCCTCGTCCTGCGCAGCGGTCAGCTCACGCTGGGCCTCGCGCGTTTGTCGTTCTTGCTCGGCGCGGCGGGTTTGCGCCTCGCTGAGCAGGCGCGGGGCATCGCGCACGGCATCAAGGCGCTCTTGGGCCAGCGCCAGCGCGGCTTCGGCATCGCGCAGCAGGGCGGCGGCCTGCACGGCGTCGGCTTCAAGGCCGGGCTGACGGTGGAGTTCGCGGGTGATGTCGTCGATGCGGCGCTGATGATAGGTGATTTCGGCGCTGACGGCTTTGAGGCGCTCTTTGGCGCGCTCCTCATAGCGCTCCCAATCGGCAAGGCCAAGGATGTCGGCCAGAATCTGCTTGCGCTCGGCGGGGGTGCGGGTGGTGAAGGCGTCGGCGCGCCCCTGCTGCAAGTAGGCCGAATGCACAAAGGTGTCATAGGTGAGGTGCAGCAGTTGATTGATTTTGCGCTGGGTCTCGCGCATGCTGCCCTCGCTGATGGTCACCCATTCGCCCTGCGGGTTTTGGCCAAACAGGTTCAGCATCCCGCTGCCACTGCGGCCCTGCCGGCGGCGCTGGCGCACCACACGGTAGGTCAGGCCGTCTTGCACAAAGTCCAGCTGAACGCTCATCTCGGTCTGGCCCTGATGGATGAGGTCATCTTCGCGCCGCGCGCGCGCCTCGCCCCACAGCGCCCATGTGATGGCGTCCAACACCGATGACTTGCCCGCCCCATTTGCGCCGGTCAGGCAGGCCATCTGGATGCCGTCGAACAGCAGCTCGTCGGGCGCGCGATAGGGCAAAAAGTTCTGGATTTTGAGCTTGATGGGCAGCATATCGGGTTTTACCGTGTGTGTGATGGGCAAAAGGCGCGTGTGTCGGCATGATGCAGCACCGCCGCGCCCAAAATCATATCACAACCCGCCTGATAAGCACCTCGACAGATGTGTTATAATCGCGCGCTGAACAGTTTCTTGACACTCTGTCACACCCCGATAAGCGCGTGCATATGCTCGACCTCGGAATCGTCATCGTCAATTATAAAACGTGGAATCAGCTTGAACCGTGCCTGCGGACGGTGTTGGCCAGCACCGGCGTCAGCTTTCGCGTGGTGGTGGTGGATAACGCCTCTGGCGATGGCAGCGTGGAGAACATCCGCGCCGCCTTTCCACAGGTGCACGTCATCGCCAGCGACATCAACGGCGGGTTCTCGTATGCCAACAACCTTGGCCTGCGCTGGCTGGGGTTTAGTGAAGACGGCGTCGCCCCCGATGCCCCGCGCTATGCGGTGCTGCTCAACCCCGATACCGAAGTGCCGCCCGATGCCTTTGCCACCCTCACCCGCCTGATGGATGCCGACCCGCAAGTGGGGATTGCCGGCCCAAAGCTGGTGATGGGCAACGGTCAGCTGGATGCGGCCTGCCGGCGCTCGTTCCCGACGCCGTGGGTGGCCTTTACGCACTTCAGCGGGCTAGCGCGCCGCTTTCCGCGCAGCCCACAGCTGGCGCGCTACAACCTCACCTTTCTCGACCCCGATCAGCCGGCAGAGGTGGACTCGGTGGTGGGGGCGTATATGCAGCTGCGCCGCGAGGTGATTGAGCGCATCGGCCTGCTGGACGAGACGTTTTTTATGTATGGCGAGGACATCGACTGGTGCTATCGCGCCAAGCAGGCCGGCTACCGCGTGATGTACTATCCGCAGGCGGTGGTGCTGCACCTCAAGAGCGTGGTTGGCAAGCTCAGCCCCAAGGCCCGTTTTGAGTTTTATCGCGCCATGCTGCTGTTTTATCGCAAGCATTACCGCGCCCACACCCCGCTGCCCATCCACCTGATGGTGCTGGCCGCCGTGCTGGCCAAAGGCGGCCAAGCCCTGCTGCCAGAACTGCGCCACCCCACCCCGTTTAAGCCGACGAAGGCAGCGGCCCGCTGACTTTGTAGGAGAGACCCTCTATGGCCCAGACCACCCCACCGGCCACCCCCCAAAGCAAACCCACCCGTTCCCCGCGCAAGCTGAACACGCAAGAAGCCCCGCGCGTGGTCAACGCGGCGCGGGCCAACCGCGTCAAGTCGATGCTGAGCGCTTATCTATTGGTCTCGGACGCGCTGATGCTGTCTGCGGCCTTTGCGCTGGGATACGCGCTGCGCCGCGCCCAATTTGAGGCCGACATCACCCTCTATCCCCCGCTGGAGCGCTATCTGCTGCTGATGACGTTGAACATCATCACCATCATGATCATGCTGTATGCCAGCCGGCTGTATCACGCGCGGCGCAGCTTCAGCCGCTTTGACCATGCGCGGCAGGTGCTGGGCAACGTCACACTGGGGACGGTGCTGGTCAGCGGGCTGCACGACTTGCTGTTCAAAGGCTCGCCGCTGGATGTGGACTATCCGCGTACCATGTTCTTTTATGTGTGGATTTTCTCGACCGTGTTTGTGATTGCCGGGCGCGAGCTGCACCGCGCGATGCTGCGCGTGGCGCGCGTGCGCAAGGTGGCCGCCGATAACCTGCTGGTGGTGGGCAGCAGCAAAATCGCGCTGGATTTGCTGGAGGCCATCAAGAGCCGCCCCGACCTTGGATACAATATCGTCGGGGTGGTGGATAAGCACACCAACCGGCGCGAACGGGTGAAAGATGTGCCGTTTTTGGGCGAATATCACGAGCTGCCGGACATCATCGACCAGTATCAAATCGAACAGGTCATCATCGCCCTGCCCGATGACCGCCGCACCGACCTGCCCGACCTTGTGGCGCTGTGTCAGCGCGGGCGGGTGGACATCAAGGTGCTGCCCGACATCTTTGCTTATATGGCCGGCGATCTGAACGTGGACGACCTCGGCGGCACGCCGCTGCTGACCGTGCGCGACATCGCCTTGCGCGGGTGGAAGCTGAGCGTCAAGCGCGCTATGGACATCGTGGGAGCGGTTGGGGGGCTGATTTTCCTCAGCCCATTGATGCTGCTGACCGCGCTGATTATCCGCCTTGATTCGCCCGGGCCGGTATTCTATACGCAGGAGCGCATGGGTCTGGATGGCCGCCCCTTCCCGATGATTAAGTTCCGCTCGATGCGCACCGACGCCGAAAAGGGCAATCAACCGGGCTGGACGGTCAAAAACGACCCGCGCGTGACGCGCGTCGGCGCGGTCATCCGCAAGCTGAACTGGGACGAAATCCCACAGCTGATTAACATCTTGCTGGGGCACATGTCGCTGGTTGGCCCGCGCCCAGAGCGCCCGCAGTATGTGCAGGAGTTCCGGCAGCAAATCCCGCGCTATATGGAGCGTCACCGCGAAAAAGCCGGCCTGACCGGCTGGGCACAGGTCAACGGCCTGCGCGGCGACACCTCGATCAGCGAGCGCACCCGCTATGACCTGTGGTACGTCGAAAACTGGTCGCTGTGGCTCGACATCAAAATCATCATCCGCACTGCGTGGCAGACCATCACCCGCAGCAGTCCCAACGCCTATTAAGAGGTTACCTTGGCCCGAAAACCCGCCGATCAAGCCGTCAGCCGCGAGGCGATTTTGCAAGCTGCCGCCGAGGTACTGCGCCTCAATGGCTATGAAGCCACCACCATGAAGGACATCGCCAAGCAGGTCAACCTGACGGCGGCCAGCTTATATCACCACTTTGAGAACAAAGATACCCTGCTGCTGGCGGTGCTGGAGCTGGGGCTGCAATACGTGTCGCAGCAGATTGAGGCGGTGCTGAACGCCGACCTGCCATGGCCCGAAAAGCTGCGCGAGATGATCCGCGTGCAGGTGACTAACCTGACCGAAAACCGACCGGTCGGCGCGGCGCTGGTGATGGAAGTGCGCCCGACCGCCATCAACAACGGGCGCAAGCCCACCCACCCCAAAGCCACCAGCGTCGAATATCAACAGCGCCGTGCCGCCTTTTTTGAGCAGCGCCGGCGCTTTGAGCAGCTGTTTATCACTGCGCTGCAAGGGGGCATCGCCGCCGGCGCGTTCCGGCCCGTAGATGTGCCGGTGACGGTCAAGGGCATCCTTGGGGCAAACAACTGGGTGGCGGTGTGGTATCGTGAGGGCGGGCGGCTGAGCGGCGACCAAATCGCCCGCCAGATTGCCGACCTGTTCGTCAATGGCCTGACGGCCTAGCCGACAGCGCGGCTTATCGGCGGATTTCTTCGGCGTAGTCTTGCAGGGTTTGGGCGGTAAATGCGCCATATTTCACCAGTCGCACGGTCTGGGCGCTGTCGATGACATAGGTGGTGGGCATCTGGAACACCCCAAACCAGCGGTACAGCGTGCTGTCGTCATCCTGAACGAACAAGATGTGCGGCAGGTCGAGGCCGTTCTCGGCAAAATAGGCGCGGATTTGCTCTGGCGTCTCGGTGTTGTTCGAGGCAATCACCACCGCGCCATCGGGCAGGGCGGCCTGCTGGCGCGCAAAGGCCTCCAGCGCCGGCAGCTCCTCCACGCAGGGCGGACACCATGTGCCCCAAAAGTTGAAGAAGATCGGCCGGCCAGCATAGCTGCGCAGGCTGACCTGCTCACCGTCGATGGTGGTCAGGGTGAAGTCTTCCAGCGCGCGGTCGAGCACCGCCACCGCGCTGCGCGGACGGGCCGGGTCGCGGGTGGGTTCGAGCGCATCAGACGCGCCGCCGTTCTGCTCATTCAGCAGGACGCCCAGCGCCAGCGCAATGCCCACCAGCGGGATGAGCATAAACACCACCAGCGCCGGCGAGATGCCAGACGGGCGCGCTGCCGGCGCGGCTTCGGAGGGGGTGGATTGGTCGTCGGTCATGGGGGGACACTCTCGATGCGTATAGATTTTTGTAGATTTTACGTCACCCCTCACAGGCCGGATAGGGCAAAACAACAGCGCCCCACCGCTGAGATTGTCGGTGGGGCGCTGCTGGTCTGCCAGATGAGGGCTAGCAGTTGTCTGGTACCTGCGTGTTGGTGGCATTACCAATACTACAGGCGATGTTGTCGTACAGTTCTGTGCGAACGGTGTTGCCCAACGCCGCAAGAACCCCAACCACGACGATCGCAATCAGGCCAAGGATGAGTGCATACTCCGCCAAGCCCTGCCCACGCTCGCCCCGCTGTCTGGCCCGCAAAGGCCGCGACTCGATAAGTTCCGCGTCCATGATAATGCTCCTGCCCACTCATTGGACGAGGGGATAATCTGGTGAAGCTGCATGAATTTCCCGATGATGGGTGGGAAAAATAGCCTACCATTCATCTTCAAGTATAGCGTCCACCAGAGGTTTTCGCACCACACAACTTGATTCTTACAAAATCAAGACAATTACAGCGGCTTAAGTGCTTGACGAACGGCGTTTTTCGCGATTCTCAGTCGGGTTTGCTCAGGCGCTTCAGGCGGGCCTCGATGTCGTCTTCGGCGGCTTTGCGGGCGGCGGCCGACTCGGGGTCGTCGATCAGGCCGCCGTCGCGCAGGATGCGGTCAAGCTCATCCATGCGGGCTTTGGCGCGGGCCTGAATATCGCGCAGCAGGCCGCCGGTGTTTTGCATCCCCGATTCGGTGCGCTCAAGCTGCTGCTCGGCCTCTTGGCGCGCGTCTTGGGCAAGGTCTTTGGCGGTATAGGGGGCAGATGGGTCACGCTTGGCTTTGGGCTTGGGCTTGGGGGCGGCGGCAGGCGCGGCCTGAGCCGCATCGGCGTTGGCCTGTGGGGCAGCTTGAATGGCATCGTCTGCCGGCGCAGCGTCGGCCTGAGCGGGGATGGCATCGGGCACGGCGTGAATGGGCGGGGTGCGTGGGGGCTGGGCGCGCTGGACGATGTTCTCAAAGGCGCTGACCTGCTCCATCAGCTGGGTGACGTGGTGATGGTGCTGGCGCAGGTCGGCCTCGGCAAAGCCAAGGCGTTTTTCAAGGCGCTGCATCTGCTCAAGCAGGGCGCGGGCGGTCGAGTCTTGGCCATCTTGTAGGGCGGCATCGACGCGGGCGCTGAGGGCGGCGATTTCTTCGCGCAGGGCGTTGATGTTGGCGCGCAGCTGTTCTTCGTGGGCCATGGCGGCATTGACGCGCTCGCGCAGGTCGGTGGCTTGCCGGGTCAGGTCGGATTTGCTGGATGGGATGGGGATTTTGCTGGCAAGGTCATTGAGCTGTGCGCTGACCAGCGTATTGAGCTTTTTGAGCAGGTCGTCCATATCATCCTCTGGGTTTTGATGGGCGGGGCTGGTGTGGGGTTGTGCCTTATTTTTAAATTATACGTGAAACCACGGCGCAGCAGTGCGCGGCGCGCGTTTGGCGATTGGCCTATAATGAGAAACATTCAAAACAGGGGGTTTTTTCATGGTCGATATTGGCGATGTCATCCGTGATTATCAGGTGGTGGAGCACATCGGGCGCGGCGGCATGGCCGATGTATGGTCGGCGCGTGACGGCAAGCTGAGCCGGATGGTGGCGATTAAGACCATCGCCCATGCCCTCTCGCCCGGTTCTGACCCAGTGGAGATGTTCAAGCGCGAGGCCACTACCATCGCCAACCTTGAGCACCCGCACATTTTGCCGATTTATGATTTTGGCGAGCATCAGGGCAGCTTGTATATTGTGATGCGCTATGTGTCTGGCGGCTCGCTGAACACATGGATGGAGCGCGGGCCGCTGTCGGTGGATGATGCGCTGCGGGTGTGCCGCGCCATGGCCGACGCGCTGGATTATGCCCATGCGCGCGGGGTGATTCACCTTGACCTGAAGCCACACAACATGCTGCTGGATGGGCACAACGCCCCCTATCTGGCCGACTTTGGGCTTGCCACCGCGCTGGACGCCGCCGGTCGGGCGGTGAACCCGGGCAGCGGCACGTTGATGTATATGGCACCCGAACAGCTGATGAGCGACACACTGGATAAGCGGGCCGACATCTACAGCTTTGCGGTGGTGATGTATCACATCCTCAATGGGCGTCTGCCGTTTGATGGGGCGTCACCGCTGGTGATGAAACAGCTGCAAATGCAGGCTGAACTGCCGTCGATTGCCGCCCTGCCCCAAGGGGTGAGCGATGCCCTGCGGCGCAGTGTGAGCGTGTCGCCAGATGCGCGCCACGACAGCGCGCGCGCCTTGGTCGAAGAGGTAGAGGCGGCGCTGGGGCGCAGCGGCCCGATCACGGTGGTCGAGGATGATGGGCTGGCCGGCATCCCGCCCGATCTGGTCGAGGCGGTCTCGCTGTATCAGCGGGCGCGCAGCGCATGGGACTTTGGCAACGGGCGCTTTTTGCTGGGGGTGACGCATTTTATGGTGGTCGAGGCCACCTATGCGCAGGCCGCGCGCCACGGGCTGGAACTGGATCAGAGCGGCAAGCAGATGATTTTGCGCGGGGCGCTGGAATACGGCATCAACCTTGAGGTGTGGTGGGCCAAGCTGGATGACGAAAGCCGGCGCTGGGTATGTTTGCACGCGCTGCGCAGCCCCAACGCGCCGGCGCGGGTGCGCGCGCTGCACCGCCTAGAGACCCTGCCAGACGACGACGATTCGCCGCGCATCCCGCGGCAGGTGGCCCAAGCCTTGCAGCTGGAGGTTGACCGCGAGGCGCGGCTGGCGGCCCTGCGGGTGCTGAGCACGCGCGCGGCCCTGCGCAAAGCAGGCGCAGGCTTTGCGCTCAAGACCGAGTATGTCGGGCGGATGCTGAACACCATGGCTCACGTCGAGCTGAAGGCGGTCGAGCCGCAGGCATGGTCGCCGGTGGTGTATGGGCCAGAGGTCGACTTGCTGATTGCCGAGCTGGCGCTCAACCCCGTTCAGCCGGACATCGCCGAGGCCGCCGCGCGCACGGTCGGAGACATCCGATCGGTCAGTGCGGTGGGTTATCTGGTGACGCAGGGCCGGGAGCATCGGCGGACGGGCGCGCTGCGTGCGCTGGCCATCGTGCGTGACCAAGCCGGCAGCTTGCCGTCGAATGTGGACGGGCGCGGGCAGGCCTATGCGTGGGTGGCCAACGCCATCCGCCGCCTGCGGGCAGACCCTTTGGGCATGACATGGCGCTTTTTATCGGCCATGCTGGTGGCGTGGGCGGCGCGCGGGGTGCTGATGTGGTTCAGCTTTCCGCTGGCGGTCGGCATCCTTGCGCCAGACCGCATCAACAACGTGCTGGGGGTTGGGCTGCAATTTGGGGTGATGATTGGGGTGCTGGCGCTGTTGAGCGATGAAGTGCCGGCGCGGATGCACGGGTTCTGGGGCTGGCCGCTGCGACTGGGGTTCAGCCTTGGGGTGGGGTGGCTGTGGGGCACGCTGACGCTGGCGCTGGAGCATTATGTGTGGCTGAGGCGTGCCGGCGATTTGCAGTGGGATGTGGTGATTTTCGGCGGGTTTTGCCTTGCGCTGGGGGTGGCCATCAGCAGTGTGCTGCGCCTGCGGGCATGGCTGGCCGTCGCGGTGACGGCAGGGGTGTTCTATCTGGCGGTGCTGGCCACTTATCACAACTACTGTGCGCTGTATGGCCTGTGCAGCGATGCGCCGCCGTTCTCCATCGGGCCGGTGGCCGGCGTCGGTCTGATGTTTGGGCTGTTGTTTGGGTTTGTACTGCGCGCGCAGACGGTCACGCCGCCGCGCCGCAGCCTGCCGCGTATTGCGCTGCCGCCGTGGGGCTGGGCGATGGTCGGTGCTGGCCTTGGCATCCTGTGGGCCACGCTGATACCAGCCGTCTACAGCCTTGGCGTCAGTCAGCCGCCGCTGAGCTGGCTCGGGGTGGTCGGGTTTGCGGCGTATGGACTGGTGGCCGGCGCGGTTGGCGCGTATGCGCTGCGCGGGTGGGGCGGATTGGCGTTTGCCGCGGCGGCGCTAATCGGGTTCGTCGGGGTGGTTGGCGGGGTCAACGGGACGCTGATGACCCATGGACCGTGGCCGATTTTGCCTGACCCCTATGCCTATAACGACCCGCTGTTCTACCCGGGCTATCTGGCCGGTGACGCGCTCGGTCGTCTGGACAACGCGCAGGTGCTGACGCTGTTCCCGCTGTTTGCGCTGTTGGTGGCCGTCAGCATCCACGCCCAGCTGATTTGGCGCGAGCTGCGCGAGGCATGGCGCGCGCGGCGGGCCGCACGCACTGCACCGACAGAGGCATCGGCGGTCTTTATGCCCGACGCGGCCACCCTGACCGACGCCATCGGCAGGGTGCGCGCCGAGCTGGTCAGCGCCGGCGTGCTGTCCGAGGCCGAGACCAAGCCCGATCACAGCGCGGTGATGGAGATGCTGACCGCCCGCCTTGCCCCGACCGCGCCGGTTGACCTTGACGCCCCCACCGGCAAAATCGCCGACCAGATGGACAGCGCAGACATCCGCCGCCTGCACCGAGAAGACCAATAGAACCCGACAAAACCAAGGCGATCGCTTCAAAATCAGCCATGGGTTCATGAGAGGGCAAAATGGTGCGTAGGGGCGCATCGCGATGGGTTTTGACCCTACCAGAAAATTTGAAGCGATTACCCCCCGACAAAACAGACCGCACATTTGGCGATTCGGCGTTACAATGGGCAAATCATGTGTGGACTGCGGGGAAGTTTGTGCTCATGCCTATCACTGGCCTGATTCGGGTGCTGGTCATTCACGCGCAGCTTGACCAAGCGGTGGCGGTGCAAAAACTGCTCAAGCCGCTGGGGATTTATGATGTGCGCCCGTTCACCGCAGCCGAAAACGCCCTCCAGTATGTGATAGAGGACGGCACGCCCGACCTCGCCATCCTTGATGTGCGTCTGCGCGGCGCGCGCGTGCTGGAGGTGATGGCCCAGCTGCGCCGCAAGCGCGCCGACCTGCCGGTGATTTTGGTGGGCGCGGCCATGGAAGAGGCCGAACGTGCCGGCGCTCAAGCGGGAGTGGAGAGCGTGCGCGGGCGCGACCTGCTGCCGGCAGTGCGCCGCCTGACCGGTCAGCGCGCCACTGATACGCTGCCGGCAGTGCCGCCGATGACCCCGATCACGCAGCCCGACCGGTCTGGGGCCATCACCCGCCCCGACAGCCCGCCGCCGGCGCTGTCTGGCACACTGACGGATGACACCACCAGCCGCCTGAAAGCCGAAGAACCCGCCCCGCCCAGCGTGGCAGAGGGGGGCACGGTGCGCCAGCTGTTTGCTGACCAGCCCCCCCCGCCCGAAACACCAGTTATCGAAGTGCCGGTGAGCGAAGAGCCGCCGGCCTCTGACCCTGCCGCGCAGTTTGACGACGACGACGCCGACCTCGACTCGGACAAACAGCCGGCAGCGCCCCCACCCGCCGCCCCCGAAGTGCAGCCGCTTCCGCGCACCTTTGGGCGGCGCAAAACCCCGCAGTCGCGCCGTGAGCCGCCTGTCCCTGCCCAGCTCACACGCACCCAGACGCTGGTCTCGCTCAACCCCGAGCAGGAGGCCGCGCGCAAGGCCCTGCGCCTGACCCAAGCGGCCACCGGCTCGACCGCCGCCGCCTGCATCCTGACGCGCGGCACGACGCTGATCGGGCACGCCGGCGAGATGCCCGCCGAGGAGGTCGAAGAGCTGCGCGAGCTGCTGAAGGACGACTGGGACCCCAGCGGCAAGAGCAGCCGTATTCGCTTTGTCACCCTGCCGTCCAGCCGGCAGGATTATTTGTTGATTGCCCGCCGCACCGACGACGATTACACCCTAACGCTGGCGTTTGCCGGCGATGCCTCGCTCAGCGACATCCGCCGGCAGAGCGAGGCGCTGCTGCGCGCGTTAGCCCAAGCGCCCGAACCAGAACCCGTCCCCGTCCCTGCCCTGCCGATGACGGTCATCTGGGTGCTGCGCGACGCCTCCCGCCCGCTGACGCCCGAGCACGCGCAGTCGATTGTGCTGGCGCTGGATAGTCAGCTGAATCTGGCCGGCTGGCGCATCCACAACCTCAACGTCCACGCCGATTATGTGTATGTGTACTGCGACACACCGGTCGATTTGCCCGCCGGCGAGGTGGTGGCGCGCCTTCGAGAGTGGTCAGAGCAAGCCGTGCGCGACACCGACGCCGCTGTCACCGGCCCGCTGTGGGCCGACAGCTATCTGGCGCTGATGCCCGGGCGCGAGATGGGGGCAGACGAGGTGCGCCGCTTTTTGCGCTTCAGCCGCATGACGCCCTCGCAGGCGTCATGATGCCTGATAGGCCGGCAGATGCGCCGGCCTGTCTTTTTTTGGGGGATACGGAGGACACCACATGACCGACGACATCAAGACCCTAACCACCGAGCGCTTCAACCGTTTTGCCGAGCGTTATGTGTCCGCTGGGCAGCTGGGGGCAGCCCCAGAGCTGCAAAAACTGGTGGCGATGGCTCAGCCCGCCCCGACCGCCCGCGCCCTCGACATCGCCACGGGCGGCGGGCACACCGCGCTGGCCTTTGCCCCACATGTGGCGCACGTCACCGCCACCGACCTCGGCCTTGGGATGCTGGAGGCGGCCCGCACACACCTCGCCGGCAAAGGCGCGGCCAACGTCGATTATCTGGCCTGTGACGCCGAGTGCCTGCCGTTTGCAAGCGGCACGTTCGACCTTGTGACCTGCCGCATCGCGCCGCACCACTTCCCCGACCCGTTCCGCTTTGTGATGGAGGCGGCGCGCGTGCTGCGGGCCGGCGGGCGGCTGGTGGTGCAAGACCAACTGACGCCAGAGCATGAGCGCGCCGCGCGCTATCTCGATTCGTTTGAGCGCCTGCGCGACCCGTCGCATGTGCGCGTTTACAGCGAGAGCGAATGGCGCGGCATGTTCCTCGATGCCGGCTTGACGGTCGAACACGTCGAACACGCCCGTCACCGCACCAGCCTGACCGTGTGGGCCGAGCGGCAGGACTGCTCCCCCGACGTCATCGAACGCCTGCACATCCTGATGGCGCAAGCGCCCGAGGCGGTGCGTCAGTGGGCCAATCCACAGCACGCCGGCACGCCCGCCGCCACCTTCGACCACGTCTATATCCTCATCAGCGGGCAAAAGCCGGTTTAACATCTGCGCACAGCCTGTTTACACATGCTTTACACGCCGCCAAAACATCGGCAAAACCAGCGCCCTATGCTGTAGATGTAAGCCCAATCCGCCGTTCTGGCGGGGTGGGTCAAAGACAAACAACAGCAAAAGGAGAGAAGCATCATGACCCTGCGTCGTAAGCTCGTTCTGGTCGGTTTGACCGCCGTGATGGCCATCAGCGCCGTCTCGGTGGCGTTGGCACAAGGGCGCGGTGGGCCAAAAAGCCCGCGTGACCCGATTCCAGCACGGGTGCAAGACGGCCCGCGCCTCGGCGTCACACTGCAAGCCGGCAGCCTGACGGTGACGGAGGTGCTGGAAGGCAGCCCTGCCGCTGCGGCGGGCCTTCAGGTCGGCGACACCATCGTGGCGGTCAACGGCAGCGGGGTATCGTCTGCGCCGGCGGTGGTGCGTGCACTGGCACAGGCCAGCCGCGCCAACAATGGGGCAGAGACCCCCGTCACCGTCACCGTCATCCGTGATGGCAGCTCGGTTGACCTGACCGCCACCCTGCCGGCCTTCGACTTCAGCACGCGCTTCCCGCGCATGGCCGGCATCATGGGGATGCTGCTTCAGCCCAAGGCCGCGGGCGACGGCTATAACCTCGTCATCCCGTTCACGCTGAGCGAGGGCGCAGCCCTGACCGATGATGCCGCCGCGGCCCTGAGCGCGCTGGGCTGGACGGTCGAGCCAGTGGAAGGCGAAGACGGGGTGTATCAACTGCTCATCCCTGCCGAGACGGTGCGCAGCGGTCTGGCCGCCGGCATGGACTTCGACTTCAACTTTGATGCGATGCCCGGCCTAAACGGTCTGCGTGGGCTGCGCGGCCTGCGTGGTCAGCAGGTGACGCCCCCCACCCCCGAAGCGCCGGCGGCTGAGGCCACCCCACAGGCCTAAGCCTCTCCGCCCCCTGCCGGTGTAACCCCTCCGCCAAAAAGCCCCCGCCTCGATACTGAGACGGGGGCTTTTTGTTGGAAAGGTTGAGCCGTGGGTTACGGCATCATCAGCACTTTTTCCACGCGCTCCATCGCCCAGTCGATGTCGGGCTTTTGGATGGTGAGCGGCGGGGCAAAGCGGATGACGTTGTCGTGGGTCTCTTTGCACAGCAGGCCCTCGTCTTTGAGCGCCTCGCAGAAACGGCGCGCGCCGCCGGCTTCGGGGTGCAGCTCCACGCCAATCAGCAGGCCCTTGCCGCGCACTTCTTTGATGTGCGGGGACTCAAGGCGGCGCAGGCGGCCCATCAGGTACTCGCCCTGCTGGTGGGCGTTCTCGATCATGTTTTCTTCCACCAGCACCTTGAGGGCGGCGCGCGCCACCGCAGCGGCCAGCGGGTTGCCGCCGAAGGTGCTGCCGTGGTCGCCGGGCTTAAACACACTCATGATCGGCTCGTCGGCCAGCATAGCGCTGACCGGATAGAACCCGCCCGACAGCGCCTTGCCGATGGTCACGATGTCGGCGCGGACGCCCTCGTGCTGCACCGCAAACAGCTTGCCGGTGCGCCCAAGGCCCGACTGCACTTCGTCGGCGATGAACAGCACGTTGTGCTGCGTGCACAGCTCGCGCACGCGCTTCAGATAGCCATCAGGGGGCACAATCACCCCGCCCTCGCCCTGAATCGGCTCGACGAGGAAGGCGACGGTGTTGGGGGTGATGGCGGCCTCAAGCGCATCCGCATCCCCAAACGGGATCATCTTGAAGCCGGGGGTAAACGGCCCAAAGCCGTCCTTGTACTGCGGCTCTGGCGAAAAGCTGATGATGGTGGTGGTGCGCCCGCTGAAGTTGCCATCGCACACGATGATTTCAGCTGCGCCTTCGGGCACGCCCTTCACCTTATAGCCCCACTTGCGCGCGGCCTTGATAGCGGTCTCGACCGCTTCTGCGCCGCTGTTCATCGGCAGCATCTTGTCATAGCCGGTCAGCTCGCACAGCTCTTGCGCCATCAACGGGTATTGGTTGTTGCGGAAGGCGCGGCTGGTCAGCGGCAGGCGGGTGGCTTGATCGATCATGGCTTTGAGGATGGTGGGGTGCGCGTGCCCCTGATTCACTGCCGAATACGCGCTGAGGAAATCGAGATAACGTCGGCCCTCGACATCCCAAACCCAGATGCCTTCGCCGCGCTCCAGCACCACGTCGAGCGGCTTATAATTCTTGGCGCCATATTTGGCTTCGAGAGCGATGTAGTCTTGCGCGTTCACAGGGAATCCTTTTGTGTATCCACGTTACCGGACGCCGGTATTGTAGCATGAGCACAGGGTGAGCGGTATGGCCGTGGTATGATAAAGCGACTGGGACATAACGCACAAATGCCGCATCCCCAAGGAGCAGTCTACACCATGCGAATCCGCGTCATGGGGGGTAAACCCCTCACCGGCGAATACCGCCCCTCTGGCAGCACCAACGCCGCCGCGGCCTGTCTGGCCGCCGCCCTGCTGACCGAGCAGCCGGTCACCCTAGAAAACCTGCCGCAAACCCTCACCGCCCGCACTCTGCTTGATTTGACCGCATGGCTGGGCGCACAGCAGACCGGCGGGGGCAGCGGGCCGCTGGAACTCATCACCGACAGCATCCGTCAGCGCAGCCTGACCCCCAACCATACCGGCGGGCTGGTGGGCGGCATCTTGTTTGCCGCGCCGATTTTGGCCCGCCGGCAGGTGGTGCGCATCGGGCTGGACTTCCCGCTCAATCGCATCCGCACGCACCTTGAAGCCCTGCGCGACCTCGGCCAGACGGTCGTCACGCGGGCCGGCACGGTCGAAATCAGTGCGGCGCGCTGGCAGCGCAAGGACATCCTGCTGTCGCAGGCCAGCGTGACGGCCACCGGCCTTGTGCTGATGCTGGCGGCGGCACTCGGGCGCGAGACGGTCATCCGCAACGCCGCCTGCGAGCCGCACGTGCAGACGCTGGCGCGGATGCTGACACAGATGGGGGCGCAAATCGACGGCATCGGCTCAAACGTGCTGACCGTGGCCGGCGCGCCGGCGTTGGGCGGCGCGCACGTGCACCTGCCGCTCGACCATATCGAGGCGGCCAGCGCCGCCGCCATCATCGCGCTGACCGGCGGGCGCGGCCTGATTGCCGGCGTGCCATATGCCGATTTTGCCCCGATGACGCGCGTCTTTCGACGGTTGGGGGTGCTGCTTGACCTTGACGAGCGTGAGGGCGTGTTTGTGCCGCGCCAGCAGTCGCTGGATGTGCAGCCGACTGAGGAGGAGGCCGATGTGCCGGTCGAGTCTGCGCCGTGGCCGGGCTTCCCGTCTGATTTGCTGCCGATGGCCGCGCTGATGGCCACTCAGACCCCGCGCACCACCCTAATCCATGAGCGCATGTTTGCCAACCGCCTGTTGTTCATCGACAAGCTGAAGGGGATGGGCGCGCAAATTGTGCTGTGCGACCCGCACCGCGCGCTCGTGATGGGGCGTACCCCGCTGCTGCACACCTATCTGGATACGCCAGACGCGCGCGCCGGCCTGACCCTGCTGGGGGCGGCCCTGATGGCCTCGGGCGAGACCATCATCGACAACGCTGATGCACTGACTGAAACCTTTGATAACGTGTTTGCCAAGTTCAACGCGCTCGGCGCGCACATCGACATCGAATAGCGTCAGCGCCGGCGCGGGGCTTATCCGCCGCGCCGTGCTTCATAGACCGCCCCGCGCGGGTACAGGCGGCTCAATCTGAGCGCGATGCGTCTAGCGGGTGGCGATGACCCCAAAGGCCGCCTCGGCGGGGCGCACCTCGCGGAAGCCGACCTCTTGCAGGCGGCGGACGACGCCGCGGGTGGTGCGTGCCCCCAGCTCGCTGCGCGGGTCGCCGATGTAATGAAAGACCCGCCCGCCCTTGCGCGTGACGCGCAGCAGCTGGCGATAGAAGTCGCCGCTGTACAGGTCGCCGGCGATGGCGACGGTGGGCGGGTCGTGGATGATGCGGTTGAACTGCCCATCCTCAAAATCCTCGATCAGGTCAAGGATGTCGCCGATTTTTGGGGTGATTTTGGGGCTGTCGAACAAGGCTTGAGACCACGGGTTGCGTGCGCACACCTCCAGCACGCCCGGGTCTAGCTCGCAGGTGATGACGCGCTGGGCGGTCTGGCTGGCGAGGGTGGCGGTATAGCCGAGGCCGGTGCAGGTATCCAGCACCTCGCCGCTGAGGGGTGCGCCGGCGCGCGCTTTGGCCTGCGTATCGGCCCACGGGTCGGTGTTTTTGATGCGGTGCATCGGGAAGCCGGCCAGCACCATGGTCGGGGCTTTGGGGGTGGCATACAGCACGATGGCGCGCCGCGTAAAGCGGCTGAAGGTCATGATTTTGTCGAACTCGCCAGTTGAATCCTGCGCAAAACAGTGCGTTTCGTCCTGTGCAATCGCCTCGATGCTGTCCCAGCGAGCGCGCGTGCCGTTGGCAAAGGTCAGGCCGTCGGGGTCAAGGGTGACAGCGGTGCGCGTGTGATTGAGGTCGGTGGACGACTCGGCGGCGGTTTGGCCGGCCTTACGCGCCTTGAGCAGCTCCAGCGCTTGATAGCGCGACAAGACGAGGGGGGACAGGTTTTTTTCGACCGGATCAGGGGTTTGGGGGGAGTCGTCGGCGCTAGACATTGGTGTGGCTACCTGTGAGATAGGGATGGACAGCCGCCAGTATACCAGATTGGACGGGGCATCCGCGGCGGATTGGTTGTTGGTTGGGGGGCGATGCGGCATTATCTTGGGGCAATAGGGCACGATGATGCCCATCATCTTTAGAGGATAATCCCCCATGCGTGAGCTGTTTTTGCTAGACCCCAGCGTGACATTTCTCAATCACGGGTCGTTTGGCGCAACGCCCCGTCCGGTGTTCGAACGCTATCAGCAGTGGCAGCTGGAGCTGGAGCGTCAGCCGGTGGAGTTTTTGGGCCGGCGGCATGACCCGCTGATTTATGAGGCGCGCTGTGCGGTGGCGTCTTATCTGAATGCGCAGCCCGAAGACCTTGTGTTTGTGGTCAACGCCACATGGGCGGTCAACGTGGTGGCGCGCTCGCTTGACCTGAAGCCGGGCGACGAAATCCTGACCACCGACCACGAATATGGCGCGTGCATGAATGTGTGGCACTGGGTGGCACAGCGCACCGGCGCGCGCATTGTGGCGCAGCACATCCCGCTGCCCCTGCCGTCAGACGACGAGATGATCGAGCGCATCTGGGCGGGGGTGACCGAGCACACCCGCGTGTTTTACATCAGCCACATCACCTCGCCGACCGCCATCACCTTCCCGATTGCCGAGCTGGTGCGGCGCTGCCGGCAGCGCGGCATCCTGACGCTGATTGACGGGGCGCATGTGCCGGGCCAGCTGCCGCTGGATTTGACCGCGCTGGACGCTGATTTTTATACCGGCAACCTGCATAAGTGGGTATGCGCGCCCAAGGGATGCGCGTTTCTCCATGCGCGGCGCGAGCATCACGCCCTGCTGGATGCCTTGGTCATCAGCTGGGGCTACACCGACGAGGTGACGCCGATGCTGTCGATGATGCCAGACAGCGTGCTGGGCCAGCGCCAGCAGTATCAGGGCACGCGCGATATTGCCGCATTTTTGGCCGCGCCGGACGCCATCCAGTTCTTGCACGCGCATGATTGGGAGGCGGTGCGGGCGCGCTGTCATGCCTTGGCGGCGCAGGCACAAGCGCAAATCAGCGCGCTGACCGGCCTGCCGATACCCGTGCCGCCTTCGCATTTTGCGCAGATGGCGCTGTGCGAGATGCCCGCCGGCACAGATGCGCGCACCCTCAAGCGCCAGCTGTATGATGAGCATCGGGTGGAAGTGCCGGTGACGGTGTGGGGCGGGCGCACCTTTGTGCGCGTGTCGATACAGGCCTATAACACCCCACAGGACATTGAGCGACTGCTGGCGGCGCTGGCGGCCTGCTTGGGGCGGTGACCGGCCTTAGGGCAGCAGCGGATTGACGTTGTTGGGCACAGGGGTGAGCAGATAGACCTGCACCCAGCGTGACCAACCGCGGTAGTTCTCATCGTCATAGCCAAGGTCAATCCAATAGGGGGTGCTGCGTGGGCCGCCGGTGTCGGCGGCTTCGCCCTCGCCATAGCCTTCGACATACACGCGCGTGCCATAGCTGACGATGCGCGGGTTGACCGCCACGATGCCCTTGGTCAGCACTTTGCCGGTGGCGGTGATGTTGTCGCCGCCCAACGCCGCGGGGTGATAGCTGGTGGCATACATGCGCAGCACGCGCCAGTATTCGCGCGGGCCGTCAGGCGTCTCGATGGTGCGCAGCACCACGCGCGTGCCATAGCGCACCACCTGATTGACCGGCTCTTGCACGCGCACCACCCCCTCATCACGCCGGCTGACCTCGATGCCGTCCTCGTAGCGGATGCGGATGCGGCGCTCATCGCGCCCGTTCTGGCCGGCCACGGTCACCGCGCGGGTATCCAGCTCGCGCTCGGGGTCAGCCTCATAGAGGGTTTGATAGGGCACTTCCAGCGCCTCGCTGAGCAGCTCTTCATATACGCGCACCACGCGCACCGTCATCCCATCCGACAGGCGGGCGTTTTCGGGCGGCAGGGTATAGTCCAGCGCATTCAGCGTCACGCCCTGCTCGGTCAGCAGCGCGGCGACATCCTCGGCCTGTGTGCGCGTCTCCACGGTGACGCCGTCGGCGATTAGGGTGATGGGTGCAGCGCGGTCGATGGTGATGCTGAGGCCGGCGCGCAGTGGGGTCTCGGCCTGTGGGGTGACGCGATCGCCCAAGAACAGGGCAAGGCCGGCTTCGGTCAGCGCCTCGGCCACCGTCTCGGCAGTGGTGACGCGCGTCTGGGTGGTGCTGCCGTCGGTGATGGTGATGCTGACCCCGCGCCGCAGGGTGATGCGGTTGGCCGGCAGCGGATAGCGCTCGAGTTGGTCGGCCAGCAGCGGCAGGCCGTTGACCGTGATGAGGTCGTCTGCGCCGAAACGCAGGCCGGCGGCGCGCAAGATGTCGGCGGGGTTTTCAATCACGGTGCGAAACACGCTGGTTGCCCCGTCCACGGTCAAAATCACCACGCGGTCTTCAATCAGCGGTGCGGGCGGGGTGGGCGGCGGCGCGGGGGTGGGCGGCGGCAGCTGGCTGACCACCCACAGCGCCAGCAAGGTAAACACGCCCGTCAGGCCAGTCAAGGCGATGGTGACCAGCCACGGCCACGGCACAGCGCTCCCCTGCACCTGCACCGGTCGGGTCTCTGGCGCGGCGGGGGGAATGGGCTGGGTTGGGCGGGTGTCGAACACGTCATGCATCGGGCGGTCTCAGGGCAGGTCGTCCAGCGTTTTGGCGCGTGATTCTTGTGCGATGCGCTCTTTATAGGCGGTGATGCGGGCCAGCAGGTCGGGGTTGGCAGCGGCCAGAATCTGCACCGCCAGCAGGCCGGCGTTCTTGCCCGCCCCAATCGCCACCGTCGCGACCGGCACGCCGGCCGGCATCAGCACGATGGACACCAGCGAATCAAGGCCGCTGAGCGCTTTGCTCTGCACCGGCACGCCAATCACCGGCAGGGGCGAGAAGGCGGCCAGCATCCCGGGCAGGTGGGCCGCCCCCCCCGCCCCTGCGATGATGACGCGCAGGCCGCGCTGGTGCGCACTTTGGCCATAGTCGGCCATCTCGGCAGGGGTGCGGTGAGCAGAGACCACGCGCGCCTCGTAGGGCACGCCGAACTCACGGCAGACCTCGGCAGCGGGGCGCAGGGTTGGCCAGTCACTGTCGCTGCCCATCACGATGCCGACAAGCGGGTGCATGGGGGCGGTCATAAGCTGCCTGCTCCACGGGTTTCAAGCCATTTCAGGCGCTCGTCGCGCTTGTCGCGGATGTTGGGCTGATTGGGGTCTAGCACGCCGATGCTCTCGATGCACAGCGAGGCGGCCACTGTGCCCCAGCGCGCGGCCAAAATCGGGTCACCGGTGGCGAGGAAGCCGACGAGGAACGCCCCGTTATAAGCGTTGCCCGCGCCGGTGATGTCGATTTCGTCCACGGGGATGGCGGGGATTTGCACTACCCCACGCATAAAACTCGCCCCGACAAACGAGCCGTGCCGCCCCGCGCGCACCACGGCCACATCGATATGGTCGCGCAGCATGGCCGATACCAGCGCCTCGGGCGACAGGTTGCCATAAATCTGGCGCGCCTCGGTGATGTTGGGCGAGACGACGCGCGCGCGCCCAGCGATGCGCTGAAATTCTTGGGCGTTGTTGGTAATCATATAGGGTTGATTCGGCTCCCACAAAATGGGGATGTGCGGCATCGTGCCGGCCCAGCGGCTGAAGTTTGGCCCGTCGATGACCATATAGAGTGCCTGTGCGCCGCGCAGCCACGGCTGAGGCAGAAAGTTGGGCGGCGGCCCATCGCGGAACGGGGCGACCACGTCTACGCGCAGCAGCTCGCGGCGTGTGCCGTCATGCTCAAAGACCTGCCACGCGCGCACCTGCGGCAAATCCAGCGGGGTCAGGCCGTCAAGGTCGCAGAAGGTGGCCAGATGCTCCAGCGTGCCCTCGGGCAGGCCTTTGCCCACGCGCGCGGCAAGGCCAGGCTTTTCGCCCCACAGGGCCATGGCGGCGGCGGCGTGGACTGCCCCGCCCCCCAGCACGCCCATGCGGGTGCGCCCATCGGGATACACGATGTCGTCGATGAAGATGCTGCCGACCGAGATGATTTTGGGCGAGGTGGTGTTGGGCATGGCTCACTTCAGCCTTTCATAGAGCAGGGCTTTCCAGCGCGCATTATCCAGCTGCCAGCAGATGGTGATGTGGGGCTGGCCTTTGCGGGTCACTTCTTGCCACATGGCCACGTTTTCGGTGTCATAGGGGGTGACATTGCGTTGGTCAACCACGGTCATGCCGCGCGTATACGTGCCGTCACACTCAATCTCCACGTAGTGCTTGCTGGTGCGGGTGGCAATCGTCGGGTCGATGGCCACCGCCATCGCCACCGGATCGGGCAGGCCAAGCCCGGGGTCGCCCAGCCAATCGCGACTGCTGCTGAGGGCGTGGGCGTTGCAGTCGATGGCGAAGTGGCTGAGCGGGGTGTTGATGTGCTCTTTGCAGTAGCGCATCTCGTCATCGGTCAGGTTGGCCTCGCCGCGGCACAGCTCCCAGCCCACCATCTCCAGCGGCAGCCCACTGCGGAACACGATACGGGCCGCCTCGGGGTCACACCAGATGTTGTATTCTGCCGCCGGCGTGATGTTGCCGACACAGTTGGCCGCGCCGCCCATCACCACCAACCGCCCGACCAGCGGCACGATTTCGGGCGCGCGCATCAGCGCCACCGCCAGATTGGTCAGCGGGCCGAGCGTCACCACCAGCAGGCCCGGATGGGCTTTGATGGTCTCGATGATTTTATCGACCGCGTGGCCGGCAGCGGCAGGGCGGCGCGGCGCGGGATAGTTCATGCCGCCCATGCCGTCTGGCCCATGGAAGAAGTAGGCGCGGTAGGCGGGGCGAATCAGCGGGTCGTTGCACCCCTCATAGACCGGCACGTCTGCCCCGCACAGTTCCACGGTATAACGCGCGTTGATGCTGCCCTGACTGACCGGCATATTGCCCCCGACAATCGTGATGGCCTTAACATCAAAGGTCGGCTCGCGCAGGGCCATCACCAGCGCCACGGCATCATCCGAGGCGGTGTCGGTATCAATCAGGACGGGGATTTTGGAGTCAGCCACAAACAACCTGCTTTCTGGTACTCAAGTTCAGTCAAAATAAATAGTGCCGCGCATTTCCATCGGCTGAGAGAAGACCACAAAGGCCAGCACCGTGATGGTCAGCAGCAGCAGCGCCCACGGCATCAGCCCGATAAAGGCCTGCCGACGGTAGAGACGGGTGGCGGCGCGCTCGGCCACCAGCAGGCCGATCAGCAAGCCGACGACGATAGCGGCAATCTGGAACAGCGCCACCAGCTCAAAGTTTTCCACGCCGGCCAGCGTCCAATCGGGCATCCCCAGCGCGGTGATGCCGTGATCGACAAGGAAGGATTGAAAGACCGGCACAATCGTATATAGGCCGGTGAGGAAGTGAAACCCATAGTGGGCCACCCACACCCCCAGCCCGACCGGCACGAGCGCCGGCGTGAGCGCCGCGGCGGTATCCCGCAGCGACAGGCGGGCGGCAGTCCGTGTCAGGGTTCTGCTGAGGGCGGCGGCCAGCGCCACCCCACCGAGCGGCAGCGCCACCCCGCCCAGCACGAACAGCATCAGCAGGGCCACGCCTTCGGCCCATGCCGGCACGCTGTCGCCGACAGCGCCCAGTGCCGCCGCTACCCCGCGGATATACTCATAAACCGGCGGAATCATGCCAAAGGCGTTGACCACGGCAAAGCCGGTGAGGCTGGCAAACAGCGCAATCACATCCCAGCGTTTGGGCCACGCCTCTGGGGTGAACAGCACGCGCCCCGGGCGGCGCACGGTCAGGGCGACGTTGTCGTGTGGGCAGGCGCGGGCGCAGTCGAGGCACTGGGTGCAGTCAAGGTTGGATTTCATCTGCGGCACAAACAGCTCGGTCGGGCAGCCCAGCACGCGCGGGCGGGCCTGTGCCGGTGGCGCGCCGTCTGAGGCAGGGGCGGTGATGCCGGCCAGCGGGATAAATGAGCCGTTGACGCATTCTTTGCCCACGCAGGTCTTGCACACCTCGGGGTTGCGCGCTTCGATGCGGGTGGGCGACACCATGGCATAGCCAAAGTTGAACGACCCCAGCGGGCACACATATTTGCAAAAGGCCGATTCGTCGAACAAGAACTCCAGCGCGAACGAGCACACAAAGTAGGCCACAATCACCCACGCGGTCAGCAGCGGGCTGGCCCAAAAGTTCAGCCACTCATAGCTGAAGAACAGCAGCATCAGGCCGGCCACGGCCAGCCATTTGCTGCGCAGCACGCGCGGAAAGCGCCGGCGCGGGCGGACAAAGCGGCGCGCCAAGGTGCGTGGCAGGGTGAACGGGCAGCCCATGCAGAACAGATTGCCCAACAGCAGCAGCACAATCACCGCCGCCCCGCGAAAATGCACCCATGGGACGACCCCAGCCAGGTTGCGCGCGGCATCGGGTGAGCCGGTAAAGCCGTCATAGACCAGCAGGGCGGCCACCAGCAAAAACGGCACTTGCAGCAGCAGGCGGCCATTGCGCGATTTGAGCGCGCGGCCCAGCAGCGGCACGCGCAGCAGGTCAAAGGCGGTGGGCGGCGTGGGGAGTGGTTTACTGCTCATGTGATTGTTCCTCCCTAGCGCACGCTCAGGTCAAAACGGCGGGTCAAGGCAGTGCCGTCCGTCAGCGTGACGGTGACGTCGATGAACCAGTCCCCGCCCATGTTGAAATCGAACGGCAGGCGCAGCGTGCCGTCGGGGTCGAAGGTGAGGGCCGGCCCGACGGCCTGCGCGGTGACCGGCCTCATGCCGGCGTGGTTCATGTTGCCCACCGCCGTCACGCTGGCGATGCGGTCTGGGGCGAGCGGTGTGCCGTCTTCGCCGCGGACGCCAATCCGCAGCGCCCCCACCCCGACGAGCGGCGGGGCGGGGTCGGTGGTCAGGGTGAGTCGGTCGGTGGCGGTGGCATCGGTCGGTAGGCCGCCGGCGCTCTGCCGGCATCCGGCAAGGGCCAGCAGGGTGAGCGCAATCCACATCAGTCTGGTCAGCATCGTCAGCATCGGCTTGGTATTCTGTGTGCGGCGGATAAAAATGCGTGAAGTATCAGTTGTTAAACCCACGGGCGGGCGGGAAGTTGTTACGACGGGGGCGGTCGCCCGGGGTGGGCCTACCGCCGTCAATCAGGGCGCGGCGGGCTTTTTGCACGTCGCTTTCGTGCTTCAGCAGCACGGTCAGGGTGTTTTGCAGGGTGTCTTTGTCCAGCGTGTCGGCGTTGAGCATCACCAGCGCGTGCGCCCAGTCGATGGTCTCGCTGACGCTGGGGAGCTTTTTGAGGTCAAGCTGGCGCAGATTTTGCACAAAGCGCACGGCCTCCTCGGCCAGCTTTTCGCGCAGCTGCGGCACGCGCATCCGCACGATGGCCAGCTCGTTCTCGTGATTGGGATAATCGACGAACAGGTAGAGGCAGCGGCGCTTGAGCGCTTCGCTCAGCTCGCGGGTGTTGTTGCTGGTGAGAAACACAATCGGTTTGTGATGGGCTTTAATCGTGCCCAGCTCGGGGATGGAGACCTGAAACTCGCTGAGGATTTCGAGCAGGAAGGCCTCAAACTCGGCGTCGGCGCGGTCGATTTCGTCAATCAGCAGCACCACCGGCTCGGGGCTGGTCAGGGCTTGCAGCAGCGGGCGCGGCAGCAAAAAGCGCTGGCTAAAAAACACCGACTCTTCTTGCCCCAGTTTATCGGCGGCCTCGCGCAGCGAGAGGGTATCGGCCAGCATGCTGCTCAGCTTGTCGCGCAGCAGTTGGGTATACAGCATCTGCTTGGCATATTCCCATTCGTACAGGGCTTTGCCCTCGTCGAGGCCTTCGTAACACTGTAAGCGGATGAGCGTGCGCCCACTGGCGGCGGCCCATGCCTTGGCCAGCTCGGTTTTGCCCACCCCTGCCGGCCCTTCGGCCAGCACGGGCTTTTCGAGCTGGTCGGCCAGAAATACCACCGTGCTGATGTCTTGGCTGGCGATGTAGTTCTGGCCGGCGAGCAGCTTTTGTACGCGGTCAATCATAATAAGCCTGTCCTTTGGTCTGACACGCTCTAGTGTACCGCAGATTGCCTATCGGGCGACAATCCTTTGGGTAGGGCCAAAGGGCAAGCGCACCCAAGCCGCGCTGCGGCGCGCCAAAAAGATAAGGGGGTGGGGATGATGGAGGGGGTGGGGACAGACACCCCCCACGCCTTGGCGCGTAGGGGGATGTGTGGATTGGGGAGGACGAGGATGCGGGTTTTAAGCTTGGCCGTCGGCAGACGAGTCGGACGAGCTGTCATCCGACGAGTCCGACGAGCTGTCCGCTGCGGGGGGGGCTTGGGTCACTTCTGCCGAGGTGACGGTGTCGCCACCGGCCTCGACGCCGGCAGCCACGCCCCAGCGCTGGGTAAAGCCAACGCGGCGCTTGTCTGGCTCAAGGTGGCTGATGCGCAGGGTCAGGCGGTCGCCCTTCTGCACATAGCTGTGCGGCTCTTTCAAGCTGCCGTCGCCCATCTCGCTGAGGTGCAGCAGGCCTTCTAGGCCGTTGTCGAGCGCCACAAACGCGCCGAAATCGACGACGTTGGTGACCGAGCCTTCGACCACCTGCCCTTCGTGATAGCGCGTGGCGGCGTCTGTCCACGGGTCGGGCAGCAGGCGCTTGCGGCTGAGGGCGATGCGGTTGGTGCCGCGATCCAGCGACAGCACATACACGTCGATTTCTTGGCCCACCTTCAGCACGTCGCGCGGGTGGTCAACGCGATGCCATGCCAGCTCGCTGACGTGAATCAGGCCGTCCGCGCCGCCGAGGTTGACGAACGCGCCAAAGTCGCGCAGGCCGGTGACCGTGCCGCGCACCACATCACCTTCCTTCAGCTCGGCCAACAGACGGGCCTTCTGCTGCGCGCGCCATTCCTTCTGGGCTTCGCGCTCGCTGAAAATCAGGCGGCGGCGGTCTTGCTCCACCTCAATCACCTTGACCACAAGGTCTTTGCCCACCAAGTCCGAGGCGGCATCGCGCCGGTCGGTGGTCAGGTTGACGCTGGTCAGGTGCGAGGATGGGATGAACCCCTCAAGGCGCTTCCAGCGGACGAGGATGCCGCCGCGGTTGCTGCCCACCACGCGCACGCTGTCCACTTCTTCGCGCTCCATCAACTGGCGAGCTTTCTCCCAGTCATAGCGCTGCAAGCCCATGTTGATGGAGACGACGAGGTTGTCGTCTGGGTCACGCGGGTTGAGGATATAGACCGGCACTTCCATGCCAGCCTTTAGGCTCTGACGAAACTCGTCGTCGAGCCGTTCGAGGTCTTCAGACTTGACGATGCCATCTTGCTTGGCATTCAAGTCCACGATGATTTCACGGTCACGGATTTCGAGAATGATCGCGTTGCGAATCTCGCCGCGGCGCAGGTTGGCCGGGGCAAAGCTGGCCGGATCATTCAACAGGGTCTCAAAGTCGGACGAATTATCCATAAAGGCATTCACTAACGCTTGGGTTGCCGATAGCCTACGTTGATGCCGGCAGTTCCCAAGCTGCACTGCCAGATAACGCAAATGACAACCGGACACAAGCCCGATTGCCCATGCCAACAGTATAGCATAGTCCCTGAAAACGGTGGGGAATCAAACCCAGAATTATCGGTTTTCTAATGCCTCCCGCCTCAAAAAGCGGGTAGAGCGCGCGGGTGCGCCCCCTCATCCTGATGCATCATTAAGCAGCAGAACGGGGGGCGCAGCGGGGCTAGGAGCGGCATTCGGGTTGCAGCGGCGGACACAAGAAGGGGTTGCCGGTGTTGTCGGTCTCGGCCACCCAGCCGCGATACGTGCCGGTATTGGTGGGCACGGTGGCATACCAATAAATCAGGTCGCCCCAGCAGATTGGCCCGTCTTCCAGCGTCAGGCGCTGGTTGTCGAGCGCCACGGTCGAGGCGCGCAGCGACGACTCGGCATAATCAATCAGCACGCGCAGGCCGCCGCCGCGGTTAAAATCGACGACCGCGGCGTTGCCGGGCGAAAAGCGCGTGGTGCGCCCGCCGCACAGCTGGCCCGGGCGCATCAGGTTTTCGTCCTTGCTCAGGTCGGGCAGGGTGAAATCGGCAAGGTCGCTGCCGCTGGGCGGGCCATAACAGCGCCAGCGAAAGGCGGGGATGCGCCCGTCGCCGTTGAAGACCGCGGTGGCCTCGGCGTTGTTATAGGTCTGACGGCAAATCAGGTCATAGTCAATCTGGCCCAGCGTGAGCGCGCGCGAGCCGTTGCGGTTGAGGCAGTACCAGTTGTTGTTGTCGCGGGTGGTGCGATAGCCCTGACTGCCGCAGTACCCCTCCACCTGAAACTCTCCGTTGTTCATGCTGCGGCGGGTGGTCAGGCCAACCCCGTTGTTGAGCAGCACCATGCCGGCGGGCGGGTCGGTGAGGTAATTGTTGGCCACCAGCGGCTCTAGCCAATATTCGTTGGGTGCGCCTTCGGCAGTCCAGCCCACGTCGCCGGACTGCACCGCGCGCACCTGCCACCACGTATAGCCTTCGGCGCATTCTGGGCCGGCCAACACCTCAAAGCGCACGCCGGCGTTGAGCGTGCCGACCACGCTGGCGGTCGTGTTGGGGTCGCTGCGCAGACGGTTGCTGGTGCTGGCGGCGGTGACGCGCCCGCGCCGGCCCACCTCTAGGCGGATGGGCAGTGCGCCCGGACACCCCTGCTCGACCAGCTTGATTTCGCCATAATTGATGCGCCCCTGCGCGCGCGGGGTGGCCCACGACGGGTCATAGGCCTCGATGGCGCTCGAGGTCACCTGCCGCAGGTTTTCGCCGGCCACGTTGATGACGCTGATTTGCCGGCCACGGCTGTCGGGGCTGCTGAGGCTGAAGGCCAGCTCTGTCCCGTCCTCTGACCAGCTCAGGGCGGTAATCAGCTTGTTCTCGATGCGGGTAATCAGCTGGTCGCTGCCGGTCTCGAACACGCGCGTATACAGCTCGCTGATGGGCGTGCCGCTGTCGCTGTAGACGATCGAGACATAGGCCAGCTGTGTGCCATCGGGCGACCATGCCGGCAGGTCAAAGTCGGATTCTTCTGACGAGATAAACACCCGTTCATCGCTGCCGTCGTTGTCCATCAGGCGGATTTCTTGCGTAAACAAGCCAAAGGCCACAAAGGCGATGGTCGTGCCGTCGGGAGACCACGCCGGGCGCGCGTATTCGCCGGCCTCGGCGGTCAGGGTGCGCAGGTTGCGCCCGTCAAGGTCAATCATCTTGAGGTTGTTGCCGCTGTTGCGGTCAGCCACATACACCAGCCGCGTGCCATCGGGTGACCATGCCGGCGAGTGGTCAAAGCCCTGCTCGCCCGGGGTGACGCGCCGCTGGTTGCTGCCGTTAGCGTCCATCACATAAATCTCGAACTCGTTGTTTTCTCGGTTCGAGACAAAGGCGATTTTGCTGCGGTCTGGCGACCAGACCGGTTGGGCGTTCTCTTCATTGGCGCTGCCGGTGGTCAGGCGTCGGATGCCCGTGCCATCGGGGTTGATCAGGAAGATGTTGCGGCTTTGCCCATCGTCCTGCACAAACGCAATCGGATTGACCGCCTGAGACTGCCCCTGAACCCCCCCGACACTGCCGACCAGCAGCAGTGCCCCCATGATCAACGCCAAAACCGGCCTAAAAGATCGACGCATCGCAGCACATCCTCCCGAAACAACATCTTTTTACCCACAGCCACAGTCTATCATATTGCGCCAGCTGTGACGCTTCTCCAATACAGGCCGGCAGCGCTTGGGCCATATGCGCTGCATCTACCAGCTTGAAAGGCAGCCACAGCCCCCATTCGACCGATTGATAGCGCTATTTTAGCGCATCCCAGACGAAACGGGGGTTAGTTGTCCGTAAGGTCGGGCGTTATGGGGCTGGCAAAGCCAAACACGTCCCATGTGCTGCGGGCATTGGCGGCGGCGGCCCGCAGCGCATCGGCGTCAGAATACGGCCCAAGCAGGTCGGGCAGGGCCTCGAGCATCCGCAGATACAGGCGCAGATTGCTCAATTCTGAGGCGTGCCAGCCGTCAAAGAACTCGTCGGAGGTGCTGTCCACCGATGCGCCGTCGGAGAAATCGAAAAACGGCAGGCCGCGCGCCTCGAACATGCTGCGCAGGCGCGGCGTCAGCGCGGTGATATAGGTGTGGTCGCCGCGCGCCATCATGCGCGCCCACAACTCTGGCTCGTAGGACGGCAAAAAGCCGATTACGGTCACGCCGTTGTCCTGCGCATAGGCCAGCAGGGCGTCCAGCTCGGCCAATGCCGGCTCGGACAGGCTGTCCCCGTCACCATACAGGTACATGTCTTCGCCGCGTCGCATCAGGCGCAAGTGGTGCTGGCGCTGCTGCTGCTGATTGAGCCACCCCGCCACCAAAAAATCGCCGTACTGCTCGCTGCCGTCACTGCGAAAGCCATGCCCATCACGCAGGGCGCGCAGCCCCAAGGCCGTGCCGCCGCTGCCGCCCGGCTCGCGCCGCTGCAAATAGGATGCGGGGTCAAAGCCGACGCGCCCCAGCGCCCTGCCAGTGATGATGTCCTGCATCACGCTGCGGTTGACCCGAAACAGGTGCTGATAGTCGTTGTCGCCGCGCCCATAATCATACGGCGGGTAATCGGGGTGAAACCACGGCGGGTCAATCGATAAAATCAGCACGCGCGGCAGCGCCTGCCGGTCAAGGGCATAGATGACCTCGGCCACCTGACGCAGTCGCCACGCCGGCGCAGCGGCGTTATAAAAGGCCTGCGGGCGGCGGTTGAAAAAGCCGGCCCGAAACTGCAAGATGCGCGATGACCCGATCGCCAGCACCTCGGCGCGGCGCAGGTTGGCCGCCGTCTGCTTAAACGGCAGGTCGCGGATGCCGTACTGTGGGCGATACAGCACCGCCGCGTCGGCCTGTTGGGCCTGCGCGATCCATATCTGCGGCGCAGACTCACCCAGATACAGCATCAGGCCGGTCAGCGCGCCAAAGGCCAGCGCAAACGGCAGCAGGTAAAGCGCAAGATGAGTCCAAAACGGCATCAAGGACGTCCTCGTCTCTTCGGGGGATGGGGTTGGGCTGACGGGGGGTGTCGGTTCGGTCATGACTGGATAGGCCCTTAAAACTGAAAATAGATGAACTGCTGCGCGCCCGTGCCATACAGGCCAGAGAACATCACCAGCGCGCCCATGCCATAATACAGCACCCAGCGCAGCGGCTTGGGCAAGCTGGCAAACCACCCCGCCACCGACTCGCGCTGACTGCACGCCGCATCCACCGCCAGCAGGGCGACAATCAGGCCCAGCGACAGCGCCATCTCCCACAGGGTGGGCAGCAGCACCGCGCCCTCAAACGGCATCAACAGGTTGGCAGATGGGTCAAAGGCCAGCAGGTGGCTGACGACATAGCCGGCATCGTCCAGCGAGTTGGCCCGAAAGAAAATCCACGCAAAGCACACAAAGGCAAAGGTGATGGCGATTTTGAGCCGCGCCGCCCCGCGCCCCTCGCCCAGCAGGCGGATGCCGCGCACGCGCAGCAAGGTCAGCAGCGCCAGTGCCGTGCCGTGCAGCCCCCCCCAGATGATGAACGTCCAACCTGCGCCGTGCCACAGCCCGCTGACCACAAACACCACCATCAGGTTGAACATGTTGCGCCCCAGCCCCACACGGTTGCCCCCCAGCGGGATATACAGGTAATCGCGAAACCATGTGGACAGCGAGATGTGCCAGCGCGCCCAAAACTCGCGCACCGACCCCGCCAGATAGGGCTGACGGAAGTTGTCCATCAGCCGAAAGCCCATCACGCGCGCCGTGCCAATGGCGATGTCGGAATAGCCCGAGAAGTCGCAATAAATCTGAAAAGCAAAAAAGACCGTAGCCACCCACAGCGTCAGGCCGGTGTGCTGGTGTACATCGTTGTAGACCGCGTTGACATAAATCGCCAGCCGGTCGCCAATCACCACCTTTTTGAACATCCCCCACAAAATCAGCCGAAAGCCCTCTACCGCGCGCTCGGGGTCAAAGCGGTGATGTACGCGAAACTGCGGCAGCAGATTGCCCGCGCGCTCAATCGGGCCGGCCACCAGCTGGGGAAAAAACGCCACAAAGGTGGCCATGATGCCGAGATGCTTTTCGGGGGTGAGCTGGCCGCGATAGATGTCGATGGTATATGACATCGACTGAAAGGTATAAAACGAGATGCCAATCGGCAGCACAAGGCCCAGCGTCTGCGGCGTATAGCCCAGCAGCGCCCCCGCCGCCCCATTGAAAAAGTCGAAATACTTAAACGTAAACAGCACCCCAAGGTTGACCGCCATGCTGGCGACCAGCCATCCGCGCCGCCACAGCTTATCGGGCCGGCGGGGAATCATCCGCCCCGTGACATAATCCACCGCGGTAGAGAACATCAGCAGCGGCAGATAATGCGCGATGCCGAGCGCATAAAACACATAGCTGGCCGCCAACAAAAGCACCCAACGTCGCTGCTGCGGCAGGGCAAAATAGAGCGGCACAACCAACGCAAAAAACAGCACATAATCCGGCGAGATAAACGACATCGTGCCTCTAGGGGGTGGGAAGCATGTGTGACACAGCGCCTAAACTTAGCCCATCCCCCGTGCTTTGACAACCGCAAAGCACGGGGGCGAATGCGCATCGGTTTAGCGCTGACTGCGGGTAATCAGCGCCTGCGCAAAGGCATCAGCGGCGGCCGGGAAGTCGTCCAAAAACAGGTAGGGTTCAATCACCTCCAGCTCCATCAAATGGAACTGGCCGTCCAACAGCAGGCCGTCCACCCGCGCATAGGCGATGCCATCGACGCCGGTGAGGGTGCGGGCCGTCTCGAGCAGCGCGCGGGCCTGCTCAATCAAGGCCGGCTCTGGCTGATAGGGTTCGGCGCGCCCGCCGTACATCTCTTGCACAAAGATGTTGTCTGCGGCGGGGTATTTGCGCACGCTGTGAGTATACACCCCATCGGCAAACAATATCGAGATTTCACCGTCGTGGATTTCGCGCAGCAGCGGCTGAACCATCACCGCGCCGGCTTGGGCCATCTGGTGCAGGGTGCTTTGATGCTGAGCAGCTGTGCCCGCCGGCACTTTGTGGATGCCAATCGCCCCGCCGCTGATGGTCGGCTTGAGCAGCACATCGCCCCAGCCGCGGCTGTCAATCAGGGCGGCAAGGTCGGGGGTGCTGCCCTGCTCCACCCACGCCGTCGGCACGATGCGCACTCCGTGCTGTTCCAGCTGACGCAGATAGGTCTTGACCATGTTCCAGCGCACCAGCGCCACCGGGTTCAAGACCGGCACGCCAAGGCGCTCCAGCTGGTCAAGCCATGCGGCAAAGGCTGCCGGCTTGTCAAAATAATCCCATGTCGAGCGGATAACCACCGCGCGATAGCCGGCCCAATCCACCGCGGGGCTGTCCCACGGCAGCGCCTCGACGGTGAAGCCGCGCGCGGTCAGGCGGTCGGCCACCTGTTGGTCAGCGCGGTACAGGGTGGGGATTTCGGCATAGGTGGCAAAGGCGAAATCATGAGGCATGGGCTGCTCCTGCGTGGGTGCGCACCCAACAAAAATGGGCACACTGCGAGTCAATGCGCCCATTTTACGGGATTGTGTGTGCGGGTTTTATCGCCATGGCTGACCAATGGCGGCCTAGTAGGGGCTTAGGCTTGCAGATGCGCCTCTAGGAACCACAGCTGCTTATCAAGGTCGCGGCTGACCTCGGTGAACAGGTCGGCGGTATCGGCGTCGCCGGCGCGGGCTGCACCGTCGATGGCGGAGCGGACGGTTGTGCCGGCCTGCGCATAGCGCTCGGCCAGCGCCTCGACCACCGCTTTGCCCTCATACACGGCGGGGAATTCGGCCAGCTGAGAGGCGGCAGCGGCCATCCGGGTTGTGCCGTGGGCCACCCCACCCAGCGCGGTGATGCGCTCGGCGATGGTGTCGATGTGGGCCTCGACCGTCTCGGCGAAGTCGTCGAACAGCTCGTGCAGGGCGATAAACTGCATCCCCTTGACGTTCCAGTGGGCGTGTTTGGTCTGCGAGTACAGGTCGGTCAGGTCGGCAAGGGCCTGATTGAGCAGACCAATCACGGTGTGGCGGGTTTCTTCTGGCAGGGTATTGCGGGTGGGAAAGCGGGTCATCGGGTCATCTCCTTGTGCATAAAACTGCGGTTATAGCATCACGAGGCCAAGACGCCCACCGCGCACCACGGCTTCGGTGCGGCTTTGAGCGCCCAGCTTGCCCAGAATGGTGTTGACGTGGAACTTGACCGTGTTGGCGCTGATGCCCAGCGCTTGCGCGATGGCTTTGTTGGTCAGGCCGGTGGCCATCAGCTGGAGGACTTCGGCCTCGCGCACGGTGAGCTTTTCGGTCAAGCCGTCTTCCATCAGCGCGCCGCCGGCGGGCAGCAGCTGGCGCGCCAGCGCGGCATCAAGGGTGACAAGGCCAAGGCGCAGGGCCTCTAGGGCCGCGGCATAGCGGCGCGGGTCGCCCTCGCGCAGCAAGACCGCTGCCGGCAGCCCAACCGGCAGGGCCGCCGCCGCCCCATAGGCGCTCAGCACGTCGGGCAGCAGCAGCACAGCCGGCACGGTCAGGCTTGCAAGCGCTGCAAGCCAGCGAGTCGGGTCGTGGCCGAGGTCAAAGACGGCTGCATCGGGGCGGTATAGGTCGAGGTCATCGGCAAGGTCAGCCCCTGCGGGGGAAACCTGCCCAATCACCTCGACCTCGGCCACCTCGGCCAGCAGCGCCGCCAGACCTGTCCGCGCCAGAAGTCCATCGGCAATCACCAAAATACGCATACCCGTCAGTATAGCGCGCCGATATTAGACGCGCGTATGAAGCCGGTCGCGCCCCAGCATCCCCTAGGGGGTCAGGATGACGGCAAGGTCATCCAGCCACAGCTTGACGCGGTTGTTTTGCCCGCGAAACTGCGCCGTAAACGTCACCTGAATAGGGTCGGGATAGCGCAGCACCACCGGCCTACTCCACATTGGCCGATATTGGTTTTGGGTGTTGGCCGGCACGTTAATCGTGGCGGTCTGGGTGGCGGTGGTTGAGCCAAAGCGGATAACCGCCTTGAGGGTCGCCCCGCCTGCCGGCACATTGGCCGCTTTGACCCGCGCCCCGATGACCATTGCGCTGTCGCCGCTGAGGGGTGGATTGGACAGCGCAGCGGTTTGAATCAGGCGGGTGTTGCTGCTGGCATCGCCCACAAACCGGAAGGCGCACGGCGCGCTGTAGCTGACGAACACACCGCTGCCGGCGTCATCACAGCGCACATTGTCGTTGGGGCGTGTGCCGGGCGCGCGCCGCAGCGTCCAACCAGACAAATCGCGCGGCTGAGCGGCATCAAACGACGGATTGGTCAGCACTTGCAGGCCGGCGGGGGTTGCACCAACAGCGGGCAGCACCAGCAGACTGCGTACAGCGGTATTATCAGCGGGAGTGGCCTCGCGGCGCTGATGCGAGGCAGTGGCGCGCATCGTCCATACACCAGCGCCCGATGCGTCTGGATATTGGCGGATGATGACCGAGAGATAGTAACCGGGCGGCAGCGCATCGGCAGAGATGTACAGGCCTCGGGCTGTCCGCCCGTAGCGCACATTGGTCAGCAGACCACCCCACTGAAAGGTGTTGTCATTGGGTTGTTCGCGCATCACGTCGGACAGTTCAACTTCGAGGCGCGGGTTGGGGGCGGTGGTTGTGCCAACGTTCCACATCTGGAACATCAGCTCGACCGCGCCATCTGGATAGACCAGATTGGGGGTACTGCCCTGCACGCTGATGCTTAGGTCGGCCTGGCCTGCTTGCGGGGTTGGGGTGGCGGTTGGCTCGATGACTGGCGTCCCGCGCGTGATGGAGACGGTATAGCCGTCGGCGGTGGCAGCGGTCACCGTCACTTCCACTTGCCAGACAGGGTCTTGGAAGCTCTCGCCCACGGTATAGACCGCGGCGGTATCGTCGCCGGGTTGATCGGTGTGGTTGACCAGCCATGCCGGTTCGCTGCGGGTGGTATCAACGCTGTAAATCAGCACGCCGTCGGCATCTGGCAGGTTGCGCTGTTGATTGCCGGCGTCCCCGCTGCCCCGCCGCGCTTCGATGGCATACAGCTGGGCGGCATAACGCGGGTCGGGGGAATCGAGCGGCAGCAGCAGCACATAGGGGTCACTGTCATCTGCTGCGCCCCAATGGTTGACCGTCAGGCTGATGGATTGGCCCGGGGGAACGGTAACGGCCTGCCCTGCGCCGTCCAGCCAGCCCAATTTATAGGCGTGATAGCTGTTGGTCGGGGCGGGGTCACCGCCGAGGCCCGGGCCAAGGTCTACTGCGTAGCGGGTGGTGCTCATCACATCCCATGGGTTGTCATAGGCAAAGCTGTCACCGTCGCTGTTGCTGCTGTGAGGCATCCCATAGCCGTGGCCGATCTCGTGGACGGCCACCCCAAGACTTCGCCAGCCAAAGGGCGGCAGCCATGTTACCCGTACCAGCTGATTGTTCTCATAGAGCTGTCCGCCGACGGCAAACGGGAACGGTTCTTCGGCCAGTATGATGTTCACATTCTTGCGCCCAATCGGGACAGCGTGGGCGGTGCGGCACTGACGATAGAGCTGCACAAGGTCATTATTGGCCTGATAATAGGACAGCGGGTTGGGCAGCGCGGCCCATGGGCGTGTCTCGCTGGTGAAGGTGTGCACCCCGCGGGACACCCCGTTAAGCGCAGCAGCCACCTGCCCATAGAATGACTCGATTTGCGTGGGCGTGGCCGGCTCGCCGACGGTATCACTGAATTTGCATGGCAAGTTCAGCCAGTGCTCCGTGGGGGCGGGGTCTACCCCAAAATTGGCCATCGCGCGCGGGGCAGGCGCTAGCCGGATGGACTGCACGCGCGCCCGCCCGTCACGGGTGGGCAGTGGGTCAGCGGCCACCTCGACCCAGCGGCCCAACACCGCATCAATGCCGCCGGCAGCGGCCAGCACCGCATCATCCAGCGCAAGGCGGCGCTCTTCCCCGTCAGCCCCATACAACGTCCACACCATGCGCGCGCCCTGCGGGTCATCTTCCACCCACATGCCCAGCTGCCCCACCCACGTTGGCAGTTGGGCTGCCGCGGCAGTCGCCCATGCCAGCAGCGCGCTCAGGCACACGCCCCAGACCCACCATGCCGGCCTCACCGACCCATATCGAAAAGACATCCATGCCCCCCAAAGAATTGAATATACAGCATCCGTTTTGCTGCAATCATCACAGCATCTGAATGATACACCTGAATGGCCGAAGGGATACATAAAGCGGCATAACCATAACGTACGGTGGGTGGTAGGTGCGTTGGCTCGTGTTAGCACTTATGTAAAAACTTTGCTAGAAGAATGGGCCAACAGCTTGACATCTGCCGCCATTTTGCCTATAGTGATGGACGAGAATTAGCACTGTCTGGCATAGAGTGCTAAAACACCTGCCAGACAGCCCACTCCGACCTTTTCACAGCTAAGGAGCAACTTTCATGAACATCCGTCCTTTGGGTGACCGCCTGTTGGTCGAGCCGATTGAGAAAGAAGAGACCATTGCTGGCGGCCTGCTGCTGCCGGAGACCGCCAAGGAAAAGCCGCAGCAGGGCAAGGTGCTGGCTGCCGGTGCGGGCCGCCGTGACGAGAGCGGCAAGCGCATCGACATGGACGTGAAGGCGGGCGACATGATCTTGTTCGCCAAGTACGCCGGCACTGAAATCAAGATTGACGGCAAGAAGCTGTTGATCATGAAGGAAACCGACGTTCTGGGCATCCTTGAGTAAGCCGTTCTAGCCCCCCCTTTTCATCTACACGCAGGAGAAACCATCCATGGCGAAACAACTGTTGTTCAAAGAAGAAGCCCGCCGCCGCCTTCAGGCCGGTGTCGATAAGCTGGCCAACGCGGTCAGCACCACGCTTGGGCCGAAGGGCCGCAACGTGGCGCTGGACAAGAAGTTTGGCGCGCCCACCGTCACTCACGACGGCGTGACCGTGGCCAAGGAGATTGAGCTGGAAGACCCGTATGAGAACATGGGCGCCCAGCTGTTGAAGGAAGCGGCCACCAAGACCAACGACATCGCCGGCGACGGCACCACCACCGCCACCGTGCTGGCACAGGCCATCGTCAACGAGGGCCTGAAGAACGTGGCCGCCGGCGCCAACCCGATGCTGCTGAAGAAGGGCATCCTGTACGCCGCCGAGCTGGTGACCAAGAACATCCTCGAGCAGGCTACCCCGATTGAGACCAAGGAAGAAATCGCGCAGGTGGCCAGCGTCAGCGCCCAAGATGCCGAAATCGGCAACCTGATTGCCGAAGTGATGGACAAGGTCGGCAAGGACGGCGTGGTGACGGTGGAAGAGTCGCGCGGTCTGGAATTTGAGACCGAGTACGTCGAGGGCATGCAGTTTGACCGCGGCTATATCAGCCCCTATTTCATCACCAGCCCCGAGTCGATGGAAGCCATCATTCAAGATGCGCACATCCTGATTTACGAGAAGAAAATCAGCGCCGCGCAGGACATCGTGCCCGTGCTGGAGAAGCTGATGCAGATTGGCAAGCGCGAGCTGGTCATCATCGCCGAGGACGTGGACGGCGAAGCGCTGGCCACCCTTGTGCTCAACAAGCTGCGCGGCCTGCTCAACGTGCTGGCCATCAAGGCCCCGGGCTTTGGTGACCGCCGCAAGGCCATGCTGCGCGACATCGCTATCCTGACCGGCGGCACGGTCATCAGTGAAGAGACGGGCCGCCGCCTCGAGACCGTCACGCTGGCCGACCTTGGCCGCGCCGGCAAGGTGGTCAGCAGCAAGGACAACACCGTGATTGTGGACGGCGCAGGCAACGAGGCCGACATCAAGGCACGCATCGAGGAAATCCGCCGCGAGATTGACTTGACCACCAGCGACTATGACCGCGAGAAGCTGCAAGAGCGCCTTGCCAAGCTCAGCGGTGGTGTGGCGGTCATCCGCGTGGGTGCAGCCACCGAGACCGAGCTGAAGGAAAAGAAGCACCGCGTGGAAGACGCGCTCAGCGCCACCCGCGCTGCGGTCGAGCAGGGTATCGTGCCCGGCGGCGGCGTCGCGCTGGTCAACGCGGTCAAGGTGCTGGAAGGCGTCAAGCTGGATGTGGATGACGAGACCACCGGCGTCGTCATCATGCGCCGCGCCCTCGAAGTGCCGATGAAGAAGATTGCCGCCAACGCCGGTGAAGACGGCGCGGTCATCATCCAAGAGGTGCGCCGCCTGCAAAAGGAAAAGGGCAACCCGCGCATCGGCTACAACGTGGCCACCAACCTGTATGTGGACATGATCGAGGCCGGCATCCCCGACCCCGCCAAGGTGACGCGCGGCGCGGTGTCGAACGCGGCCAGCATCGCCAGCATGATCCTGACCACCGAGGCCCTGATCACCGATGTGAAGGAAGACAACCCCGCTCCGGCCATGCCGCAGGGCGGCGGCATGGACTTCTAGTCCATTCCCACATCCCCCATAGCAACACCACAGCACGCCCATCCCACGATGGGCGTGCTGTTTTTGTGGTGGGAGAGAGAGGCCTAACGATGCCCCTAGGGCAATCGCTTCAAAATCAGCCCTTAATTCATGAGTAGGGGCGCATCGCGATGCGCCCGTGAATCATCGCGATGCGCCCGTGAATCATCGC
>DAOUCZ010000053.1:0-11808 GCA_034431675.1 Anaerolineae bacterium | reverse complement strand
CGCCCCACCCGCCGATTCCGGCTCGCGCGCCAAAGCGCGAATGATTGATTTCATCATCGACAACTATTCAACCGACCTCAAGCTGATTTTCGTCGAAGAAATCGACCGTGAAGGCCGCTTTGGTGATCATTTTTCGTTTCACGAGGTCGGAATTCCAGCGGTTCGCATCATCGAGGCGCTAGAAGACACCCCCCGCCGCGAAGGCCGCGATACCATCGAATATGTCGAATTCGACTATCTGCGCAAAAGCACCCGCACCCTGATTACCATGGTCTTGGCCCTATCTGACGGGATGCCCGCCCCGCGTAACGTGGTCATCCGCCAGATGGACAGCAACATCCGTCGCATCGTCTGGGAGCCAGTCGAGGGCGCAACAGGCTACATCGTGGCCCTGCGCCGAGTGGGTCAACCCACCTTCGACCGCCAGTTCCCCGCCAACCCGGGGGAGACCGCCTTTGACTGCGACTGCTTTGTCGCATCGCAATATCAGAGTTTTGCTGTGGCCGCCCTCAACGAAAATGGCATCATGGGGCCGCTGTCCGACGAGGTCGTTATCCCCTAGCCACCCACCCTATCTAAAGGAGCGCTCCATGAGCATCCGCCTTGACTGGACTCCCAACTCGCGCGATCGCGCCGGCAACCACCCCACCACCGCCATCCCCGCCCCGGGATCGCGCGAGGGCGGGCTGCCGGCGTGGGTGATGGCTATCCTCGCCTTCATCCTCACCCTCATCACCATCACCGCCGTGTTGGTGGTTTGGCGTCTGAACGAGACCGACCGCTATCTCGAGTCGCTGCTGCGCAGCACCATCGACTCGGAATTTACCGCCCTGCGTATCGGTGACCGCGATGGATTCCGCGCCTTACAGCGCAGTGCCACACTGGATTGGGAAACCTATCAGCTGCGCGTGTTCGACGCCTTTCAGGCCGGCAAATCCAATGGCACGATAAACATCACCGGCGTTGTGCGCGACCTGACAACACAAGGCACGCGCGCGCGCGCCCTTGTGGAATGGGCTGAAAACGGGACAACCTATCAACAGGCATGGTTTTACTGGCGGTACGAGGACGGCTGGCGACATGTCCCGCCGGATACTACCTTTTGGGGCACGGCGCAAGAACTGCGCGGTCAAAATGTGACTGTGCGTTATCAGGATATGGACTCACGGCTGGCGCGCGAGATGGGTATCCGTGTAGAGGGGTGGATTGCCAGTGCCTGTGGGCCAATCTTGCAATGTGGCGACCTCCCCCATGTCACTCTCAGCCTCACGCCCGACCCATACACCCCCAAAGGATGGGGCAGCGATGCCAATATGTGGGTGCTAACGCTCGAGTCACCTTATATCACCGGCACCCGCGCCGATCAGCCCTTCAGCGGCGCCCTGTTGGAAAACACCGCCAACTATCTGGCCCAGCGCCTGATTGAAGCCTCACTGGGGGTGAATCGCGATGCCTTTCGCCCGGGTACCGAGGCCGATGCGGTCGTTATGGCCGTGCAGACATGGCTGGTCGGTCAGTTCCTCGGCATCGACACCGGCGCAGTCGCCATCGGCGAATACGCCGCACGCTATGGTCGCGCCGGCGTCGGGGTGCTGCTGAAACGCCTCACACCAGCCAGCACCGTGCAGGATGTCCTGCTCACCCCACCCTAACTCTAAGCGGGGCGCAGCGAGCGGCGCAAATCGCGCAGGCCGCCGCGCACCATCATGCTCAGCAGCAGGCCGGGCGTCAGGACACGCATCACTTCGGCGGGGATTTGCCGCATCATAAAGCGGCCCATGACCGCCTTCAGCAGCGGGTCTTCTGCCGTCCAGCGCGCCACGCGCTGCGCTATATCGGGGGGCAGCTCGCTGTAGAGCGTGGTCTGCACCCGATCCAGCATCTGACGATACATGCTGTAGGTGCGCGCCATCACGGTGTCGTCATACCATTCCAGCGCCTCATCCCAAGAACGGCGACCTGCCCACCACTCACGGATAGCCCATGCCAGCGCTTTGGCGGTATAGACGGCGTTATAGATGCCCTGTCCATCCAGTGGGTCTTGCTGCACCATCGCATCCCCCACCAGCGCCCACCCACGCCCGCCGGCCTGACGGTACAGGTTGCCGATGCGTTTCATGCCGCGCACTGTCGTGACACGTTCCGCCCCCTGCACCCGTGCCCAGACGTCTGGGTTCTCGCGCAGCAGGCGCATATACAGCGCCTCGCCGTTGTCCTGCTGGTTTTCAAAGCGGTCAGCCCGCCCCTCTACCGCCACCGCCGTTGTGCCGTCGGCGCTGTCCATCAACAGATAAGCGATGCCATCTGTGCCACCATAAGCTGCCGCGGTGGGCTGGCCAGCGACATCAAACGGCCCAACGCCGCGCCAATAGGCATACAAGATGCTGGTTGGGTAATCATCATGGCGATAGCGCTCTTGTGCCCCAACCCGACGGGCCACAGTGCTAAAGCGCCCATCCGCCCCCACCGTGAGGGTGGCTGTCAGATGAACGGTCTGCTTTTCCGCGCCATGGCCCACTACACCGCGCACCCGCCCGTCATCATCCATCATTAGATCGGTGACGCTGAAGTTCTGCCGCCCTTCCACCTGCCCGCTGCGCAGCGCTGTATCCCAGAGTGCCGCGTCAAACCGCGCACGGTCAACGGCATAGGCATAATCCCGTCCACGATATACCGGCCAATCAAACGGCACGGTCAGGCCCGGGCCAAGCGCCTGATACACCCGCCGAATACGCGGTGTGCCGCGGGCATACTCCGCCTCTGGCGCACCGATTTCGTCCAGCATCTCCATCGTCGAGGCGTTAATCATCGGGCAGCTGACCGCTGGCAGTTCTGGGAATCCAGCCCGCTCGAGCAGCAAAACGCGCATCCCCGCCTTGCCAAGCCGTGCGGCCAGCGTCGATCCAGCGGGCCGCCCCCCCACAATAATCACATCATAATCTGGGCGCATTACACCACATCTCTCACTCACCATACACCTTATCTCATTTGTGAATCGTATCACGATAGGCTGAGAAGGATGTGAAAGAATCAAAAAAAAGACGCTCCGCCGCTTGGGACGGCTGAACGTCTTTTTCTTTGCGGGAATATGGGGGACGAATTTACTCGTGAATCCAGCCATCCACCGCGCGGGTATATTCCACCAGCTCTGCCGGCGTAAACCAGATGGCGATTTCGCGGGCGGCGGAATCTCCGCCATCCGAGCCGTGCACAAGGTTACGGCTGACGTGCAGGGCAAAGTCGCCGCGGATGGTGCCGGGGTCAGCCTCGTGGGCCTTGGTCTTGCCCATGGTGGTGCGGATGGTCTCGATGGCGTTATCGCCTTCCCACACCATCGCCACCACAGGGCCAGACTTGATGTATTCGAGAAGGCCGGCAAAGAACCCCTTGCCGATATGCTCGGCATAGTGCCGGTTCAGGATGTCGTCAGTGGCGTTCATAAACTTCATGGCCACCAGCTTGATGCCGCGGCGCTCAATGCGATGGATAATCTCGCCGACCAGACCACGCTGCACGCCGTCCGGCTTAATCATGACGAAGGTACGCTCAACAGCCATGGAAACTCCCTTTTGTAAACTGGGTGTGTATAACACACAAGACAAACGGGCTGTGTTTGGCAGCCCGTCTGTGCAAAATGAACGGTAACCGACGCGATTATAACAGGTTGAGCGCTGCGCGGTAAGTGTCGAGGGCTGCTTGCAGGTTGCCCTGACGCATCAGCGCGTCACCATACACACGCAGCACCGCGGGGTTGCCTTTGTGCGCCGGATCACGCGCAAGGTTGGCAAGATCACTGGTTACCTCATCAAGCGCGGCCTGCGCACGGATAAGCACCTCGTAGTGTTCCACCGAAGCGGCCACATCGCCCATCTTGGCACTGCCGCGGGCAGCCTTCAGGCGTTCTGCCGCCTCAGACGGGGTGATGCTCACGCTGGCCACACGCACTGTCGGCTGACGCGGGACGCTGGGCGGGGTAAGCGGCCCGGTCACGCGGCGCGGAGCTGGGGCTGGCGCTGCATCGGCGGGGTTAAAGCTGGGCGACTCTTCTGGCTCTGGCGTGGGATCTTCGGCCAGCCACGGCGGCAAATCGCTCTCCACCGGCTCAATTTCGGGATCGGTACGCAGCCATGCCGGCAGTTCATCCTCTTCCTCGCCAGCGGCCTGTTCATCCTTTGGTTGAAGCCACGAGGGCAAGTCATCTGGCGCAGACGGCTCTGTGGCCACGGCCTGCGACACCGCCACCGTCACAAAGTCACCGCCGCCCATCCACTCTGGCACGGCTTGCGGCTCACCATGCGGCAAATCAGACTCGATCGGGAAATCAGCCGGCCGCAGCCCTGAGGCCGGCGCAGCAATAACCGCGTCGGTCGGCGCGCCAAGGTTGGCTTGTGCCTCGGTATACCACTCAGCCAATTCGTCGGTATCGCCCATCTTCTCCGAGCGTTCCAGCTCGAACGCCTCTACCCATGGGTCATCCATCTCCACCTGAATCGCGCCGGTATCCAGTAAGCCCAAAGACTCAGAGTTATCCAGCGTGGCCGGATAGGTCTGAGTGGCGGGCACAGCCGGCTCGGCATTAAGCGATTCATCGGCAAAGATGGCCTCGATTTCGGCGCTCTCGTCCTCGCTAACCGGAGCAGTCAGCCATTCTGGCAGATCGGTTTCGTCTAGAGGTTGTGGGGCGGCCTCTGCCTCGGGCAGAATAGATGGGGCGGCATCGGGTGCTGCGTCTAATGGGGCGCTGGCAGCCAGCCACGAAGGCACTTCACCTTTAATCGGCAGGCCTTCATCGTCCTCGATGTCATCAGTGACATCGGTGCGGCTTAGGCCCTTGTCCAGCATCGAATCCATCCACGCGCGGACGTTTTCGGGGTCGGCGCTGCCTTCTTTGAGCGCCGCTTTGATGTCCTCGGTCTTGGGAGCTTCCTCAACAACTGGTTCTTCGCCTTGTGCTGCGCCAAACAGTGCCTCAAGATCGGCGGCAGACGGCGCACCGGCTTGTACGGTGGGGGCAGCTGGGTCTGCCGCCTCGGACAGCCAATCCATCGGGTCATCAAGGATGCGCCCGACCGCGGTTTCAGTTAGGACGTCTGGCTCGGTCTCCGGCAGGATGTCGAGTGGGGTCTCATCGGCAATGGTTTTGGCGCTGGCGTCACCGGCAATGCTCTCCAGCCAGTCCAACGAAGCGCCAGAGGCGGCGGCTGGCTCGTCGAAGTTGAGCGCGTCCAACCCGCTGAAGTCGAGGTCGCCGAGGTCGCTGCTGGCCGCAGCGCCGAGATCGCTCAAGAAGTCGAGGCCATCCCCAGCAGCGGGAGCGGCCTCTGCCGACGCGCCAAATAGGTCAGCCAATGGGTCGGCGGCGGCTTCGGTCGAGGGAGCGCTCAAATCGCCAAGGAAATCGAGCGGGTTGGCTTCGGCAGCAGGCTGTGGAGCAGGTGCAGCCGCGGCGGGCTGAGCCGGTGGCGTTGGCGCTGGTTGGGGTTTGGCGGGGGCGGCAGGCTTGTTGGCGTTGCGCTGGGCCAACACTTCGGCCTTGCGGGCCTCTTCTTCGGCCTTTTTCTTGGCCCATACCTCCGGATCCATGCCGAACGGGATGTATTCGTCCTTCACGTCCACCGTAGACGGGTCGATTTCAGCCACCTCGACATCCGAAACGTCGTTGATGATGCCCTCAGTGGCGCCCTGACGTACGGCCAGCGCTTCCATCCACTTCATAATTTCTTCGGGCGACATCGAGTCAAAATCGGGCATTTGGTCGGTCATACTTATCAGTCCTCTGTGCCGGTGAACCGGAACGATGCCAAAGCTTATTTCGCGTCGTCTTCGATGCCGCGCAGCCAGTCGGGCAGCGCATCATCGTCTGCGTCTTTCAGGGCGGGAATCTGGCGTGTTTGCTCTCGGATAGACTGCAACCACAGCGGGGGCTGATCAAAGGCGAAACGCGGCCCACGGCGCATCGGGACTGCTGCGGGGGGGCGCAGTTCCTCATCCACCAGCGACACCAACCAGCCATAATCACCGCGTGCCCCGCCCAGATACCCATCATCTGCAAGGGAGTCTACCGCATCCGCATCCACTTCAAGGCCGGGCGCCAGCGCATTCAGCCAATCCGGTGCGCTCACCACCGCAGTTTCTGACAGGGCATCGGCAGGTTCGGGGTCTACCATCAACAAATCTCCATCGTCCAGCACCTCGCCAAACAATGCGCCAGAGTCATTCAGCTGATTGGCCGGCACATCCATATCAAAGTCGAACATGGCGGAAGCTCCGCGCTCGTCCAGAATGGCATCTGGCAGTGGATCGTCATCCAGCACCAGTGTGTTAGCCCCCGACGTCTCTCCCTCATCTAGCGTATCAAAGAAATCCAGCGAGAAGGCGTCATTCCCCTGCTTGACCGGTTCATCATCGTCAAAATCCAGCGTCCCGAACGAGAAATCATCGCTATTGGCGACAGGGGCGGGGTCAAACGCAGCGCTCAAATCATCCAGCGTGCCCATCTCATCCGTCTCGATGACCGAATGGCTTGACGGGGCATTAGAGGCCATGGCCGACAGCCAATCTACCTCACCAGCAGCATCCGCCTCCATCAACCCAGACTCGTCCTCAAGCACCAGCGGCTCGTCCTCAAACAGCGGTAGTGCACCCGCTGGGGCAGCGCTGGACTCGCCAAACAAATCAGCCTCGTTGTCGAGCACCAACGGCTCGTCATCAAACGCCAGCGGGGTTTCGGCAGGTGCGGCAACCTTCGGCATGCTTGACAGCGACGCGGCCAGCAGCAGGTCTTCATGCGGGTCAAAGGTCACCGCCGGCATAATCGCGGCCTCAGTCGGAGGGGGGCGCACAGCAGCGGTTTCTGGTGGGGGCAGCAGCGCCCAATCCGCGGCATCGCTCGATGGTTCTTGGCCCAAGGGTGCGTCAAGAATCAGTGTGTCTAGGCCGCCCGCAGCTGGTTCATCCGCCTCCAGCGTGGGGAAGAAGCCAGAATCGGCCTCATCTACCGTCAGCGCTTCCACAATGGCCGGCGTCTCCACTGTGGAGACCTTAACCAGCTCGTTGGGATCGCGCTCATCCTTCAGGTCTGCCATCCAATCAGGTATCGGCAGGTCATCGGCATCCGAAACGTCGGGCGGCGGGGTCGGCGCTGCTGGAGCGGGGCTGTCTTCTACCAACGCACTGATATCCAACTCATCGCTGACGGCATCATCGGCATCGGCGCTGCCATCCAGACCGGTCAGCCAATCCAGCGCACCATCAGAGACATCCAGCTCACCGTCGTTGCCCGCATCGCCGGTCGCGCGCAGCCAATCTGGCATGTCGTTTTGATCGGCCATTTCTCCCCCTATCGGTTGTCTATCGTCAGAGGGCGTCACGCGCGCACCTCCTCCCATCAAGGCCAATAGACCGGTCAGCCCGCCGTTGTTTTCATCAGTCTGCTCGGCCTCATCGGCTGGTACAGGCGGCTCTGGCGCGGCCTCTGCCGGAAGCTGACCCGTGTCCTTCTCCGACATCGGCATCACCTCTTCCACCGTCACGGTCGAGGGGGCTTCATCAAACGGAGAGGGTTCAAGCAAGTCATCGGTGATGACCTCGATGCCCTCAGCCCGAAGCCATGCGAATGGGTCTTCATCCGACATCGCCGGTTCTTCGGTTTCGCCCTCCAGTTCCACACCAGAGGCACGTGCCCACGCCAACGCATCATCCTGCGCGGGTTCAAGCGGGGCCAGCTCGCCTGTGCCCATCCCCCCCTCGCGGAAACGGCGAATATCATCCGGTGCAGGCTCGACCAACTCAATATCTTCTTCTGCCATCCACGCAAACGGGTCTTCCAGCGGCCCAGAATCCCCCTGTGACGCTTCTGCTGGCTCATCCGCGCCGCTCAGCTGGCCAAGCAGGCCAGTCAGCCCGACAGCCGATCCATCGTCAGCCTGAGCGGCATCAAATGCATCAAAGTCAAATGGGTCAAGGTCAGCCGGCTGCGACCCACCATGCGGGAGTGATTCAGTCGGGACTTTACCCTCAGTCGTTAACGCATCCAGCAAGCCGGTGACGCCGCTGTGCGGGGTATCGCTGGCCGGCTCGGCGGCGGCCTTCTCGTCATCGGTCAGCGCATCCAGCAAGCCGGTGACGCCACTGCCGCCGCGGGGTTGAGGGGTGACCGGTGCATCCTCAAATCCAAACTCGGCAAGCTGACGACGCAAATCTTCCGGTCGGGTGGAAATGGTGCGGGCGTCTGCCACCTCGTTGATATTATCTTCGATGGTGTGCAGCCAGTCGTCATCGGCAGGTTCTGGGGCGGCAGGTGCAGGCGATGGTTCATCAGCAAAGGCGGCCAACCAAGAGGTATCTTCGGGGTCATCGGGGGGCGGTTGGGGCGCTACCAGCCAATCAGCATCTGGCTCTGCCGGCACAGAGGCCACCGGGTCAATCGACTGCACCCACTGCTCAGTATGGCGGCGGATGGCGGTCTCTTGCGGCTCTGCCGGCTCACCCAGTGCTGCCAGCCAATCCTCATTCGCCTCAGTGACGGAAGGCACGTCGGCTTCCATCGGCCTGATGGCCTTCAGCCAATCGGCATCCAGATCAGGCTGTGAGGCCGCTGGGACAGGCGGTGCAGCAACCTCGGTGGTGACCGACGCCGGCGGCGCAACCTCTGACGAGATGTCACTCAGCCAATCGGGCGAGGCGTTGTTGACCGCCTGTCCCACCCGCGACCCATAATTGAGCCGCGGCAGGGTAAATGCCTCATCGGGCAGGGTCTCCCCTGTGGCGATTTCGTAGGCCAGATAGGGGTCTACCTCTTCGATGCGCGAGACCAAACGCTGCGCATCCGATGGGCGCCCTGCCTCCAGCCACACCACCGCCAAAATCTGGTTGGCGCGCAAGCAATCTGGCAGCTCTTTGATGACGGCCACAGCGGTCTTTGCCGCCTCAACAGGCTGACCAATCTGGGCATAAACCTCTGCCAACAACACGCGCAAATCGGTGCGGTTGGGCGTTTCGTTCAGCGCATCTTGCAGGGCTTTCACCGCCTGAGTGGCCAGCCCGCTCTTCAGCTGCTGGCGGGCCATCATATAGGGGGTATTGGGCAGTTTGGCATTGGCGCGGTCATGAAAAATGCGATACGCATCACGCAGCAGGCCGATAATCTCGGTATTGGCCGGCTCGCGCTCGTAGGCGCGCTCCAGAAAATAAATGGTTCGGTCGGCATCACTGCGCTGGCGATAGACCCAGCTCAGGCCAACATAGGCATCAACATCTTGCGGCACAAAGCCCAAGACCTGCCCAAAGGCTTTCAGCGCTTCGTCAAACTGACCGTTTTCGAGCTGAGCTTTGCCCAGCCGACGCCATGCGCCGAGGTTCTTGGGATAGCGTGCGAGGATGTGCTGCGCGTGCGCCGCCACCTCGTCGTATCGCCGACGGGTCAACAAGTCGTCCAGATAGGCATAGTAAGCCTTGAGGGTGGTATCCGCCATCGCGCCAACGCTTTCGTGCCGGTGTAAAATCATGGTGATTTTCAGTATAACACATTCAAAGGCAGACGGCTTGCAATGCAGCAAACAATTCTCTCGCTACTTCGATGCATTCTGTTCTGTGCGTTATGGGTCGGGCTGTCTGGCGGCCCATCCATCCGCGCACAAGAAACCTCTCACCCCACACTGGATGACTTTTGGGATGGACGTGCCGAATGGGTGCTAGACATCGCAGATGTCGGCCTGCCCGTGGGCGAAAGCGACACGCTCGACATGGGCGGCGGTGTATTCTGGTCTTATGTCCATGCCAGCTCGCAGAGCATCGGGCTTATTGACCAATGCGGGCAAGTCTCGGCCTTTCCCGGATGCCTGACGCGCTGGGAAAGCACCGACGGCGGACAGAGCTTCAGCCTACCTTCACTGGTATGCAGCCTGCCGTGCCAATCCTGCCCCTGTGATGACGCCCGTGACCACACCAGCACCACCAAGGCGGCCCAGCAGTACCCGCGCGTGGTGGTCGATGAGGGCCGCTATTATATGGCCTATGAATGGCACGCGCAGGTGATGCTGCGCACCAGTCAAGACGGTCTGGTGTGGTCGGATTGGGACTATTTGACCGTGCCGGGCGGCACTTTCCCGTCGTCTTATGCTCCATGCAGCGAGGTCGAACGCATCGGCCAGCACCCCAACATCCGCGGCCAAGCCGAAGACTGCCAGATTGGCGGCCCTCCCGGGCTGATTATCGAGGGGGATACGCTGTACGTATTCACGTCGGCGGGGTCTGCGCCGGCGCATATGCGCTGCTACAAAGGCGATAAGCACGGCCCGCTCGATCGCCTGCAAATCTGTGACCAAGACCCGCTGTTCGGCGGTGCGCGAGAATATGGTGACCCCGACCTGCGCGGCGCAGACGCCAACCCCTACTTCGATTTTCGCTATGTCTCGTCTGCTGATGTGATTAAGGTGGGTGAGCGCTATTACATGGCCTACGAGGGCATCCGCGGGCCAGAGGTGCTAGAAGCCGGCATGGACACCCAATATGCCTTGGCCTTTGCCCGCAGCACCACCAATCAGATAGACGGCCCATGGGAGAAATTTGAGGGCAATCCGGTGCTGCAAGATGTCGGGTTCTGGGTGGGCATTGGCCATGCCGACCTGCTGGTGGTGGATGGTCAAACTTGGATGTATACCCAGACCGGCCCGAATCAACGCGGGCGCTATCTGCTGGTGTGGAAAAACTAAACCATCCTACAAGGGGCGCACGGAGTTATCGAGCGCCCCTTGGTCATCCCTATTTCAATCTCAGGAAACCACCGTCAGCGCACGGATGATAAAAAACAGCCCCAAACCGGCATGTGCCACCATCGAAGCGCGGGTCGAACCGGTGGCGGCGCGCACCGCCCCCAGATACAACCCTACCAAGGTCGGCACAATCAACGTCAGCCACATCGCGCCAAAGCTGTTGTCACCCTGTGGGGCATACACCACCATATGAAAGATGCCATGCCACAGCGCTGTCATCAAAAAGCCAGCGCGCGCACCCAAATAACGCCGCAGTGCCGGATAAGTCACCCCCCGAAACACCAACCCCTCGCCAATCGGCTGAAGCACTATCAGCAGAAGAGCCGCCAGCACCCATACCCCAAAGCCCGCCCGGTTAATGGCCGCTGCACCGCCAGCTGACGCTAATTCGGGCACAATCAGCGGCTGATTGGTCAGCGCCAGCGTCAGCAGGTCAAAGGCCGCGCCGATGCCAAAGCTCAACATCAAAACCAGTGGCAAACGCACATCGGTGCGGGCAAGGCCCAGCGCTGCCGCATCCGACGGCGTGCGATTGCGTGCAGCTGTCACCAGCAAGGCCGCAAACCCCATCCCGATGCAGTAGGCCAACAGCGGCGCAGTGGGGGGCTGCATGGCAAAGCTGCCCACAATCCCCGCCCCCAACACAATCGCAGCAAACGCGCCAATCGTCATGCTCACCGCCGTCAGCACCCCCCACGGCGGGGCGGGCTGCTCTGCGCTAATCCTCTGCCACAACATCCCCATCACACATACTCCCATCTGCTGAATAACGTTCACCCATTGCCCGATACACGCAAGCGTATCAAATCGCACCTGCCGGCGCAAATGTGGTATCATCACCTCTAACGTGTTTTATGTTTCTCTATACCCATGCATGGTATCGTAAACGCATAAAACTCAGCGATTATGCCCCAAAAAAGTCGATGTCCCTACAAAACCGTGTATGAGTTGGAGCGAGCTGACGGCGATGCAGCGGGTTGAGCGTCATATCATCGGTCAGAAAGATGCGCGTTGGCAAGCCATTGACCGGGCGGCG
>DAOUCZ010000052.1:0-4285 GCA_034431675.1 Anaerolineae bacterium | reverse complement strand
GGGTGGGGGTGGGGGTGGGCACGTTGAGCTTGAATGACCGGTCAAAGGCGGTCAGGCTTTGTCCGTTGGCATCCAGCGCTGTGACAATCACTTGGAAATCGCCGGTTGTCAGGTCGAGCGGCAGGTCAAACTCGGTGACGGTGGCGTCGAATTCGCGCTGGTCGATGATGACACCACCACCATCATTGAGCACTACACGGTATCTGGCGATTTGATCGAGATTGCTGCCAGTAAACTGGATGTTCAGAACTTTGTCGCTCACACGATAATCGAGCGCCACCAGCTCCAATGCCGTGAGTATCGGCGTTGGGGTGGGGGTGTTGGTGGGCGGCGGGGTATTGGTAGGGGTGTGGGTGCTGGTGGGGGTGGGGGTGACCACGCGCGGATAGGCGAAGTTCTGGAACTCGCTGTTGGCAACCACGCGGCCGCTGCGGTCGGTGGCCTTGAGCCGGAAGGTATAGCGCGCCTGTGGGATGAGCTTGGCCCCCGGATAGCTGATGGGGGAGACCGGATCGACCACGATGGTATCAATCAAGACGTTGTTGGCGTCCAGCACCAGCAGTTCGATGTCGCCCATCTGGTCGTTGTTTTCCAGCGTCAGGCGAATTTGCAGTAGGTCGTTTTCGGCGTCATACCCGATGGCGTCGATGTCTGCGGTGAAGACCAGCGGGGTCGGTGTTGGGGTGGGGGTGTTAGTGCTGGTTGGGGCGGGGGTAGGGGTACGCGGTGGGTCATAGGTGAAGCGCGTTTCGACACGGTTGAGGCTGCGGCGCTCGGTGTTAAAGGCTTCTACACGCAGGGTATAGGCTTGGTCGGCGATGAGGCCGATGTCAGAGGCGACGAACTCGACCGACTCGATTAGTTCGGTGCGGTCTTGACTGGCTTTGTTAAAGCCGCGGTTGTCGATGATGTCGATACGGACACGCGCCACCTGCTCGGCCTGTGTATAGACGATGCTGATTTTGATGGTGTCCGTGGCGGTGTCATAGATAATCGACTCGACATTGACGCCAACTGGCACAAGCGTGGGGGGCGGGGTGGGGCTGGGTGTATGGGTGGGACTGGGAGATGGCGTTGGAGTTGGGCGCGAGACGATTAGCTCGTCGTCTGCTTCGATGGTCTCGCCATTGAACCGCACAGCGACGATGTCGATGCGAACACGCCCATCGGGCCGGCCAATCATGCTGAAGGTGATCGGATCAGGTGCTCCACCGCCGTCCAGCTGGTATTCGCCGATGCTTGCACCGGTTGGATCGTTGATGAACACACGATAGCGGGTGATTTGTTCGAGGTTCTCACCGCCAATTTGGATGGTGACTTCTTGTGCGTCGCGGTTGAAGTCTTTGGTGGTGACGCGCACGATTGGGCGGGCGGCAGGGGTGGCCGTGGCAGGCGTACACTGCAAATCGGTGGTGAAGTTGAAGGTGTCGGAGAGCTGTGGGCCGTTGAAGCCGGCCTGAGTGAGCAGCGTGGCGGTATATTGGCCGCGGGGCAAACAGAAGTCGGCGCGTGCTACTCGCTGATTGTTCAGCGCGTCCACAATCACTTTGAACAGGTTTGGCAGTTCGTTAAGCGAGCCGATGGCAGCAAAGCCTTTGCTGCTCTCTGCCATGCCGCGCAGGCCAGCTTCGTCGATGGCCACCGCGCCGCGCAACCCGACGGTGTTCACCGAAACCGGATTGCTGACGTCGGTTGACTTTGCGATGACATCATTCAGGGTGCGGGTGCTGCATGTGTCACCGCGCCCTGCGGTCAGTTCGTCGCGTCCGTCGGTGAACAGCAGGACGGTACGGCGTGCAGGGAGCGGCGCTTCTAGCGCTTTTTCGATGGCCGCGTAGGCGGCGTCGAACAAGCATGTGCCGGCATTGGGGTCACTGGGGCGGGCCGGCTGATAAGTACCGATCAGGTTAATCACCTCGTTTTTGGTACGGGTGAACGGCGTACCTGTGGAGACCTGCCGGTTGAACACGATGATAGAGAATTGTGTACCGTCGGGCAGGGCGTTGACGGCCTCGATGGCCGCACGGCGCATATCCTGCGCGGCAGCTTGCATACTGCCGCTGGCATCCAGCACCATCACCACATATAGGGGGGTGTTTGGCGCTTCGATGCGGGCTTCTTGTGTCAGGTTTTGGCCGCTGCCGCTGACCACGATGGTGGCACGCCCACTTCCAGAGCTGCTGCCGCTGCTGACGATTGGGCGTCCAGATTGGTCTGCAAAGTTGAAGTATAGACCCAGCTGACTGATTTCGTTTTGGCCCTCGGTCACCTCAGCATAGCTGACGATGATACGGGCAGGGTCGGTCGATTGGGCAGACGAGACGCTGGCCCACAACGTTAAGCACAAAGCAACAAGTATGATACGACTGAGGCGCAGCACGGTGTGTTCCCCCACATGCACGAGAAAGCGCACAGATTTATGGTTAGCTTAGGGACAGTATAGACCACTTAAAAAAACACGGCAATCAATCACGTCATACTCGGATGCAAAAGCGGGGGGAAGTTATCTCTCCTGATTTGTAATACGGGTTACACTGTTGGGAGTAGCCAGACAAAAAACGTCTAAGACTTTGTTGTACATCATAGGATGAGGGTTGTTATGGAAAACCGCTGGAACGATGCCGAATTAAGCCATTTTGCCGCTGATGACCTTGGCCCGCTTGTGTATGCTTCGCGGTTGTTGGGCCGAGACTTTGATTTGACCCAGTTTGGCGGCGGAAACACCTCGGTGAAGCGGCACGAGGCAGACTTGTTTGGCGAGGTTACCGCACGCTTGTATGTCAAAGGCAGCGGCTATGACCTGTCAACCATCAGCGAGGCAGGATTTACCCCGCTGCGTCTGGCAGAAATCGCTCGCTTGGTCACACTGCCGGCTATGAGTGACACACAGATGATGGACGCCATGATGGGGGCACGCACCCGTGCGGACGCTCCGCCGCCGTCTGTCGAGACGATCTTGCACGCGGTGCTGCCCTATAAATATGTGCTGCACGCCCATGCGGTGCCGGTGATGTCTTTGACAGGTGCGGCCAACGGGGAGCAGGATGCACGTCAGGTTTATGGGGATTCGGTAGTCTATGTGCCTTATGTGATGCCGGGGTTTAAGCTGGCACGTTTGGGGTATGCATGTTGGCAGCAGGCCGTGCGCGCTCGTCCGCCTGCGGGTGAGCTTTTGAGCAGTGATACCGACGGCAAAATTGGGATGGTCTGGCTGAAGCACGGCATTGTGTCTTGGGGGGACAGCGCGCGCGAAGCCTATGACCGGTTGATTGAGCTGACGTGTCGCGCGGCGGATTGGATTGCAGCGCGCCGTCCGATGCCTGTTTTGCCGGCTGCATCACCAGCAGTTGGGCCACAGCGGGGCGCATTGGCTGGTTTTCGGCATACCCTAAGCGCTGCTGCCGGTGCGCCGTTGATTGTGAGGCGCAGTACCTCTCCCCAAGCGGCGGCCTTTGCCGCTCATGAGCAGGTTGCTTCGTGGTCACACCGCGGGCCAATGACTCCCGATCATCTGACGCGCACCAAGTCTTATCCACTGATTGGGCGGGATGTGCAAGGGTATGTTGTGGCCTATCGGGCTTATTTTGAGCGCCATAAGGGGCGCAGTGATGCGCCGCTGACCATGCTTGACCCTGCACCGCGTGTCATCCTCGATGGTGAATGGGGGATGCTGACAGCCGGCAGAACCGCTAAAGATGCAGCGCTGGCGGGGGCGGTCTATGAACGCACCATCGAAGCGATTGTGCGTGCTGAGTCTGCTGGAGGATGGGAGTCCATCAGCGAGGCTGACCAGTTCGATGTGGAATATTGGGAACTGGAGCAGGCTCGTTTGCGGCGCAGCGGGGCGCTCAAGCCATTCAGTGGTGAGGTAGCATTGGTGACCGGCGCAGCATCAGGAATTGGGCGGGCGTGTGCTGCCGCACTGCACGCTCAAGGTGCGGCAGTGGTCGCGCTGGACATCAATCCGGAGGTGGCTCGTATCTTCACCGCAGAAGATGAAATTGGCTTTGTGTGCGATTTAACCGACGAGCGTGAGCTGGGTGAAGCCTTAGAAGCAGCGGTCAGCCGGTTTGGCGGGTTGGATATGCTGGTGGTGAATGCCGGCATCTTTCCGCCCAGCCTGCCGTTGGCTCAGATGACACTGTCATCGTGGCGGCGCACCATGAGCATCAACCTTGACGCCAATGTGGTGCTTCTGCGAGAGGCACATCCGCTGCTTAAGCTGTCTCCACGGGGCGGGCGCGTGGTGATTATTGGGTCTAAAAATGTGCCAGCCCCCGGGCCG
>DAOUCZ010000051.1:0-14456 GCA_034431675.1 Anaerolineae bacterium | reverse complement strand
CACCGGCTTGCAGGGTGAAGGTGCGGCGGTCTTGGATCAGGGATGACCCTTGGTTGTAGACGGTGATGCTGACGCCATCGGAGAGGGGCGGCGTGCTGCCGTCCTCCTGCGCCGATGTGCCGAACGCACCGAAGGCGAGGACGATTAGGCTGGTGAGCATGATAAAACCTCGTTTGGCAGACATAATGCACACTCCTGATTCTGCAAAGACGGGATGGAAGGGCTGATGGCGCTGATGGGGTTTATCAACACCGCTGATGGATAGGACGTTGGCGGTGTGTGGAATGTTCCCAACATGCAGTTGGCCCACTTAGTCTTGTTCATCATGCAGCAGTTTATCGGCTTCGGCCAGCAGCTGCTCTCGGCGGGCTGTGGGTATCTCGCGCGAGATGAGGTATTTTTCGAGCAGTTCGATGTGAGTGAGGCCCTCAGGGCTGACGCCGAGGCGGGCGCGGTCGGGCGAGTCGATTTCTTTGCGCACGGTGGCCAGATAGCTGACGCCGGCCTGTCGGAACACCTCGCGGATCAGGTTTTCGTTGAAGGCGGCCTCTTGTTCTTGGCGCAGTTTGACGTGCATCCGTGCGATGGTCTCGCGCAGGCGGTGGCGCTTGATGAGGTCGGCGGCGTCTTGGGTGGGGGCATCGCTGTCGCGCAGGTCTGCCCAAACGGTGACGAAATCACGCGCGTGCAGCGGCACATATTCCCACTGTGCGCTGCCGCGCGACAGCTCCACCCAGCAGCAGCCTTTGGGGTCGCCTTCTTCGCCAAAGTCGATACGTTCGATGCTGCCGGCATAGACCACCGGCGGGATGCCGTCGCGCCCGTGGGTGAGGTTTTGGTGCTTGTGGATGTGCCCCAGCGCCACATAGTCCCAGCGCGGGTCGGCAAGGTCGCCAAGGTTGACCGCGATATCGCGCCCCAGCATAATCTGGCGCTCGCTGCCCATCACCGCGCCGCCGACGGTGAAATGGCCGGTCAGCAGGCGCGGGATGCTGCCGTGTTGGTCGGCTTGTTGGGCCAGCTGGTCGAGGATGTGCCCGAGCTGGCGCTGAAGCAGTTCGTCAATCTGGGCGACAGTGCGGCCCAGCACTGCGTCATTTTCCAACAGGCGCTGGCGCACCGGATAGGGGGCAGTGGCCACATAGACCTCGCCACGGCGGGTTGGGATAACCCTGCCCTCGTATTCGCCGGCCACCCACACATTGGGCACGCGCAGGGTGTCATAAATCTCGATGCTGGAGGCTTTGAGGCGCGTGGGGTGCAAATCATGGTTGCCCACCAGCATCACCACCGGCGCAAGGTCGGCCAGCTCCAAAACGCGATAGGCGAATTCGCGCTGAAAGGTGGGGTTGGGGGTGCGGGTCTTGAAGGCGTCACCGGCAAAGATGATCAGGTCGGCCTCGCGGGTGTGGGCCAGCGCAATCATCTCGTCCATGCGGGCCAGAAAATCGAGCACGCGGGTCGAGAGGCCGGTTTCGGGGTCGGTCTTGCCATAGTTTTCCATGCCGATATGGACATCGGCAAAGTGCAGCACGCGGATTGGGGGCATAGGGCAGGCATCAACAGACATGGGCTGGGCGATGAACAGCTTTGAGTATACCAGAGTTGCGAGGTGCTGCCGCGGGGTGGTCGGCCACACCGGATGAGATGCGCGGGTGTGGGACGGGCGAATCTAAAAATCTATAGTCCGCACAGGCGTTTCGTCCGGTATAATCAACCTGATTTTGGGTAATTATCGGTGCACAGAAACGCCATCATGCTGGAAGAACGCCCTTACTCCATTGCTCACTTCGACCCGCGCCCTTCGCCAGCGCTATCCCCGTCTGAGGTGGTCAGTTTGCAGCTGGATGCGCTGCAAAACAGCGACCTGCTGGGCCACGATGCTGCCCTAAGGATGGCCTATCGGTTTGCCTCGCCGTGCAACCGCGATGCGGTGGGCAGCGATACCGACTTTGTGCATCTGGTTCGTTATCACCCGCTCTATCGCGACATGGTCGGGTTTGAGCGGGCAGAGCTGGGCACATTGGCCTACAGCCTGCTGGGGGATCAGGTGCGCTTGCGCGTCTGGCTGAGGCGGCGGGGGCGGCAGTCTGCCATTTATTATTATATCCTCACCCGCCAGACCGAAGCGCCCTATCAAGGGTGCTGGATGGTGGATACCGTGATACGGGAAGTGTAAATGCACCGAGTGTTGTGCAGTTTGGCTTTATTGTTCGCTTTCACCACCATCGCCTGCGCGCAAGTCCCATTGCCCACCAGCACCCCGGGCGGTTCGAATCCCTTTGATGCGCCATTTGTCCGTCACCCGTGGCTGGGGCTGGCGCATGTCAGTGCGCCAGAGGGCGGCACAGCGCCAGAGCGCTATCGTTTGGCGCTGCGGCTGGGTGCGGGGTGGAATCGCTTCCCGATTTATTGGGATCGCATCGAGCAAGCGCCGGGGGAGTTCGATTGGTCGGTGTTTGACCGGCAGGTGGCCGATGACCTGCTGTATCGGCTGAACATCAATGCGATTTTGCTGGGCCGGCCCGGGTTTTATGCCGCCGGCGACCGTGGAGAGCGCATCATCGGCCTCAACGAGCCGATTTTTGCCGATGGGACAGACCTGCCCGCGCCAGACAAGCCGCTGAACCCCAGTAACCCGTGGGCGGTTTTTGTGTACGAAGCGGTGCAGCGTTATAAGCCGGGCGGCTTTTTGGGCCAGCGCGGCACGCTGCCGCCCGGGATGGGCATCAGCACGTGGGAAATCTGGAACGAGCCGGACATCCCGTTTTTTTGGTCGGCCTCGATTGGCGAGTACGCGCGGCTGCTCAAGGTGGGGTATCTGGCGGTGAAGCAGGCCGACCCGACCGCACGGGTGATGTTTGCCGGCTTGACCTTTGCCACCGATGACAATTGGCTGGCGCGCGTGCTGGCGATTTATCAGCAAGACCCGCTGCGCGAGCAGCACAATTGGTATATGGATGCGGTGGCTGTCCATGCCTATGCCGACCCGTGGCGGACGGGTTGGCTGGTGCTGAATGTGCGCCAGACGTTTGTGGCTTATGGCATCAACAAAGAAATCTGGGTGACCGAGCACGGCGCGCCGGTCTGGGATGATTATCCCGGGCCGACGTGGACGGCAGACACACCCAAAGAGCGCTTGCGGCGCGTCACGCAGCAGCAGCAGGCCTACTATATGATCCAGAGCGCGGTGTATGGGTGGACAGAGGGTGCCAGCGTGCTGGTGGTGCATCAGCTGTTTGACGACTGCGGCGACCAACCCGCTGGCACAGACTTCCCTCCCCATGATGGCGAGCTGTGCACGGCGGATGGGCTGTGCAGCGGGGATGCGCACGGCCTGTTTCGCAATCAAAACACGTCGGTGTGCTTCAGTCAGCACCCGCGCCCGGGCACAGCTCGCCCAGCGGCTGATGCGTTTCAGGTGTTGGCGCAGGTCTTTCAGCACCCGTTTACCCCGCTAGGCTATCTCGACATCCCTTATGAGCAAATCAGCACACAGCAGCCCACCCACGTGTTTGCGGCGGCGTTTCAGCTGGCGGATGGGCGGCGCATCACGGTGCTGTGGAATCGCCGCCTGACGCCGTTGTCGGTGACGCTGCCGGCGCTGGGCCAGAACGCGGTGCGCTTGACGCTGGAAGAAACCGAATTGCTAACACCGGATGAAAAAGGACAGTATACGTTGGCGCTGCCGCCGGCCTCGCCCGATGACTTCCCCGAGCTTCAGGCCGGCGCGCAAGCTGCCATTGGCGGGTCGCCGGTGATGCTGATTGAGCGGCCAGAGGGCGAGGTGACGATTCCGCCGCTGCGGCGCGAGTTCCGCCCGCAATCCCTGCCAGATGCATGAGACATCGGTGAGGGTTTTGGGGCTGAGGTAAGCGGGGCGCGGGGATGCGCGTCGGGATGGGTGGTAATGATGTGCGCGCCTGTGCGCGCACTGGCACACGGAGAGTCCCCATGCCGCTGGTCATTAAAGAAAAGAACAGTCAACAGGTTATCGCTGCCGGCAGTCCCTCGGACGACACGGCTCGCGTGTTTGAAGGCAACTGGTATTTTGACCCCAAGGTGGTCGATATGAGCCATCTGGTGGTCACCGAGCGCACCTATACCTGCCCATACAAGGGGGTATGCTTTTGGATTGACCTTGAAGCGCCCGGGCAGAGCGCCAAAAACATCGCGTGGGTGTATAACAACCCCAAGCCCGGCTTTGAGATGATTAAAGACCAAATCGGGTTTTATGCGCGTGATACCGCCGGCACGGTTGCCGTGCGCGAGTCGGCTGAGTAAGTAAACCTACCTCTACTGGTACGTCCGATAAAAAAGCCCCCTCCAATGCGGCGGGGGCTTTTTTGGTGCGTGGTACTGGGGTTACTGCGCCGGCGGCAGCGGCAGAGGCTGGCCGTCGGTGTGAGCGGCGGGGCGAGCCGCCGGCCCACGGATGACCGGCGCGTTGACCAGCAGCTGCACGTTGTCGAGGAAGAACAGGCCGCCAGCGGCGCGCTGCTCCACGAACACGGTGATGCGGGTCGGCACGTCGGTGAGGGTATAGGTCTTGGTCAGGGTGCGATAGGCATAGCTGCCGCGCGGGATGGCGCGGATGAAGGTGGCCGTGCCGCTCGGGTAGGTGACCAGCACGCGCACGCGCGCGCCCTTGCCCAGCTGGCGCGCACGCGCGTCAAAGCGGAGCAGCAGTTCGTCACCGGCTTGCACGGATGGGGCAAGGATGACTTGACGGAGGTTGCGGGTCAGCATCGCGCCGGCGGTGGCCTTCAGACGGTAGGCGCAGTTGCCCTCCGACGAGTAGGTGATACGGCTGTTGCAGATGCGGCGGTTGTCCGGCGCGGGCAGGCGCTTAATCATCCAGTTGGCGGCGCGCTGCGGGCTTGCACCGGCCACCTCAAAGCTGCCGTTGACGATGAGGTTGACCGGCGCAATCGCGCCGCCGTCGTTGTCCGCAATGTTGACCGTGACGCTGGCCACGCTGATACCGTCGTAGTCCACGTCGGCACTGGCGGCGCTGTGCGTGATGGTCTCGGTGTGCGCGCCTTCATCGTCGAGGTCGTCTTCGGCGGTGATGGTCACGGTTTGCGGGATGTTCCAGTTGCCGCTGGTGAAGGTCAGCGTATCGACATCGGTGGTGATTTGCGTGCCATAGCTCAGGGTGATGACGACATCATCGGTTGGGGCGGCATCCAGCACCACGGTGTATTGGTCGGTCAGGCCGTCTTCGTCCACATCCACGCTGGTCGGGTTGACGGTCACGCCGGCGGTCGGCGGGGCGACCGTGTCGTTGTCGGTGATGCTGACGTTGACCAGCTTGTTGGCGATGCCGGCGAATTCTGCCGCGCCGGCGATGGTGTGGGTGATGCTGCTGGCGTGCGGGCCTTCCACGGCAGCATCATCCACCGCGCGTACCAACACGATTTGCGCGGTGTTCCAGTTGGCGGGCGTAAAGGTCAGCACCACTGGCGAGGCCTGATAGCTGCTGCCGCTGTCCACGCTCACTTCAACCTGCGCGTCAAAGCTCAGGCTGACGGTGACGTTGGCGCTGGGGGTCTTGTTCAGCACCACGCTGTACTGGTCAACCGCGCCGCCCTCGGTGACGGCGGTGCTGCCGTCGCTTTCGGTGATGAGCACATCGGCAGCGGTCAGGTTCAGCCCGAGGATGACCGGATCGTGGTCAGAGGTGCGGAACTCGTCGGCGGCATACAGGCTGACCTGCTGGCCGGCAGTCTTGAAGTTGGTGTTGTAGTCCAGCACGCTCGGCTCGTCGGCGTTGATGTGATAGTCTGCCGCGCCGCTGACCTGCGACAGCAGGGTGGGGTTGGCCAGCATATGGTCGAGATAGCCCGATTGGCCGTCGAACACATATGAGTAGGCCACGTTGCCTGCGCCGACGAAGTGGGCAATCAGGTTTGTCCAGCCGTTGCTCAGGAAGTAGGTGATCGGGTCTTCGGCGGCGTAGCTGTTCAGGTCGCCCATAATCAGCACGTCGGGGTCGGTGAAGTAGGCGTTGGTGGCAATCCAGCTGCGCAGCTCATTGGCGGCGCGCAGACGGTCGGCGTTCCAGCAGCCCTGACCGTCGCCGGTGTCGTGATTGGCGCCATAGGTCGGGTCGATGGTCGGGTTGCTGGGGCAGCTGCCCTTCGACTTGAAGTGGTTGACCACCACCGTGAAGCGCTCACCGCTGCTGATTTCTTGGAAGGTTTGGGCCAGCGGCGGACGGGTGTTGCGGTTGAACGGATCGACGTTGTCCAGCACGGCAAAGCCGCCGACCGGTGTCACCAGCGCGGGCTGATAAATCAGGCCGACGCGGATGGCATCGCTGCCGATGCGACCGGTGTCGATGTAGGCATAAGTGCCGGGAGCGGTGGCGGCGTTGAGGCCGTCAACAAGGTCTTGCATCGCGATGGTCGCGCCGTTTGAGCCGCCATTATCGTTGACCACGTCATTTTCCAGCTCGTTGACGCCGAGTACCGCAGCGTTCATCTTCAGGATGGCCGCGATGGTCTTGTTGCGCTGGCGCGTGAACTCGGTGGCGTTTTCGGCACCGCGGCAGTTGCCGGTGGCAAAGCCGCCGTTCAGGTAGCAGCCGGTGAAGGTGTTGAAGTAGTTGAGCAGGTTGAAGCTGGCCACCTTGATGCTGCCGCCGACGTTGGGCGCGCTGGTCGGGCGCGGGTTGGTCGGGATGAAGGTGACCGGACTGGTCGGGTATAGACGGTAGCGGAATGGGTTGAGGTTGGTGGATGTGCCGTTGCCAGTGCGGGCGTTGTTCTGCACATACACGCCGGTCACGCTGGCGACGCTGTCCCCGTGGCGCAGGGTGTTGCTGGCGCTGAGGCCGGCAGGCTGCGGGAAGACGATCGGGTCAACGTTTTGATTCTTGTTCGCGTCGTCAAGGATGATACGGCTGCGGTTGTTCAGCTGTTGCTGGGTGATGGCTGCTGCGCCCGGCGTCAGATAGTTGGTGGGCTGGAACAAGCGGCCACCCAGCGACAGACTGACCTCGCCATAGCGGCCCAGCTGGAACATCTCGGTGACATACAGGGTCTGGTTGAAGGTGACCAGCATCCCCTCATAGCGCTCCTGCTCGTCCAGCGAGCTAAACGGCAGGGTCACCACCGTCGGGGTGATGCTGGCGCTGTTGGTGCACAGCTCGCCGGCGGTGATGTTGAACTGTGTCTCGGTGACGCTGGTCACACCGGCTTGCAAATCCGAGAAGTTCTGGGCGAACTCGCTGACCGTGCCGGTGATGCGCACATAGTCGCCGGCGTTGACGTTGAGCACGACCGGCGCGGGGTCAAAGACGAAGATGGCGTCCGAGGTGTTGGGGTTGCCATCGCCCACCGGGTCTTGGATGTAGAACCCGTTGATGCCGCCGATGCCGAGGCGGCTGTAGGTGACCACACCGTCCACGGTGAACGAGCCGCCAAGGCCGTACTTGCTGCCGTTCTCTTGCAGCTCATAAATCTTGTCGGGGGCGCTGCCGCACACCAGCGGCGCAACCGTGCTAAAGCTGAAGGTATAATCGGCGGCCATGTTGTCTGGCGTGCCGTCAAGGTCGGTGACGCCGGCGGCGCTGACCGTCACGGTGCAGGAGTCGCTGTCCAGCAGGTTGGCATTAGGGGTCAGGGTATAGGAAGCGCCGCTGCCACCAAAGGCAAAGGTGCGTACGCCGCCGGTGGTGCAGGTGAGGTTAAAGGCGCTGGCGCTGGTGGTCACCGCCTCGTTGAAGGTGATGCTGATGGTGCTGTTGAGCGCGACATTGCTGGCGCCGTTGGCCGGCGTGGTCGAACTCACCGCCGGCGGGTTATCCACCGGGCTGCCGCACGGGGCGAGCGTGGTGCTGGTGTTGCGCGGGTTGCCAGTTTGATAGGCTGTGATGGCCTCAAAGTCGGCGCTGTTGTTATCAGTGTCGGTGCAACCACCATCAAGACGGCGAACCGAGTTGGTGTTGCTTGGGGCGGGGGTTGGGCCGCTTCCCTCATAGTTATTTGCGGTGGTGCCAAACCCAACAAGGTCGATAATGCTGGTATCGGACGCGCAGTTACCGGCTGTACCGCCACAGGAGATAAGCGTTGTACCGTTCACCAAGGCGACTTTGCCGGCTGTTCCGCTCATGTTACTGCTGCCGACTAAGTCGGGGGTTGGGAGTGGCTGCGAGCCACCCGAACCTGCGGCCATCTGGATGAGGAAGTATTGGCCGGGCTGCAAGCTGACGTTTGGCAAATCGGCTTTTGAGCCGGCGGTAAAAGCGCCTGTTGCGCTTGCATATTGAACCGACAGCCCATTGAGAGAGACGTTCGAGCTTCCGGCATTAAATAATTCCACAAAATCATGTGTGTAAGTAGCGCCGCTGTTGCCGCCGCCGCCATACACTTGACTAATAACCAGACCACTTGCCGACGCCTTCACCGGCTGGGCGGCGCGGGGCATCAACCCGGCCAGCAGCATGGTGATGGCCAGCAGGCCGAACACACGGAAAAAAGTTCGAGGCATTGGGTAAACTCTCCCTGTCCTGAAAGCGGATGGGGGCGATTGTCGTCAAACGGGAGATTAATTACAATCCCGATGTTTGTATTGCCGTCAAGCGTTAACCCATCCTGCGCAGGGGCTTAAAATAGCGTTAACTGCGGCCTGATGTGGGGGTGCTGACCATCAAATTTTGCGGCGCGGCAGGGGCGGGGTGTGCGGTTGAGTTTGATAGACATATGGGCCGGAGGCCTGCGTGGGCTGCTCGGTGCGGTTGACCAGCGGGTGACCGCTCCCCTGCTGCTGCATCTGGCGCATGATGGCCTCATAATTGCGGCGCTCCTCTTCTTCGCGCGCGCGCTCGACCGCCACGCGCTGACGGCGGCTGATTTCTTCGCGCACGCGCAGGGGGGCGGGGACATCGCGGAACACTTTGGGGTTTTCGTCACCCAGCAGAAGCAGGCGCACATCGCCATAATCCAGCAAGCTGCGGAACAGCCCGACCGTGACCGCCTCGATATTGTGGATGCTGCGCAGCAGCACTTGATCTTCGTTGTATTGCAGGTAGAGCGGGCGGCGCTGAAGCAGGGTAATCACCGAGTCGCTGACGATGTAGAGGTCGTTGCGCCAGTCCCAATCGGCCAGCCAGAACCAGACCATTCCCATCAGGGCAAGGAACACCCCGCCGACCAGTGTCAGCGGGCCAAAGTCGCTGAGGGCGGGGATGGCCTGCCCGAATATCGCCACGCCGATACCGCCCAAAATCACCACCAGCGGCAAGAACACCCCACGAAACCAGATGATGGGGTGCTGGCGATAGACGGTGTCGCCGCGCGCGTTGATGAAGCGGGTGGATAAGAACCCCCCACCCTGCACCGCACGCCCGGGGTCGGTATCGGCCTCGCCAAAAGCCTCGCTGTCGTCCTCGTCCACCGCGTTGACGGCTGGCGATAAGCCCGCCGCACGGCGGGCCATCTCGGCCTGCCGGAAGATGTAGTCTTTCACCCGTTCTGGGCGCGGGATGGTATCCATCATGATGTTGCCGGCAGAGCCAGCGGTATTGATGCGCACATCACCGTAGCGCAGCACACGCGCCATCGGGTCAACCGGCGGTAGGGCGGCCTTGACCGATTGGATGGCGGCAAGGCCAACCTCTTGCGTCTCGATTGAGAAGCGGATGAGCTGCTGCTCGACGCGCAGCACACGCTGATCGGTGATGACCAGCCAATCGTTGCGCCAATCGAGGTAAACATAGGCCATCACCCCGCCGGGTATCAGCACGGCAGCGGCCAGCAGAACCAGCCGGATAGCGGCCACATCAACCGCCACTACCGGTATCAGCAGGGCAAGGAAGAACAGCGCCGGCAGCCACATCATGCGGGCGGCCTTCCACCAGTGGCGGCGGGTCATCAGCATGATGCGCTCGCCCGGGTTGAGCCATGGATAGCGCGGGTCGGGTTGGTCAGTGTTTTGCCCGCTGTTGACGGTGCGCGGCGTAAGCTCTGGCGATGCTGGGGTGATGGTGGGGGCGCGCTGCGGCAAGGGATTGGCCGGCGGGTTCTGGGCCGCGGCAATCTGCGACGGGCGCAGCGGTGGGGGATTGGCCGGTGGGTTTTGGGCGGCGGCAATCTGCGACGGGCGCAGCGGCGGGGCGCTGGCCGGCGGAGCGGGCTGGACGCGCGGCGGCGTGGTGGGCAGCGCTTGATACTCGGTGCGCGGCACACACAGCACGATGCTGGCTTGTGTGAGGATAAACGAGGCTTGTTCAACCATTTCGCCGGTCAGGGCAGCCTCGTTGAAATATTGGCCCGGATTGACCACGGCCAGCACACGGCGCGTGCCGTCGGCGGCCTGCTGTACCAACTGGCCCTGTCCGCTGATGAGCAGATAGAACCCGCGCGCCACCTCCCATTGTTTGAAGACCACCGCGCCGGCTTCCATACGCTGCACGCGGGCAATCTGTGCGATGCGCTCGTGCATGTAGGGGGGCAGATGCGCAAACACCGGCAGCGTGCGCAAACGGGCGACAAGTTGCGGGTCAAGCATGGTGGCGACTCCTTCGGCAGATGGGCGGTTGGGGCAGGGTGTGATGCGAGCCTGCTTGCATTATAGCGCATCCTGATGCGCTGCTGCGCGGCAACCCGCTCAGCTAGGGGGTGTCGGATGATTCCCAGTGCAGGACTGCCGCATCAATGCCCAGTGACAGCAGCGCTTGCCGCACGCGCTCGACATCGGCGGCATCGCTGCCGTCGGCCACGCACACCATAATCACCCGCGCGGTAGGGGCGGCATCTTGCCCGCGCGGGGCGGTAGAGGCTTTGATTTTGTAGCCCAGTGCGCCGTGGGTGTTGGCGGCCTTGAGCCGCTCCCACAAAGGGTCGAGATGCTCGGCGTCGGCATCGTGCAGCAGGCGGGCGCGCTGCACCATCTGGATCAGGTCGAGGTTTGGGGGGGTGGGGGTGTCGTCGTTCATCGGGCCTCCGTCAGGGACGCCATTCATACACATACAGATACATCAATAGGCCGTCTGCGCCGTGTATGTCGAGCGCATCCGGCGCTGCGCCGATCGGCACAACTTGCAGCCGCGGTCGCCCGTCGTAGCGGTCGGTGACATAGGCCAGCAGCTGGCCATCAGGCGACCAGCGCGGGTCGGTGTCGGTTTGCGGGTGGGTAGTCATGCGGCGATGTTGGCCGGTCTGCACGTCCATCACCACCACGTCGGGGGTTCGAAAGCGCTCTTGCATCTCGTTATAGGCCAGCAGCAGGCCGTCGGGCGACCATGCTGCTTGATCTTGGCTGGCGCTGCCGCTGGTGAGCTGGCGCAGCCCACTGCCGTCTGGTGCGATGCGGTACAGATGGCGCGGCTCGCCCGGGGCATCCTGACGCGAGAAGACCAGCCACGCCCCGTCGGGAGACCAGCGCGGTCCACCCAGATAGCGCGCGCCCGCCAGAACGGTGTGGACTGCACCGGTCTCGACCTCGACGCGGTATAGGCCGGCATCTGGCAGGCGCGAGACATAAGCGATGCTGTGCCCATCGGGCGACCATGCCGGCAGCCCTGCCGGCAGCACGTTTAGGCAGCTGGGGGTGGGGTCATCGGCAATGGCATACAGGCAGATGTCTTGCGATAGCGTGACCAGTGCGATGCGCGTGCCGTCGGGCGACCACTCGGGTGGGGCGCCAAACGGCAGACCCTCGACAATGCGGTACAGTCGGCGGGGGCGGGTTTGCAGCACCCATACCTCATAATCATTGGTTTCTTGGCGCAGCAGCACATAGCCAAGCCGGTCACCGTTGGGAGACCAGCGCCACGCCACCGGCAGCGACCCGAGGCCGCTGACCAGTGCAGAGGTCTGGCCGGTCTGGACGTCGTAGGCCAGCAGGTTTGCGCCAGTGACCAGCGGGGCGCTGACACGCGGGTCGAGGATGACCGTCTGGGTGGCGAGGGTGAGCTGGGGCGTGCGCACCCATCCGCCTATCACCTGCATGACCGTCAGCAGGGCGCTTAGGCTTAGCGTGAGGAGTAGGCCGGCCCGCAGGCCGTGCTGCCACAACATCATAAGATAAACGGCCTGTGCAGCCCTAGACCGTGACGATGGGCAGCCAAAACCCAAAGGTGCTGCCCTGCTGATAGACGCTGCGAAAGAACACATCCCCGCCGTGGCGCTGCACAATCAGTTTGACGAGGTACAGCCCAAAGCCTGTGCCTTCGATGCTGCGGGTCTCTTTGGAGCGCACGCGCTGCATCGGCTTAAACAGCTTGGATTGCATGTTCTCGGGGATGCCAAAGCCGGTGTCGGTGACCTCGAAAATCAGGCGTTTGTCTTCGACCCGCGCACTGACGGTAACCGTGCCGTTGTCGGGGGTGTATTTGATGGCGTTGGAAATCAGGTTGGAGGCGGCGGCCACCAGCAGCGGCCCGTCTCCCTGCCCGTGGACCTCCTCGGTGGGCCAATCGGTTTTGTGATAGATTTGGCCTTTTAGCTCGGCATTGACTCGCATGGTTTGCACCGCTTCGTCCATCACATCGGTCAGGTTGACGGATGTCATCAGCACGCCGGTGACCATCATCTCGGCGCGGTCGGCATTGAGGATGTCCTTGGCAATCACGCGGATACGTTCGGCGGCATCGGTGATGTCTTGCAGGTATTCATAGACGCTGGTCAGGCCGGCCTGCTCCACCTCTTCGCGCACGCGCTGCAAGTAGTGCGAGATGATCATCAGTGGGCTGCCAAGGTCGTGTGCGCCGAGCTTGAGCATCTCGGTCTTCAGGCGTTCCAGCTCGCTGATCATGTCGTGCTGGCGCTTGAGCTGCTCATATAGGCGGGCAAGGTCGAGCGCCACGGCGATGCGAGCCGAGAGGATGTGTAAGATGCGGTAGGTGTATTCGGTAAAGCGGTCAGTGCGGTCACTTTCGACCACCAGTATCCCAATGCGCCGTCCGTGGGCGGTCAGCGGCAGGGTCATCTGTGCGACGGTGTCGGGCATCAGGGGGTGATAATCGGGGTCTTGGCGCACATCGGGGGTGAACTCGCCCTGCCCGGTGCGGATGACGCGCGCGGCGATGCCCTTGCCCTCGCGCGCGAGGCGGGAGAGCGTGTCGGCATCGGCCATGCCGACCGCGCGACGGATGATGGTGGGCTGGCTTTCTTCGTACATGGCCAAAAACCCGTTGGACGCCCCGCTGATTTCCATCACCGAGGCAAACCCGATTTCGAGCACCGCGCTGACTTCCAGTGTGTCCGACAGCTTGGCCTCGATTTCGCGCAGGGCGGTTAGCTCGTCCACGCGCTTTTGCAGGGTGTTGCGTGCGATGTTGAGTTCGGTCAGGTCGCGCACCATCACCATCACATGCGTGCCGCCGAGGCGCACCCCGCGCATCTCGTACATGCCGTCCTGCTCAAAGGCGTGAAAATCAATCAGGGCGGTCTGCAAGCTGCCACTGCGCAGGGTGTCCTCAATCAGCTGAAACATCTGGCGGATGACGTGCGCCGGCAGGCCGCTGTCCCGCAGGTTGACCCCGGCAGGCAGATGGGCCAGCGAAAAGCGCGTCAGGGCTGAGGGGGATTGATCGATGATGCGCCCGTCTGAGTCCAGCAGTAGCATATAGTCGGGCATCGCTTCTAGCAGGGCGCGGTTGCGCTGTTCGCTGTCGCGCAGTTGAGCCTCGGCGCGGCGCTGCTGCGTCACGTCCTGACAAATGACCATGCCGGCAAAGGCGACCCCATCATCATCGCGTGCCGGCAGGATGTGGATGTCGTAGACCCGTGTGCCATATTGGCGGGTGATGTGCGCTTGTTTGCCCGCCAGTGCATCGCGATACATCGGCTCGAACAGCTCGGCCTCACGCGCGGGCAGGGCCTCGCGCAGGGTATAGCCCACTCCCCGATTGGAACTAAAGCCGAGGATTGGCAGGGCTTGGCCTTCGGCCAGCAGATACCGCAGCGCTTGATCGAACATCAGCACGGTGGTATCTGGCAGATTGCGTGCCAGTGTCCGGTAAGCCGCAAGCGAGCCTTGAACATGGGTCGGGTTCATGGGCGGGCGTCCTGTCCAGATAACGAAATTAGAGTTAACGGACAAGTATAACGCAAGTATCTAAAGAAATGTATTTCATTGTATGAGGGTGCGAGGGTGGATGTTAATTTCCCCAAAATGTCCTACCCCCGCAGAGGGTGAGCTGCTGCGGGGGCTGGGTGATGGGTGCTAGGCGTCCAACTGGCCCGAGGCGCTGACCAGTGTCCCGACGCTGGTATCGCCTTTGACGGCGCGGACGAGGTCGCCATCGGCCTCAAAGTTGAGCACCATAATCGGCAGCTTGTTTTCTTGGCACAGGGTGAAGGCGGTCAAGTCCATGACCTCGAAGCGCTGGGCCAGCACCTCTTGATAGGTCAGGTTGGTCAGGCGGCGGGCGTCGGGGTTCTTTTTGGGGTCGGCGGTATAGATGCCGTTGACTTTGGTGGCTTTAATCAGGATGTCTGCGCCGA
>DAOUCZ010000050.1:0-4616 GCA_034431675.1 Anaerolineae bacterium | reverse complement strand
CACCCAGAGCACTTTCTGCTGCCCACCACCCCCATCGACCACGACGCCATCGTCGCCGCCATCACCACCCCGCAGGTCGGCGCAGTCTGCCTATTCAGCGGCATGGTGCGCGGCAAAACCACTCGCCCGGGCCATCAGCCCGACACCCTACAGCTTCACTATGAAGCCTATGAAAACATGGCGCTGGCCAAAATGAGACAGGTCGCTGCCGAAATCCGTCAGCGCTGGCCGCTGGTCATCGGCATCGCCATCGCGCAGCGCATCGGCACACTCCACGTCGGGCAAAACACCGTCCTCATCGCCTGCTCGTCTGCCCACCGCGATGACGGTTGCTTCGAAGCCGCACGCTACGGCATCGACCGCCTGAAAGAAATCGTGCCTGTCTGGAAAAAAGAAATCGGCCCTGACGGCGCGACATGGATCGAAGGAGACTACACCCCTTCGCCCTCCGATCGCGCAGATACCGCCCCCTAAACTGGCAAAATACCCATCCAATGTGGTATATAGACCGTCTTTTAACCCCTTTTATCCGCACTTCAAACAGGAGAGCGCAGTTATGACCCGTCGCGTGGTCATCACCGGCCTCGGCCTCGTTACCCCCTGCGGTAACAATGTCGAGGAAACGTGGGACAACATCAAACAGGGGCGCAGCGGCGTCGCTCCCATCACCCTATACGACGCCTCGCCCTACCTCGTCCGCATCGCCGCCGAGGTCAAGAACTTTAAGCCCGAAAACTACATGCACACCCGCGAAGTCCGCCGGCGTGACCGCTATCAACAATTCATCACCGCCGCCGCAAAAGAAGCGATGCAGCAGTCTGGCCTGCCCATCACCGACCAAAACCGCGACCGCATCGGTGTTTTCGTCGGAACAGCCGTCGCCGGCGTCAGCAGCTATTACGACCTGCTCTGGGATTTCTTCAAGACCAACGACGCCCGCGGCGTCACCCCATTTGCCGTCCCCATGTTGATGGGCAACGGCGGCAGCGCGCTGGTCAGCATCGACTACGGCATCACCGGCCCATCCTATGTCCTCACCTCGGCCTGCGCCAGCGGGGCAGACTGCATCGGGCACGCCTATGACCTCATCCGCCTAGGCCGCCTTGATGCCGCCGTCGCCGGCGCGGGCGAATCCCCAGTGATCGCCATCGGCATCGCCGCCTTTGACCGCATCGGCGCATGCAGCCGCGATAACGATAACCCTGCGCAGGCCGTCCGCCCCTTCAGCAAAGATCGCGCCGGCCTCGCTTTCTCCGAAGGTGCTGGCGTCCTCATCCTCGAAGAACTCGAAACGGCCAAAGCACGCGGTGCAGTCATCCTCGGCGAAATCGTCGGCTACGGCTCTACCTCTGACAGTCACCACATCACCGCCCCTCACCCCACCGGCAGCGGCGCAGCACGCGCCATCCGGCAAGCCATGAACGATGCCCGCCTCACCCCGCAAGACATCGACTACATCAACGCCCACGGCACAGCCACCTCACTCAACGACTCGATGGAAACACAAGCCATCAAGCACGTTTTCGGCCAACACGCCTACAACGTCCCGATGAGTTCCACCAAAAGCATGACCGGCCACGGCATGGGATATACCGCCGCCGCCGAGGCGGTCTTTGCCACCCTCGCCATCCGTGACAACGTCGCGCCGCCCACCATCAACCTGCGCGAACCCGACCCCGACTGCGACCTTGACTACGTCCCGCACACCGCCCGCGAAATGCCCATCCACTGCGTGATGTCCAACTCCTTTGGGTTCGGCGGGCACAACGCCAGCCTCATCATCAAACGGTTTATCGAATGACAACTCAAGACATCGAGCAGGTTCTCGGCCTAAAATTCAACAACAAGCACCTGCTCGAAGAAGCCTTCACCCACAAATCCTATACCAACGAAAACGCCAACAGCACCACGCGCAACTATGAGCGTCTCGAGTTCCTCGGTGATGCCGTCCTCGATTTCGTCACCGCAGAACTCCTCTACACCCGCTTCCCAGACCTCTCCGAAGGCGAACTCACCCGCCTGCGCTCCGCGCTCGTCAAAATGGATACCCTCGCCGAGCTAGGGCGGCAGCTCGGCTTTGGGCCGCTCATCCGCATGGGCAAAGGTGAAGTACGCAGCGGCGGACGCGAGCGCGCATCCACCCTCGGCAGGGTCTTCGAGGCCCTCATTGGCGCGCTCTATCTCGACAGCGGCCTAGAAAGCGTCCGCGCTTTCGTCATCCCCCACCTATCAAGGCTGCAAGAACAGCTGATGCAAGAAGCATTGGCCAAAGACGCCCGCACCCGCCTGCAAGAATGGAGTCAAGCCTTACACGGCCTGACTCCCACCTACACCGTCCTATCCGTCGAAGGCCCAGACCACAACCGCACCTATCAGGTCGAAGTCCGTTTGGGCGATGACGTCCTTGCCCAAGGCACAGGGCGCTCTATCCTGTTGGCCAGCCAAAACGCCGCCGTCATCGCCCTTCAACGTGTCAGCCAAAACCCGCCATCCGGCTAACGCCCGATGCTCACCCCCACCACCGCCAAGCGATGATCAGAGGCCGCCGTGTCCAACACAAGGCGGCCCAGCGCCAACATGTTGGTGAACACATAATCCAACCGCGCGCTGCGCCCCACCTGCCGAAAGGTCGTCGCATTGATCGGGTTTTCATCCGCAAACGGATCAGTCAGCCCGGGAATACGGTTCAGTGTGGCGATCAAATCAGAGCTGGGCACATTGTTAAACGTTCCCCCCAGCACATACCGCCCAATGCCATTCAAATTACCATTCCCGTGTGTCAGCATCCATGCCAACACCTCACCAAGCTGACGCTGCTGGTCTTGCTCCTGTGCGCTCAAAGAGCCGCTCCCAACCCCCTCAAGCAGCACCCCCAACCACGTGTTATACACGCTGATTTCACCATCATCAGGCCGCACCTTCACCCGTTGGATGCCGGTCTGAAGCCCACGACTGGTCAAAAGCAGACCATCCGCCTCGGTAATCTGCACATTAGACAACACCGCCAGACCATATAACCCCTCGTTGGTCGGGAAAAACCGCCGATCCATCCGCAGACGGCGCGCCAACCACAGCGCCTGATCCACCCCATAACTGGTCAGACGCCCCCCCTCAACCTCTTGCAGCAGCACCACGTTTGCGCCGCTCTCCTGTATGGTGCGCGCAATGGCCTCAAGGTCATAATGATAAAACTCGCTGTAGCCCGCATGGATGTTATAAGTGGCCACACGCAGCTCCGCCGCATCCCGAACCGGCACAATCACCGCCGGACGGGCAAAAAATAACCCCATCAACGCGGCAGCAGCCACCACCAACCCGCCAAACACCGTCCCTAGTCGCGTGCCGCCCGGCCATGCCGCACTGCGCCGGCTCGCCAGCACCGGCAAAGAGGCCAGCACCACCGACAGCACCAGCACCGCCAATCCTAACCCCCTGAAACCACGCAGCAGAGGGGTCAAAAAGCGGTTCAAAAACACATAGTCCCCCGAAAAGTCACGTACAAAGGCGTACTCATAGGTGAACAAATCACACACAAACAACAGGCCAAATACCATCACGCCCGCTGTCATCCACATCCCGCTAAAGTTCCACTGACGCTCGACCTGTGGCCGAACCAGCCACCACCAGCTCAACGAGGCAATCGCCTGCGCAGTCACCAACGCTGCCCCGCCAACAATCCCCTGTACCCGCGTGCCCACCACAATCATCAAAATCAGCAGCAGCATCCACACCCACCCCTGCGCAGAAGGGTCGAACAACCCCATAAACTGGCGGGCCATATTGCGAAAGGCAGGTATCAACGGCAAGGCGGTGGCAGCAATCAAAGCCGGCACCAAAGGCGTATAATCAAACGCGGCACGCCCAGCAACCGCATTCGGTGACGCCAACAGTGCCAGTTCCAAAAACAGCAGCGCCCCAAGCCCTACCCCACCCCAAAACGTGAACAGCCCGCGCCGTTCCTCAATCGCCAGCGGCGCAGGGCGCGCTGTGTTAATCAGTATCAGCACCGCCAACGCCGCGCTCAGCCCCACCTGCACCGGCAGATAATCAGCATCCAACGATACATCCAGCGTATTGCCCAGCGCGCGCAGCACCTGATCAACCGTAAAACCAATCACAAACAGGTAAGGCACATCCGCCAACCGATGCCGCACCAGACACGCCACATAGGCCAACCCCAACCCCACCGTTAGCGCTGCACCCACCAGTGGGGATGTCGCCCCAGCAGGGACGGACATCACAAGGCGCGCCATTGCGGTCGCCACCCCAAGCAAAAACAGCAAACCACGCCACTGGCCAAAAAACAGCGTCAACAGCGGCAGCAGCACGACTCCACCCAATATCAACAGCTCGGTTTGCAGTACCACCGGTGACACAAGCCCCGTCGTCTGTGGGTCAATCACCGACAAATCCAGCAGCGGATAAATCGAGGCGCTGGCTGTGCGCCCATAGATAAGTGCCAGCACTGCCCGCAGCGCCTGTACAAAAAATACGCCCACCAGCCCCACTTCTAATAGGCTTCTCAGTCTATTTAGGCCCGACACAAGCCCCCCTCAACCATGCTTATCCGCAGAACATCTCAAGTTTGGTGTATAATGCCGCACACTACGGCCTGC
>DAOUCZ010000049.1:0-9641 GCA_034431675.1 Anaerolineae bacterium | reverse complement strand
TGCCCAACGCATAGGTGAAATACAGATAACCATCCGGTGCCAGCACAAGGCTAGAAGTATTCTGCAATCCACGTACCAGTGGCTCTGGGGTCAATGTGGCAATTTCTTCTGCCCCAACAGCATCCTTATCCACCCATTCAATCGACCGGCGCGCGCTGCCGCTGTTGGCAACATAGACGCGCTCTTCATCGACCGCAATACCCGCCGGTGACCGGAAGCCTTCTATCACACCGGCGCGTTCCCCTGTACGCGAGACGCGGTCAACCGTCCCACTCCCTAGATTGGTGACCAGAAACCATGTCTCATCCAGCGCTGCAATGCCCCACGGATTGTCAAATCCCTGCGACACACTTCGGGGTGAACGAGATGTCAGAATATCCAACAACTCCTCACGATCAAAGTCTGGCGCCCACAACCGCACCCCCTGCTGTGCTCCAGCAGACTCGGCAATCAGAGCATGTCCATTGCGGATGCCATAAACGTAGGTACGGGTGTCACCGGTAATCGAGTCCACCTCGTAAATCGTCCAATCGCCGGTGCACACGATGTACAGCTTACCCTCAAACCATACCATCCCGTTAGGACGCTGCACATTACCCGTAATGACGCTTAAATCAGCCTGTGTGAAAGGCTCGAAGCTAGCAGGTATGGGAGTAGGGATAGTCCCAGCAGCATCCCCCGCTGACGGGGGCGGAGTGACCGTTACCTGTTGTTGAAATGGGGCTGTTGCCCCCCACAGCCACCCTAAAATCATCAAAAACAGTGTCATGACGTGGTTCTGCCCCCCTCAAGAATCCAGCAAATCATCGCCGAGACCATAAATCTGTCCTGCTGCGGCGCTGGCCGAATCGAGAGCCTCTTCCACCAAGTCAACGAGTTCGTCATCCTCTTCCTCATCGGCGCGTTCCAATAAGGCATCAAGGACACGTATCGCCTCTTTGCCCCCAATCTCGCCCAATGCCCAGACTGCCATATTACGGACTTGGCCTTCATCCTCTAACGCCAGATGCGCCAGTTTCTGCACAGCTTCGGCCAACACAAGCTCGCCGGCAGCCCGCGCCGCCTCATATCGATATTCACTCCGGCGATTGGTCAAATTCTCAATCACTACCTCAGCCCAAGCATCTTCGTCGCTGCTAGCGCCCATAGCAAATAGCGCTGCCGCACGCATCCGTGAGTCACCACTGTCATACGCGCGCCGTATCTGTGGGTTCACCTCTGGATGACTGCTGTGTGCAAACGTTTCTAGCGCACAGGCACGGATTTCCGTCTCCACATTCTCGGCCCGCAGCAAGCTCAGCAGATATGCTAGAACCGGTTCGACCTCCTTTGCCGGCAGTTTGCCCAGCTCTGTCTCCAGCACCAACGGGCCAAGCCCCTTAATCGCCGCCGCCCGCACCAATTCCGAACTGTCTGTCTTGGCCATCCCCAACAAGCGCCGCAGATGGTTTGTGCTTACATCCTCAGACAACAATTCGATGGCCGCCATGCGCACTTCGTCATCACTGTCGGTCAGCGCAAACTGCGCAAACAAGGCAAAATCCAGCTCAAAGTCGCTTTCCGCCGCCGTCACCAATGCCGACATGACATCACGACGCACTTCTGCCAAAAGCGACGGCCATACCACCGCGACATCAGGCATCTGCGAGGGCAGCAGGCGGGCTAAGCCCTGCACAACCACGTCAGGGATACGCTGCCCGCCGCTCAATTGAGACAGCACTGCCAGCGTCCCCGAAAACCCCGGCCTTACCGGACGTATCTCATCTTTCACACCCATCCGTTGTTTCCCTTCACCACACGCGCTAACGGAGCAAATCGATAATCGGGTTTCGAATGTCATTGATGATGACCACAATACCCAAAATCAGCATCAACAGCAGCCCAGTGATCATGACCGCTTCTTCAACCCGCTGAGACAGCGGCTTACCGCGCAGCACCTCAATTAGCACAAACAGGATTCGTCCCCCATCTAGCGGTGGGATTGGTAGCAAGTTCGTGATGCCGAGCGCGATGCTGATGAGCGCTGCAAACCGTAAGAACGGATACAAACTCCCGCCATCAAAACTACCTTCGAGCAGAACGCCGCCCAGCTGGCTGATACCTACGATGCTCACAACGCGGCTCTCTTCGGGAGACGCCTCGCCAGATAGCAAACGGGCCGGCATCTGTGCAATCGTCTGAAGCGCAAACCCCACCTCGCCAAACCCATACTGCACAGCCTCACCCAAACCTAATGGCGTATATCTCAAGATGGGCTGTCCATTGACAAAACTCATCCCCAAGGCATCCGAGGCATAGATAACCTGCACCGTAGCTCCCAGATACCCCAAAGCCCCCGGATTAACGCGTGGTGTGATGTTCAAACTCAATGTCTCGCCATCACGCAGCACCTTCAATGTATAGGTTCGCCCCTGATTGTTCTGATTGATTTGCCGCAGCGTCTCAAAGCCATCGCGTGCCAGAGACTGACCATCTGCACTCAAGAGGATGTCACCTTGCTGTATGCCTGCCTTTTCGGCAGGTGAGTCCAGCTGATAACCCATCACCACAAGCTGAGTGCTTACGTCTACGCCGCCAGCGCCAGCGGCAGTTTGCACTTGACGGCGCTCTACCGCATCATCAACCACCGAAACCAGATCCAGCGTTACCGTTTCGCCAGCGTTCAACAACGCCAAAAACTCGCTCTGATCGGCAAAGTTGCGGCCGTTTACCGCCTCGACGATGTCACCCGCCTGTACACCTGCCTGCGCCAATGCCGAGCCGGGTTCAATCTGGACGACCACTATCGTGCTGGCCGAAGTATCTTGTACACCGCTTAAGCCAATCAGCACAAACAGCACCAACGCGCCAACCACGTTGGCAATCGCGCCCGCTGCCATAAAGAAAATACGCCCTAACGGGCGGACATCGTTCACCGTCTTAGGATGGGTAATGCCAAGGCGTGCCAAACGCTCTGCATCAGAATAACCCTGCGGCGCTTCACCGGCCCGTGCCTGCTGTACCTTCGCCCGTTCTTCCTCAATCTCCGTCTCGTTTTGCGGCTTAATCATATCCTCGCCAAACGGACGAACGAAACCACCCAACGGTATCCAGTTGAAGGTGAAATCGGTCTCACCCCACCGAAACATCCGAAAGGCCCGTGGTGGATACCCGATGCCAAATTCAAGGATGGTAATGCCCACTGCTTTGGCTGCCAACAAATGGCCAAGCTCGTGAATAATCACCGCTGGTATCAACACCAGCACGAATGCCAGCAGGGACGATAGAAAACTGCCCTCGGCCAATGTTTCTGTCATGACAAATGCTCCCAACTTACATGATTGACCAGCAAAATACCTAAGGCCCTTTGCTCCATCGAGTATACCCCGATTTCTCTCCGTATAAGACGGACGCTTGCCATACTCACATCGACAGAACGCGCGCTCCACCACCGCAAGCCGCCTTTAACACGCGCAAAACACCCTCAATACGCATCAACCGCATCTCAACCTCATCCCGATATGCCGATGTAGTGATGCAGTGCACGTTTGGGCCGGCATCCAGTGTATAGCACACCGGGATGCCCTCACTGCGCCACTGCCGCACAGCCTCCATCACTGTCAACGAGGCCGCCTTCCAATAGAAAAGTGCTGGTCTGCTCGTCATCATCACCGCATGCATCATGTTTGAGTCTTGTTCGACGACCGTGGCAAACATCCCAAAATCACGGTCAAGCAGGGCCTGCCGGCACAGTTCCAAACGCGCAGGCGCGCTTGCCACCCGTGCCGCCTGATAATCGCTCGTTTGCGCAGTCGTATGTCCCTCGCGCGAGCCGACCGCTTTATGCCCTTCGCTGATGACCGCCACCACGTCCACCAGATCCCAGTGTCCGGCATCCGCCACCGTGAATGCATACGACTCTTCATGCGTGCTGCCTGTGCACCATTCCACATACCCCGCAGGGATTGAGCGCGATGCCGACCCAGACCCCAAGCGCGCCACGCTCGACAACTCACGTTCATCAACAGAGACACCCGCCGCAGCAAAAGCAGCTACTGTCAGCGCCGCAAAAGATGAAGCAGACGAAGCAATACCTGCGCCCATCGGGAAATTGTTCTCCGACGTCACCCGCGCGCGCAAATCGATACCCGCCCGCCTGCGGATAACATCGAGGTGGCGAACCACGCGCGCAAGCGCCTGCGCATCTGCATCACGATTGTTAATCACAAGGCGGTCTGCATCACCCTCCAGCCATTCCACCGTGGTAACCGTGCTGATTCCCTCAAGATTCATGCTAATCGAAGGATTTGCTGGCAGGCGTAGGGCTTCGTCCGCATTACCCCAGTATTTGATAAAAGCGATGTTGGAATGTGCTTGAGCAGTGGCCTTCATACCCTTGTCCATGGTGAACTAGACGCAGCGAAACATCAGCATTGTACCGGAAAAACCTACAGATATAATCCCTGTCAGTTTCTGCTTACCCCACGGAGGGGATATTGCGCGCCTTGCTTGCATTGATCCGCACCATGCGTCCCAAACAATGGACGAAAAACGTAATTTTTGTGTTCCCTGCGGTTATCTTTGACGGCAAACTTTTCGATTTTGCCGCGTTCACCTCCGTTGCCTATGCGTGTTTGCTCCTTTGCTTAATCGCAGGGGCTGTCTATATCCTTAATGACTTTGTAGACATCGAAAGTGACCGGCAGCACCCCAAAAAACGCCACCGCCCGCTACCATCCGGCCAACTGCCCCTCAACGTCGCACGCATCGCGCTCTTGGTTATCCCCATCACAACACTGGCATTGGCCTATATTTTCAACTGGCGCTTAGCCGTCATTTTGACGGTCTATGCCCTCATCCAAATTGCCTACTCGTTCTATCTCAAGCACATTGTTCTGGTCGATATTCTCACCGTTACTGCCGGATTTGTGCTGCGTGTGGCCGCTGGTGTGGTGGTCATCGAAGTCACCAATTTTTCCCCGTGGTTATATGTATGCACCGGGCTGCTTGCCTTGTTTTTGGCCATCGGCAAACGCCGGCAAGAGCTACTGCTGCTCGGAGAGACCGCGCCACAGGTTCGCCGAATCTTTCGCTACTACAACGTACAGCTGCTCGATGAAATGCTGCGTGTGGTCACCACCAGCACATTTATCGCCTACACCCTCTATACCATCGAAACCCCATCGCCCATTCTGGCCCAAACGAACATGGCCCTAGCCACTGTTCCATTCGTCCTCTATGGCCTATTCCGCTATCTCTATCTCATCTATGTCAAAAACGAACTGGCTGCCCCTGATGAAGTACTGCTCAAAGATCGCCCCCTGCAAATCGACATCGCCCTGTTTGGCCTAGCATTCGTCTTTATCCTCTATGTCATCCCCCGATAATGTTCAAGCATCCGCCCCCGGCAAAATCATCCTGTTGGGAGAACATGCCGTTGTCTATGACCAACCAGCACTTGCTGTGCCCGTCTACGCCGTACAAGTACGCGTCTCTGCTCGTCCCATCAAAAATCGCACCATTATCGAGAGCCAAAAAGCCCGATATACGCTCAATTCTGCCCCTCTAGCCGATGAATTGACCAATCCCCTCATCCGCATGGTTTCCCTAACCGCGGCACATTTTAACCGCCCGATTCCGCGTGCTCACTATACGATATCTTCCACTATCCCAGTGGCCAGCGGGTTGGGCAGCGGCGCCGCTGTCTCCGCCGCACTAGGCCGCGCAACCGCACTGCTCATCGGTCAGCATCTGCCAGATGCCACTCTGAATGCCATCGTCTATGAGGTTGAGCGCATCCATCACGGCACGCCCAGCGGCATCGACAACACCGTCATCGTCTATGGACATCCGGTATACTTCATACGCGGTCAAGACCCACAGGTGTTTTCGTCCGCAAAACAACTCGACATCCTGATTGGTGATACTGGTATCCCTGCCCCCACCCGCGAGTCGGTTGGCGATGTGCGAAAACTGACCCTATCAAACCCGCAGCTTGCCCTACCAGCCATCGAACAGATAGGGCAATTGGTGCAGTCGGCCCGAGAAGCCATCTCCAACGGAGACAGTCTCCTACTGGGACAGCTCATGACAAAAAATCACGACCTTTTGCAAACACTTACGGTATCCTCACCAACCCTCGATAAATTGGTCGATGCTGCACATGCTGCCGGCGCTCTAGGGGCTAAGATGTCTGGTGGCGGGCGCGGTGGCAACATGATTGCCCTTGTAACACCCAACACAAGGCAAGCTGTCGAAGCCGCACTCCTCGCCTCAGGAGCGGTACGGGTCATCCATACAACCTTATCGCCGCACCCATAACATAAAAAGGAGTACCACAATCATGATCAAAATGATAAAACTTGGTGGGTCACTCATCACCAACAAAACCATCGAAAAAAGCATCCGGCAGGATGTCGTCCAGCGCATCAGCCAAGAGCTTGCTGATGTCCTCCCCACTGTCGCAGAACCCGTAATTATTGGGCATGGCAGCGGCTCTTTTGGGCACTTCGCGGCCAAACGTCATGCCACTGTCGACGGCGTTCATACCCCTCAGCAGTGGCATGGCTTTGCCGAAGTCTGCTTGGTTGCCGCTGAGCTAAGCCAAGCTATCGCTGCGGCATTGTTCAACGCCGGCCTACCCGTGATGCGCTTTCAACCCTCTGCCACTCTGTTATGCAATGATGCAGTCCCACAGTCTATGGAACTTACCAATCTCAAAGAAGCACTGCATAGAGGCCTCATCCCCCTTGTCTACGGCGACGTCAGCTTAGACGCCCAAAGAGGCGGGACAATCGCCTCAACCGAGATGATTTTCACCTATCTAGCCAGCGCACTAAATGTCAGTGAGATTTTCTTGGTCGGCGAAGTCGACGGGGTCTTCGACCAAAATGGTATCGTCATCCCACGCATCACACCGTCAACACTCCATCACTATCACGCTGCCCTAAGAGGCTCAGAAGGAACCGATGTTACCGGCGGGATGCTGACAAAAGTCTCAGACATGGTCAAGCTGGTCACCCGCCTCCCACATCTCAGCATTCACATCCTCAACGGCCTCACACCCAATGCCGTTCATCAAGCCCTGCGTGGAAATCTGGCCGTCAAAACGACCATCTGCGCCGATTAAGCTGCCGACTCAACGCATTTAGGCACCCAATCCACAGCATCAAACAACAAGCCGGTACCAACACGACCCACGGTGCATAGCGCAGCGATGCTCGCCCCTCGGCCAGCATCGCCCCCCATTCAGGTTCGCCAAGCGTTCCTCCCAACCCCAAAAACGTCAGCCCTGATACAAATGTGGCTGCGGCGGATAACACCAAACAGGCCTGAGACCACACGAGTGGCATGATGTTGGGTATGACAACACGTCCCACCAAATGCCAAAGATTAGCACCACAAGCCACCGAGGCTTGATAAAACCCGCTCCGCCTAATGTGTTCTGCCCACCCAGCGGTCATGCGCATAACGCCGCCGATTTGTGTTAGCCCCACGCCAATGATAATCCCACGGTGTGATGCGCCAAACCCCGCCAGACACACCAATGCGATCAGCCATGCCGGCGTCGAGAGCAGTGCGGTCTCCAGCGCCATAACACCTATGCGCCAAACCCCATCCGAGAATGCCCTCATCATCCCCAAACCGATACCACAGCCCAACCCCATTGAAGCGGCGAACAAGCTCAGCAGTACCGTTTGTCGCCCCCCATACATTGTGCGTGCCAGCATATCGCGCCCCAGCGCATCAGTGCCAAAACCATGTGCCATAGACGGTGGCTGATATACCGCGTCCAGACGAGTGGTTTGCGGTGAATCCCCGGGCAGCCACGGCCCAATAAACACAAAAATGCACAGTCCGATCAACAAAACGCGGGTCAGCATTGCCGCAGTCTCAAGCCTTCTGGCGTGGGTCAATCCACCCACCTAACCACTCACCGAGCTGATACACCACCGCCTGCACCAATACCATCAGCAGCACCCACCCCTGTACTACCGGGTAATCACGCCGCAAAATGCTGTCGACCAGCACTTGCCCCAGACCAGCTTGCAAAAATATCGTCTCTGTAATAACCGTTCCGCCAAGCAAAAAGCCAGCCTGCACCACTACAACGGGTATAATCGACGGCAGCACAGGCCATAGGCGATGCCTAAGAAACACTATGCGCCTCGGTAATCCTTTGGCCCACGCGGTTGTCAGGTGGCCCGCCCTTGCCTCCATCAACAATCCCGCCCATAACGTATTGGCAATCGGCGCAGCACCCACCCATCCCAATACCAGCACTGCGCTGACGAAAGGCGCAGCAAGCCCCCCAGCCAATGCGATAAACAACGCTCCAACAGGGATGGGCATCGCCAGCATCACATCAAGACAAAACTGGGCGCCGCGCTGGAGGATGTTTTCCCCCAGCGCGGCCATACTCCCCAGACCAATCCCGACGCCTATCGCGATGCACAGCGCACTCAGAGCAATGCCCAGCGTTACCCGTCCGCGCGTCCACAAGATGTCACGCACGGACTCACCTGTAGTGATAGAGACTCCAAGGTCACCCTGCATAAGCCCCCTCACCATGGTCAGGTACTGAGCCGCCAGCGGTTGATTCAGTCCCAATTGTGCACGACGTTCTTCAATCAGGCTAATCGATGCCCCCTGTGCACCCAATTGAGCACTCACGGCATCCCCGGGAAGAACCCGAATCAACATAAATGATAAGCTCACGGTCAAAAACAAGCTCAACACCACGCTCAAAAAGCGTGACAGGCAGCCTGTCATGGCACATAAGCAGCGTTATACAACAGCGGATACCACCCATAGATGTCATAACGCAGATTCCGCACCTTGGTCGAAACCCCATTCAGATTCACCCGCTCGCGCAGCGGGATAATCAACGCCTGTTCGTTGATCACCCCTTGCGCCTGCCGATAGTAATCTGCACGTATCGAGGGCACAAGCTGACGCGCCCCATCCAATAAAAGCGCATCAAGGTTGGGATTGCTGTAACCGCTAAAGTTGCGCGGCGCATTGCTCACGTAGTAGCTCGACAAAAAGGCCGGATCGACGCCATAAGACCCAAACGGCACCAGATGATATTCGCCCTTGGCAATTTCACTCATCAAGGACGAAAAATCCGAGACACTCACCAGATTCAGGCGGATGCCAATCGCCTGCCATTGGTCTTGCAGCAGCTGGGCAATCTGACGATATTCCCCCCACGGCGGCACAAGCATCACCAGTGATAAGTCACCCTCTGATGTATCCCAAAACCCATTGCTATCCGCATCAACATACCCCAGTGTAGACAGCACCGCCCGCGCCTGCTGTATGTCAAAGGCATAAGTGTTGGTGGTGTTGGCGGCAAAAAACTGTGTCTTACTGGCCAATGGGCCGCTGGCCACCGTCGAGAACCCCAAATATAGCGCGTCGATAATCGCCGTCCGGTTTGTCCCCCACAGCAGTGCCTGACGAAAATTCAGGCTGTCGGTTGGGCGCAGGCGCGTATTGATAAAAATCTGGTCTGGCTGCCCCGCAATCGCTGAAGTAACGATCTGAAACGCGTTATTCCCAATCAAAATGCGCGCGTCAGCCGGCGGCAGCTCGCCAATAATCTCTACCACCCCCTGCTCCAACGCCGCCAATCGGGTAGCCGGATCGCGGAAGAAACG
>DAOUCZ010000048.1:0-6653 GCA_034431675.1 Anaerolineae bacterium | reverse complement strand
TCATCGACGTGATGAAACGCATCGCGGCAGAGGCCCGCTCTACCCCAGAGCTGCTCACCGAAGCCCCACACATCACGCCGGTCAAACGGCTCGACGAAGTGCGCGCCGCCAAGCAGCTGGTGCTGTGCTGCGCCCCCTTGCTCAAAGAGGGCTAAAAAATTCACCTCACGGGCGCAGGGCCGCTGCGGCGGCCTCTGCCGCCGACGCATCCCCAGACAACACTGTCAGCAGTGCGGCCTGCAGCGCGCGCGCCGCACTGCTGGTGGCCACCTCGGGCATCACCGGCGGCGACTCATCCAACAGCTCGGCCAAGAACTCATAGCTCAACCCCTCGTAAGACCAGCGGCGCAAGCTGGCCCGCTGCGAGGGGGGCATGGCAATCTGGTTGGCATAGGTGCTCTGCCGAGTAGAATCCATCATCCAGCTGATGAAACGCCCTCCCAACACCTGCTGCTCCGGCGTCGGGGTCACAATCACCCACACCCAGCCATCCACCAGCGTCAGCGGTGCACCAGTCGAAGTCGGCACAGGCGCAAAGGCCAGCGTAGAGCGAGCGCTGCGCAGCGCACTCAGCTGATCAGTGGTGATGACCGCCGTCGGGATGCGCCCGTTGGCCACCAGCTCGATGTAATCAGACGGGTGGTCATAATCCAGCACCGTGCGCGCCACCAGATTGGCTTGCAGCATATCTTCATAAAAGCTCAGCAGCACCAACGCAGCACTGGGTGCAAGCTCCAGCGGCTCACCGCTCTCTGGCGCAAACCCAACCGCCGCGATGTACTGCAACCACACCACATCGGTCAGGCCGACCGCACTGGCCGCAGGGAAGGTAAGACGGGTCTGACTGCGCAGCACATTGGTGAACGTCCAGCGCTCAATAGTGCTGTCCTCTTCGGGCGTGTAGGCCGTCAGATAAAAATTGAGCAGATAAGGCAGGCCAAACAGCTGGTCATTGGCGCGCCCAAGCCGCAGCGCAGACGGGAACAAATCAGCCACAATCGCCGATGAAATACGCCCCTCTACCGGATAAATCAGTCCCTCGTCTACTGCACGCAGCAGGTCGGCCCGACGCAGCAGTGTCACATCGGGCAGAGCGCCTGGCGCCACCACCGCGCCGACACGCAGCGTGGCAAGGATACCGCCTGCTTCATCGGGCCGCTTGCGCCGCACCTCAACCGCGATGCCGGTCTGGGTGCTAAACTCGTTGATTTCGGCATTCAACAAGGCCGTCAGCGGCGAATCGCCCAACGGATACAACACATCAGGCAGCCAAATCACCAGCGTGCTCACCTCTGGCGCAGTTGGGGTAAGGGTAGCTGGCGCTATGGTGGGGGTATGGGTCGGCAGCACGGCGCTGGTGGGCGTCATCGGTGGGTCAACCTCGGCAAGGGGCTGACACCCCACCGCCAGACCCATCCCCAATACACATCCCATCAGCAGCCGGAGTGCGTTACGCATCGACCTTCAAGGCCTCGATAATCTCATCCACCGAGTGGGCAAACAGCAGATTACCCCACCCATCAGAATGCATGTACTGCGATATGTTGGGGTCGTGCACGATGTTGTTCCAAAACTCGCCGTGGCATATCACCGGACGGCGCGGCACATCCCCAGCCCGCATCAGCTCCGAGGTATACACCAGCTCGCTCAGCGTGCCGAGGCCGCCGGGCATCACCACAAAGGCATCCGCCCGCCGAATCAGCTCAAACACGCGCTCGTGCAGGCTTTCGCAGGCCACCACCTCCTTCACCCACGGGTTGACCACGCTGCCGCGCACCCGCTCCAGCGGCAGGCACGTCACCCCAATCACATGCCCACCGGCCTCCGCCGCGCCTTGGCTGGCCGCAGACATCAATCCGGCATAGCCGCCGGTCATCACATCATAGCCGGCCCGCGCCAACGCAAAACCGATGCGGCGGGTCTCTTCATAGATGGCATCGCCCTGTTTGGGGGTGGCGCTGCCATACACGGTTACAATCGGCACAGGACACTACGCTTTCCGTTTCGGTTCAAAATTCGGTTCAAAACGCGGTGCAAAAGGGCCAACCGGCTCGCCGCCCAACAAATGCATGTGGATGTGATAGACTTCCTGTCCGCCATGCTCCTTGCAGTTGATAATCAGCCGGTAGCCCGTCTCGGCGATGCCAAGCTCCTCAGCGATTTTTCGCACCGCCGTAAACATGCGCCCCAACATCGCCTCATCCTCGGCGGTCACGTCGCTGACGGTGGGGATTTCTTTGTTGGGCACAATCAAGATGTGCACCTTGCGGCGCGGATTGATGTCCCAGAACGCCGAGACCAACTCATCACGATACACAAACTTGCCGGGGATTTCGCCGGCAATAATGCGCGAAAAAATACTGGCCATGGATGTCGATCCTCCTGATGATGATGGGGTATCTATTTGCCCTTAAACACTGGCGCGCGCTTTTCCAAAAAAGCGCTGACGCCCTCGCGGAAATCCTCGGTCTTAAACATGTAGCCCTGCACGCGCGCCTCATAATCGGCGGCATCACCAAGGTCACGCTCGCTGGCGCGGTAGATGGCGCGTTTGGTCAGCGCAATGGCGCGGGTGGGCAGCTGAGCCAACTTGACCGCCAGCGCGTGCGCCTCAGCGGCCAGCTGTTCAGCCGGCACAACCCGATTGACCACGCCCCAGTCCAACGCCTCACGCGCGCTAAAGCGGTTCTTGGCATCTGCAAGCAGGGTCAGCTCTAGGGCCTTGGCCGCCCCCACCGCCCGCTGAAGCAGATAGGTCAGCCCGCCGTCTGGCACCAGCCCGATGTTGACAAAAGCCGCAAACACAAACGACGCCGTCTCGGCAGCGACACGCAAATCACACGCCAGCGCGATGCTCGTGCCAGCGCCGGCAGCCGTGCCGTTCAGCGCGCAAATCACCGGCTTCTCCAAGCTGCGCAGCTGCGCCGCCAGCACGTTCAACCCCGCGCGCAAAAAGTCGGTCACGGGCACGTCGGGGTTGGCCTGAATCTCGGCAAGGTCTGCCCCGCTGCAAAACCCACGCCCTGCGCCAGTCAGCACAATCGCGCGCACCCCATCATCACGGGCAGCATCACGCAGGGCGTTCTTCATCTCATCCATCATCGGTGTGGTGAGCGCATTCATCTGGTCAGGGCGGTTCAGCGTCAGGGTGGCGACCCCATCCGCGGTGTCATACTGTATGAACTGGTAAGCCATGTCTATACACTTTCATCTGCTAAAATAATCTGGCAGATTGTACCACGACTTTCAAGGGACAGACATGAACAAGGGCGCAGACGAACACCGTCAGAAAGCCGGGCACGGGCCGGTGACATTGGCCATTGTCACCGTCAGCGATACCCGCACACCAGAAACCGATGTCAACGGGCAGTACCTAGAGCGCACGCTAACAGAGGCTGGCCACATCGTGGCAGCCTATCGCCTGATTAAGGACGAGCCGGCACAGGTCGAGCAGGTGCTGGATGAGCTGAGCGCCCTGCCCGATGTGCGCCTGATTATCTTCAACGGCGGCACAGGCATTTCGCCCCGCGATACCACCTTTGATGTGCTCAGCCGCAAGCTCGAAAAAACCCTGCCCGGCTTCGGCGAGTTATTTCGGATGCTCAGTTATCAAGAGGTGGGGGCAGCTGCCATGCTCAGCAGGGCCACCGCCGGCGTCTATCGCCAGACACTGGTCATCAGCACCCCCGGCAGCCCCAACGCCGTCCAAACCGCCCTGCAAAAGCTCATCCTGCCCGAAATCAATCATCTGGCCTGGGAAGTGGTGCGCAAAGGATAACCCCCCCACTCAACCATCTTCTTTACTCTACAAAACGCGCACCACGTCGTGCAGTTCTGGACGCGGGCGGTCAGACGGCACTTCTAGCCCGCTGCCCACATAAATCATGCCCAACACGTGGTCTTGTGGGCGGATGCCCAGCACCGCCTTTGCTGCATCGTGATAGCACGGCCAGTCCGTCAGCCAATTGGTGAAATATCCCAAGGCGTTGGCCGCGATTATCGCGTTCATACACACATTGACCCCGCTGGAGACCTGCTCCTCATAGCGGATGCGGTCGGTGCTGGTGATGTGAGTGTGGACAACCAGCAGCAGCGGTGCTTCGGCGGGGCGTTTGGCCTCCACCGCCAGCAGCTCTGGCGAGGCGTTGGGATGCTCGGCGGCATAAATCTCGGCCCATGCCTTGCCCACGCGCGCCTGCGCCTCGCCCTGAAGCACAAGGATACGCCACGGGGTCAGCTTGGCATGGTCGGGCACACGGGTGGCACAGCGCAAAATCACATCCAGCTCGTCGGGGGTTGGCCCGGGCGCGCTCATCCGCTGTGTCTTGAGCGAGCGACGCGACAATAACAGCTCGATGGCGGCATCGACGCGCGGCTTGCGAATCGGGGTCGGTTGGTCGGTCATCTGTCCAGCATCCTTCGGTTGGGCATCCCAAACAAACAGCGTCTTATCGCTTATCGCATCAGAAACAAAAACACCGCCAAACCTTACGCCTGACGGTGTTTTATGTGAGGAGAGAGAGGGATTCGAACCCTCGGTAGCCTCATCAGCTACTCTCGTTTTCGAGACGAGCCCGTTCGACCGCTCCGGCATCTCTCCACGTCATCCCCATTATACAGATGCGCAGCGCCCTGTACAGGGGAATTTGTGCCGCCCGACGATTTTTTGGCTTCTCAGGCAGTTGACCAGCTGCCGCTGACCTTAGTCGTCCAGCAGCGCCTTTTGATAGATGCGATAGGTGCGATATTCACGCATCCCAAACCCCAACAGCGTGCCGGCCATGTCCTGATTGGTCTCAAGAATCCACCCGGAGTCCGCCGCCTGCACATAGGTCTTGCGCAGTTCGGTCATCAGGTGATAAATCAGCACCAAGTCGATGCCCTTGTTGCGGTGCTCGGGCAGCACCCCCAGCATCGGCACGCGCGCACGGGTCATTTTGTTGCGCACCTTCCAATGCCACAACACCTTCAGCAGCGTGAACAGCTCTGGCTCGGATGGCCGCGGATAAGCGTGCTTGAACACCTGATAGATGTCGCCCACCGCCAACACCAACCCGACCGGCTCACCGTCGATATAGGCAAAATGCAGCATCTGCGGCTCGACCAACATCCCAAGGCTCTTAATCATCGCATCGCGCTCGCGGTCTGTCAGCGGCACAAACCCCCAGTTGGCATCCCAGCAAGCGTTATACAGCCGCTTGATCAGCTCAAAATCGGCCTTCAGCGTCTGCTTGCTGGCCATGCGGATGGTGATATTCCCCTTCTTCATCCGCCAGTCCACCACCTTCTTCAGGCGGTCAAGCAGTCCATCGCGGTCTACCATGTCCCAATCATAATAATAGCTCTTCACATCCATCGACTTGGTATAGCCCGCCGCCGTCTCAATCAGCCGTTGATAATAGCGCGGGTGATACGACATCAACATCAACGGCTGTTCAAACCCGTCAATCAGCAGGCCGACCTCTTCGTGGGTGGTAAAGGTCTGCGGCCCAAGCAGCATCGGATAGCCCCGCCCGCGCACATAATCCTCTGCCGTCTTCAGCAGCGCATTGGCCACCTGCTGATCGTCAATGCACTCAATCGCACCAAACCACCCCACGCGCGTCTGCCAGTGCTCGTTGTGCCGGTGGTTGATAAACGCCGCAATCGTGCCCACCGGCTCACTGCCGCGCCAAGCAATAAAATATTCCCCCTCCATATATTCCCACGCCGGATTGGCCGTCTTCGACAGCATCTCGTGCCGCATCGACTTCAAGACCGGAACCCAGTTGGGGTCATCTTTATAAATCCGCCACGGAAATGCAAAAAACGTGTGATACTCCAGCGCATTCTCAACCTTGCGCACCACCACCTGTGACATAATCCCTCTCAAACGCACGCCCAAAAACAGCCGCTGAACGACGGCTCAGCCGATTCTATCCCTACGAACCGCTTTAGAGCAACCCGCGAACGCTGGCACGTCGCAGATGCTATCCGTATAATGGCGCAGCGAACGAAACGGAGAAGATGCGGTGGCTCAAGCGCAAAAACGCTGCCCAATCTGCGACACCCCCAACCCCAAAAAAGCTGCCTACTGCATGAACTGCGGGGCATCGCTCACCCACGCCCACACCGAGGTCAAGGTAGACGCGCCCCCCAGACCAGCCGCACAAGGGTACGACTTTCGCTATGGCGAAACCGACCTGTCCGAAGTCGGCCTAAACCGCAAAGCACGCCTGTATCTTACAGGCATCATGGGCGTGGTGCTGGTGCTGCTGATTGGCGCAGGAGTCTATTGGATTGCCCCGCGCATCATCCCACAGCCCGTCCTCACCCCCACCATCGACCCTGCCAACCTGCCCACCGACACCGCGCGCCCTACCCTCGCGCGGGCCAGCGTCACCCCTGCCCCACCCACCGACACCCCATCCCCTACCCCCACCCTGACCTATACCCCGTCGGCCACCTTCACCCCAGAACCATGCGTGCAGGTCGTCGGCCCGGGCGAGGGGATGCTGGCGCTGATTTCGCGCTGCGGGCATCGCAATCTCGATGTCATCCCGCTGGTAGTCACGCTCAACGGCCTAAACAACGAGAATGACCTGCGCGCCAACCAGACCATCCTCATCCCCTTCCCAACCCCAACCCCCGACCCAAACGCACTTCCAGCGGGG
>DAOUCZ010000047.1:0-6314 GCA_034431675.1 Anaerolineae bacterium | reverse complement strand
GAAAAATCCCCTCTATAACCAGAGGGGATTTTGTTTTTGTGCTGTGGCCGTGTTTATTGATAAACGCGATAGGTAAAGGTGAGGTTTGCGCCGTCTGCGGTCTCGACGCGCAGCACCGCATATTTTGTGCCGTCGGTCTTGATGGCCAGCACGAGGCCGGGGGTGAGGCCGCCGAGACTTGCCGAATTGACCGACGAGACCACGATGTCGTGATGGGCGGTATCGAAGCTGAAGCCGGCGGTGCTGAGCGTGCCGAGGCAGGTTGGGCAGGTGACGGACAGCACACCGCCGCTATAGGTGATGTCGTTGCCGCCCGAGCCATCAAGGTTGAACCCACCGCCGTTGGGGATAGTGGTTGTGCCCTGAAACAGCGTCAGACGGTCGAGCTTATAGGCAAAGTCGATGGTGTTGTTGCTTTCGCCCGCGCCCTCGGTCACCTCGCCCAGATAATCGACGGTGATGGGGGCGCTGTAGTAGCCGGTTGCCCCTGTGACGGTGACGGTGATGGGGTAGTTGCCGGTTTGGCCGGGGGCAAGGCCCGGCGCGGGCGCGCTGGCCGCACCAACCACTGGCCCGGGGGCAAACCCGCCGGCAATGGTGAACCCGCCCGACTGCGTGCCGCCGCCGTTCAGCACGGTCACGATGACGGTGCTGGGGGTGTTCCAGCTGAGGATTGCTGGCGACACGCCGGTGATGACGAGGTCGGCGGTGGTGAGGGTGGCGGTGGGTGCTGGGGTGCTGGTCGGGCCGGGGGTGGGGCTGGGCGGCGGGGTGATGACTGGCACGCTGCGGCGGTCGCCTTCGATGCGCAGTAGGTTGGCCTCGGTCGAGATCCAAGCCTGCTGGCCGCGGAACTCAATCACCGCCCATGTAAAGTTGATGTTGGCCCCGATGATGCGCACGCTTTCGTTTTGGCGCAGCTGCCCAAGGATGTCGTAATTGGTGCCCGGGCCGGTGCGCACGTTCAGCACCTGACTGAGCACCGTGCCATAGACGCCATCAGGGGTGGCGGTGGGGGTTGGGGTGGGGGGGATGGTTGGGGTGGGGGTGGCCCGCACGATGACGAGGCTGTTTTCCTCGGATAGGCCGTCGGTGATACGTCGCTCGCTGGCATAGCGGGTGAGGGCATCTTGCCCGCCCCCGAACAGGTGACGCACCACCACCACGGTATCGGAGGTTTCGCCCAGTGGCAGGGCGTTGGGGGCGATGCTGCCCTGTACGCCGGCGCGGGCTTCTAGGCGGCTCAGGTTCTGCTTGAGTTCGCCGGGCAGCTCCAGCGCTTCGGCAATCAGCAGGGTGCTGTCATAGGCGGCGGCAGACAGGGCCGAGGGGGCAAGGCCGGTGGCGCGCACATAGTCGAGCGTAAATTGGCTGCTGGCTTCATCGCTGAGGGCATAGGACCATGACTGTGCCGAGATGATCCCATCCAGATAGGTGGGGGCGAGCAGGTCGCGGAACTGCGGATGCTCGGCGTGATTGTAGGCGATGAGGCCGGTGTAGCGGGCGTTGCGCAGGCCGATGACGACCTCGTTGGCCAGCGCTGGTGCGCCAAACAGCACCACGGCATCGGGGTTGGCGCTGACCAGCGATTGAATCAACGCGTCGGAGGGGGCTTCGATAATTGGGTCGAGGGTGGCCGCGCCGAGTTCTTGCGCGGCGGTCGAGAAGCCGACCAGCCCTTCGAGGTGTTCGGGGTCTTGGTCGAGCAGCACGTTTTTGATATTGCGCGCGCCCAGCTCACGCACCAGTGTATCGGCCAGTGCACGGTCAATCAGCAGGCCGCGCGCTCTGCTGCGAAACAGCAGGTCGGTGTTATCGTCTAGGACGAGGCCGTTGGCCAGCGCGGGGGTCAGGATGGGGCGGTTGAGGGCCAGCAGTCCGCTGAGATTGGCTTGGACGGCGGCGCTGGTTTCTGGGCCAATCAGCGCCACGATGTTGGCGGTGCTGAGGTTGATGATGGCACGTTGATAGCTGCCGCTGCTGTCTGGGCTTTGCAGTACGGCCATCAGCTGAAATTGTGTGCCGTCTGCGCCGCGCACCCCGCCGCTGGCGTTAATTTGCTGGATGGCCAGCTGTACACCGGTGATGATTGGGCCTGCGGGGTTATCGAGAACACCGATGCGGAAGGTGGGCGACTGCTGCGCAAAGCCAAAGCTGAAGACCAGCAGCATCAGCGGCAGAGCCAGCCCAATTGTTATAAAGAGACGTCGATAATGCATTGTACGATACCCTTTCGATTGTATGGATGTAAGACATACTACAATCAGCCATATGATAAGTATATCGGAGTCTGACAGAGTGCGCAGTAAGTCGTTGGTGTGTAGCACGGTTGTCGTTTACACGTCGGGGGATTACAATAGTCCCCGTCCCATACCGACACGATTTTTGACGGGCTGTGCAGTAGAGGCTTTGCCATTATGTCTGACGACATCCATTTGACACCCGAGGGGGCTGAAGCCCTGCGCCGAGAGCTTGATGAGCTGGTGAGCGTTCGCCGCCCAGAGTTGGCCCAGCGTCTGCGCGAGGCGGTTGCTGATGGTGACCTGAAGGAAAACGCCAATTATCACGATACCAAAGAGCAGCAGTCGATGGTGGAAGGGCGTATCCATTATTTGCAGGATATTTTGCGCCGTGCCACGGTGGTAATTAACGACGGCCCTTCGGATGTTGTGCGGATTGGGTCGTTGGTCACCATTCAGGAGATTGGTGCTGATACCGAAGAGACGTATACCATTGTGGGGGCTGCCGAGGCCAACCCCCGTGAGGGCAAATTGAGCGAGAAAAGCCCAATCGGCGCAGCGCTGATGGGGCGTAAGCGCGGTGACAAGGTGAAGGTGAATGCGCCGGCGGGTGAAATCAGCTTTAAGGTGAAGAGGGTCGAATAGGCCGACCGGTTGGAAAACCTGGAAAAGCAAAAGCCCCGTGACACACAGTCACAGGGCTTTTTGGTTGATTGGGTTTCGATTTACTTAATCGGCTTAAAGTCTGCTGTGCCGCCGAAGGGGTCATCTTCGGGGGTGGGGGCAGGGGGCGGTGCTTTGACCGGCGGTGGGGGAGGGACGGCTGGCTGCGCCGGTGGCATCGGTGGGGTATAGACCGGTGCGGCGGCGGCGTCCTGCGGCATCGGCGGGGTATAGACTGGTGCGGCGGCCATGGGCTGTGTAGCGGCGGCAGGGGCTGGGGCATAGTTAACCGGTGCAGGTGCGCCGCTCGTGCTGCCTGCGCCACCGCTCATCAGCTTTTTGTTCCATGCCTCAATCTGTAAGGTCATGCCGTCGAAGGTCGAGTTGGGGGCAGTGGCCGAAGGCTTGGCATCGACCACTTTGGCATGTACCAGCAGGCGCTCATTTTCGACCACGAGGACTTTGCCGACGGTGGCAACCACGATGTCGGTGGCGGGGTTTTCGACCCTTTCGTCCAATTCGGCGCGGATTTCGGGACTGCTGAAGGCTTTTTCGGAGACGAAGATTTTATTCATCTGGCGGGCAAAATCTTCTTTGTCGAACAGCCAGACCTCAAGAGCTGCGACGTCATCGCCCAGCTTTTTGGCGATGCTAGCGCCGCACTCACCATAGAAATTGTTATCGGCGTCCTCGATGGCGAACGATTCATCGAAGCCGCGGCCTTTGGTATAGATGGCGAGGCGCTGAGTGAGGGGCGGGCCGAGCGGATTGGTGGGGGCTGCGGCAGCCTCTTTGCGCATGGCGTCTTCGAGGGCGCGGCGCTCCTTGATGGCCTCGACCTCGAGGCGGCGGCGTTCGTCCTCGGCGGTTTTGGGGCGCAGGCGCTCACGGATGGGATCGACGAAATTCGGGCGGATCAACAAGCGCCAGACCGGCGAAATCACCACCGCGAGGATAAACGTGACGATAATTGCCCCGACGATGCCGAGGATGTCGCCCAGCAAATCCCCCGGACGCGGCGCGATGCGCCCTTCTAGGGGTTGGCCTTGGGCATCAAACAGCAGCGGGCGCAGGTTGTTGAGGGCTTGTTGCAGGCTTTCACCAGCGTTGGGCAGTAGGCGGTTGACCGCTGCGGTGGGGTCTTCCACCATCTGCAAGTAGCGCTGAATATCGACATCGTTGTAGATGTTGGCGGCTTTGGCCGCTGCGACCAGCTTGATCCACTCATCGCGGTAGCCTTCGCTCAGTTGGTGAGGTGCGCCATCGTAGTACTGCACCGGGTTGAGCACATAACCCCAGAACAGGCCAAACAGCATCGCCAAAATCACCGCAACCACGGTCACAACCGTGGGCATATGCGGCTTTAGCACGATGACGTATAACCCGTTATAGGTATCGATAAGCCATTGTTTGAAACCTTGCATCGGCGCGTTCCCTTCCTGTGGCGCTGGCGCGGCGTTTCACCGATTTGACAGAAAACCTTGTACCCAATGCCACAAAGTATACCGCCGAAAATAGAATGCGACAATCAAGTGAGTCGTTTTCAGCCGGTTCGCCTGCGTTTGGGGGTTTCGGTGGGGGATTCCCCCTCATCTTCGATAACGAGGATGCCGGCTTTGTTGACCTTGGGCAAGCGCCATGTGGTGTAATCGCAGTCGGGATAGCGCGAGCAGCCAAAGAAGGTGCGTCCGGCGCGGGTTTTGCGCGCCAGCAGTTCACCACCATCGGTTGCGCCGCATTTGGCGCACATCACGCCGGTGCGCTCCACATAAGGCTCGGTGTGTTTGCACTCGGGATAGTTGCTGCACCCGATAAACTTGCCATAACGCCCGTGCTTGATGATCAGGTCGCCTGTGCCGCAGGTTGGGCAGGTGCGCCCGATTTTTTCAATCGGCTGGATGCGCGGCATATCGGCTTTGGCGGTTTCGAGCTGTTGGGCAAAGCGGTCATAAAAAGTGCTGAGCACCGGCTGCCATTCGATGTCCCCCTCGGCCACGCTGTCCAGCTGGTCTTCCATGCGCGCGGTGAACGAGTAGTCCATCACGTCGGGGAAGAACTGCACCAGCAGGTCGTTGACCAGCTTGCCGATTTCGGTGGGAACCATGCGTTTGTTGACCACTTCGACGTAATCGCGGTCTTGGATGACGCCTAGGGTTGGGGCATAGGTGCTGGGCCGCCCGATGCCGTATTCTTCGAGCGCCTTGACCAGTGTGGCCTCGGTATAGCGGGGGGGCGGCTCGGTGAAGTGCTGCTCTGGCAGCAGCTTCACGAGGTCGAGCGGTTCTTGAACCTCTAGCGGGGGGATGACACGGCCTTCGTCCCCGTCGGTGGTCTCGTCGTCTTTGCCCTCTTCATAGACGGCCATGAAGCCGGCAAAGGCCAGTTGGCGCGTGCTGGCGCGCAGCAGATAGGGCTGCTGCTGCGGGGTAGGGCCGGCGGTGATTTCGACCTTGAGGGTGTCGTAGATGGCGTTGCTCATCTGACTGGCCACAAAGCGCTCCCAAATCAGCTTATACAGCTTAAATTGGTCACTGCTGAGGGCGGCTTTGATGCGGGTGGGTTCGCGCTCGATCGAGGTCGGGCGGATGGCCTCGTGGGCCTCTTGAGCGCCTTTGGCTTTGGTTTTGTAGACCGGAGGCTTGGCCGGAACGTGGTCTTTGCCAAAGCGTTTTTGGATGTAGGCACGGGCCTCGGTTTGGGCCTGTGCACTGACGTTGACGCTGTCGGTGCGCATATAGGTGATGAGGCCGACCGTGCCTTCTTTGCCAAGGTCGATGCCTTCATAGAGCTGTTGGGCGGCGCTCATGGTGCGGCGGGCATTAAATCCCAGACGGCGCGAGGCCTCTTGCTGGAGGGTGCTGGTGGTGAAGGGGGCTGCCGGCTTGCGCTGCATTTGGCTGCGGGCGATGTCGGAGACGGTGTAGCGGCTGCGCTCCAGCACGGCCAGATGCGGGGTGACTTGTGCCTCGGCGCTGAAATCGGGGTCTTGACCGTCGATTTTGACCAGATGGGCGCTGAATGGGCGCTGGATGCCGGTTTGTTTCTTCTAATCGACATGGACCGTCCAGTATTCCCGTGGGACGAACGATTCAATCTGACGCTCGCGGTCAACCACAAGGCGCAGGGCGATGCTCTGCACGCGCCCTGCGGACAGGCGACCGCGTACTTTTGTCCACAGCAGTTCCGACACTTGATAGCCGACGATGCGATCGAGGATGCGGCGGGCCTGCTGCGCATTGACCAGCGACATATCGACCTGACGGGGGTGGCTGAAGGCCTCTTTGACCGCTGGCTCGGTGATTTCGTGGAACACCACACGTTTGATGCGCGACTCGTCCATGCCGGCAGCGTGGATGAGATGCCATGCGATGGCTTCACCCTCACGGTCGGGGTCGGTGGCCAGATAGATTT
>DAOUCZ010000046.1:0-12402 GCA_034431675.1 Anaerolineae bacterium | reverse complement strand
CGTCCCCCGGGAGTCGCTGTATGCGTCATGGAATCGCGGAGTCGAAACCGCATCTGGTCAGCTCATCGGGTTCTGGAATGCAGATGATAATCGCAGCGCCGCCGCAGTCATCGACGCATGGCGGCTCAAACAAGCTGGCGCACAGCTCGTCTATTTTCCATGGACGGTTATCCTGCTGAATGCAAAGGGAGAAGGCAAGCACGCTCGCAACATCTACAGCCAAATCCCCTTTGATGCCGATTTTCACCGCCGAAAATTCCGCGCAGGGCCGTTCTTTATGTTCACGCCGGCGCTTTACCGCACTGTTGGGCCGTTTGATGCGCGCTTTCGCATCGTCGGGGACTGGGAATGGTGCAATCGCGCCCTGAACATCACCCCATTCACGCCCAGCGAAATCAACGGCGGTGATTTCTTCGTCCATGGCGGCAACCTCAGCAACACCGGCAGCACCCGCCAAATCTGCGAAGAAAACGTGATGCGCATCCTGTGCGGCCTGCTTGATGACCTCACCCCCGCCCCGCCCGACGAGATGCGCGCCATCTGGTCACAGTGGGAATGGGACGTCACATTGCCCCCAATCGCCGCCGAAAAGTTATGGGGCAGTGGCGCATCTGAGGCATGGGCGCGCTGGCAGGTAGAAGAACCCGCACGCAAGGCCGCCGTCGCCCGCCAACAGCGCTGGCGCGCAATACCCAAGTGGATTATCGACACCTTTGGCTTGCGTCCGATGCTGGCCCGCCTTGGATGGGTCAAAGCGAGGCCGCGCCAATGACCCCTCTCGTCAGCGTAATTATGCCGGCCTACAACGCCCGCGCCACCATCATCGAAGCCGTAGACAGCGCCCTAAATCAAACACACCCCGCTGTCGAAATCATCATCGTTGATGATGGCTCCAGCGACAGCACCCTCGACCTGCTGCGACAGCACTATGGCAATCACCCTCAAATTAAGCTGTTTCAACAAGCCAATGCCGGCCCGTCCGCCGCGCGCAACCATGCCATCCGCCACGCGAACGGTCAGTGGCTGCATTTTCTGGATAGTGATGACCGCCTACACCCCACCAAAATCACCCGCAGCCTAGCACGCGCCGCCGAAGTCCCTAACGCTGCGGTGGTCTATGGGCCAGCCATCATCATCGACGCAGCGGGTCAGCCCATTGCCCAACAATGGGCCATTCCACCCCTGCCCCGCGGCGACGTCTTCTGTCACTGGATTACCGGCACAATGGCCAACGGGCAGTATGGCGTGCTGCCCAGCTTCATGGTCAAAACAGAGGCGGTTCACGCTGTGGGCGGGTTTGATGAAGCCATCTTTGGTTCTGAAGACTGGGACATGTGGATAAAACTGGCAGGGCGCTTTGCCTTTGCCGCCCTCGATGAAACGCTGGTCGATTATCGTGACCATCCCGCCGGCTTGCATCGCAACCCATCCCGCATCGCGCTGGCCCGCCTCAAAGTCATCCAAAACGCCCGCCGAAACCCCCGCGCCGGCGAATGCCTCACCCCTCACCAATGGGATGCCGCCGAAGCCGGACGCTGGCACAATCTGGCGGTTACACATTGGCACGCCAACCAACGCGCACAAGCACGTCAAGCGTTTGCGCAAGCGCAGCGCCTGTATCCAAAACCCGTCCGAACGCTTTACAGCATCATGACCTATGCCCTGCCCGCCTCTGCCGGCGCATACCTAGACTCGCTGCTGACCCGCCTAAAGCGCGGCAAATCGAAATAAACGCTACAATCACAAAAGCACCTCAACGCTCCAAAAGAACCAACTAAAGCTGTTTTATTTTGAGTGTAGGAGCTTTTGTTATGCGCCGTAAACTTGCCGGCATCAAACGTCAGGCCATTGAGTTGGATTTTGACCTATATCGGGTCGCTGTGCCACTGCCCGCCATGCCCGGGCAAAACCTCAGCGTCATCGATATGCAGCCCGAAGGCGTTGACCAAACCATCGTGTTTGTGCATTGCTTTGCAGGATGCGCCGAAACATGGGAATTCCAGATTAACCATTTTGCCAAACGCTACCGCGTCGTCGTCCCCGATTTGCGCGGTCACGGTCAATCCGACGCCCCATACAGCGACTACACCATGCCCGAAATCGTCGCAGACCTTCACGCCATGGTCGAACATCTGGCCCTGCCCGATAAAGTTGTGCTGGTCGGGCACTCATTCGGCGGGTCAATCTGTGTGGAATACGTTACCGCGCACCCCGAGCGCATCGCCAAGTTGGTGTTGATTGCCAGCGCAGGGGAATACCCCCTGCCGCGCGCCGCATCCGTGATGTTTCGTCTGCCGTCAGCGTTGTATCAACCCTTCTGGCGCTATCGCCCGCGCTGGAATGCCGAACTGCACGTCATGAAGCGCATGATGCTCAACAACCTGCGCAAATGGCGCGGCTGGCCTCTGCTGCGCAATATCCAGACCGAGACGCTGGTCATCACCGGTGAGCGCGATAACTTTTTCCCCCGCGCCGTTTTCGATGATGTCGCCCGCTTGATGCCCAATGCCGAAGTGGTAGACATCGGCACGGCCAAGCACAAAGTTCAACTCGAACGGCATCAATCGGTCAACCGTGCCATCGAACGCTTCATCGAAGATGAGCAGCGGCGCGGCGGTTGGCGCACCCAGCACACCACCGATGACCTCGTCACCCGCCGCCCATGGGTGCGCAGCTACAGCGCCGGCACACCCCATACCATCCCCATACCGCGCCAACCACTGCACAAATTCCTCGAATCTGCGGCAGAGTGGCTGCCCAAACGCCCCGCAACCGTGTTCAACGGGCACACGCTTACCTATGGTCAGCTCAATGACCACGCCAATCAGCTGGCCCATGCCCTACGGGGATTAGGCGTCAGTGCAGGTCAGCGGGTCGCGATTGTCCTGCCAACCTCACCACAGTTTATCCTGTCGTATTATGCCACTCTCAAAGCGGGCGGTGTGGTAGTGCTGCCCAACCCCGACGCGAGCGCCTCCAGCATCATCGAAGCTGCGCGCGCCACCGAGGCCCACTGCCTCATCACCCTTCAGGAATACGAACAGCTCGCAGCGCTCGTAAAGGCCGCACTGCCCAGCATTACCATTATCTTGATAGACCTAACCGAAGATAAACGCGACCTCGAAAACCGCCGACGCCTGCGCAAATTTGCCCATCTCTATGACGATTTGGTGGCCGACATCTCTGCGGATAACCCCGCCCCACCCACACACAGTACAGTAGACGACCTCGCCGCCATCGTCTTCACCAGCGGCACAACCGACAGCCCCAAAGGCGTTTGCCTGACGCACAAAAACCTTGTGGCCAATGCCATGCAAACCCGCCATTGGGTTCCTGACCTTGAATATGGCCAAGAGATCTTCCTGAGCGCGCTCCCTCTCGTCCACAGCTATGGCATGACCACCGCCATGAATGTCCCGATTGCGATCGGCGCAACCATGATCCAGCTGCCCAAGTTCGATCTGATGCAGGTTCTCGAATCCATCAAAAAATATAAGCCAACCATTTTCCCCGGCGTACCGGTGATGTATACCGCCATCAACAATGCGCCTAATGTCCGCAGCTATGGCCTCAACACCATCAAGGCCTGCATCAGCGGCGCATCCCCCCTGCCAATCGAAGTGCAAGAAGCCTTCGAAAAACTCACCCGTGGCCGTCTGGTCGAAGGCTATGGCCTAACCGAGGCCAGCCCCATCACTCATGCCAACCCCCTATATGGCACCCGCAAAGTGGGCTATATCGGCGTCCCCTTGCCCAATACCGACGCCGAAATCGTGGATATGCAAACCGGTCACCCCTTACCGGCCGGCTACATCGGAGAGCTGCGCGTGCGCGGGCCGCAAATCATGCGCGGCTACTGGGGTGGCACAGAACCAAACACCCCCTCATCCGACGCCGAATCGGCTTTGCGAGATGGCTGGCTTTATACCGGTGACATCGCCCAGTGTGACCATGACGGCTACTTCCAGATTGTCGCGCGCAAAAAAGACGTCATCCTGACCGGTGAATACAGCGTCTATCCGCGCGATGTCGAAGAAGTGCTGTATGAACACGCCAAAGTCCTCGAAGCCGCCGTCGTCGGTGTCAGTATAGACAGCGACTCCCAAGGACAACAACATGTCAAAGCCTATGTTGTCCCCCGCCCGGGTACGACCCTCAGCAAAGATGAACTGCTAGCCTTATGCCAGCGCCGCCTAGAACCACATGCCGTACCGGTTGATATAGAATTTAGGGAAGCGCTGCCCAAGTCTTTCGTCGGCAAGGTACTGCGCCGCCTGCTGACCGAGAAGGTAGACTCTGGCGACAGCTAAACCGACACCCCCACACAGGAGACAGACACTCATGCCTGCCAAAATCGCGCTCGTCCTTGGCGGCGGCGGCAACCGCGGCCTCGCACACGTCGGCATCCTTGAAGTTTTACAGCGAGAGCGCATCCCCATCGACTTGATTATTGGGACGAGTATGGGGGGCATCGTCGGGGCACTCTATGCGGCCGGCAATCCACCCGAAACCATCGCCGAAACCCTCGGAAAGTTTCAGGGCGCAAGCCTGTTCTCCAACCTATTCAGCAGCAAAGGCCGGCAGCAGCGCCTTGCAGATGTCTTGCGCGATGCTCTCGGTGGCATCCGCTTTGACCAGCTTCGCATCCCGCTGGTCGTCACCGCCGTAGACATGATTACCGGTCAAGAAGTTGACCTCGACAGCGGGGAAGTCGTGCCCGCCGTGCTGGCCTCTGCCGCTGTGCCTGCCGCTTTCCCTCCAGTCGAAATCGATGACAAAATTCTGGCAGATGGCGGAGTCATCGACAGCGTCGCCACCCCATCAGCCTATGCCCGCGGCTACGGAAAAGGCACAGGTGGGCGTATCATCGCCGTGGATGTCTATCCCGCATTAGAACCCACCCAGTGGGGCGACCCGCTCAGCTCACTGCTTGGCATCGGCTTACCCTTCGACATCCCCTTGATGCGCTCTGCCCAAACCGGCAAAGCCCCCGGCAGTGTAGCCGCCCTCTGGCGATCATACCGTATTGTGATGTGGTATGTTCATCAGCTGCGACTGAAAGATTATCCCCCCGATGTCTATCTGCGCCCAGCGGTGACCGAAATGCCATCCCTCGAATTCAGCGATATGCAAAAACCAATCGCCCTAGGGCGCGCCGCCGCCGAACAAGCCTTGCCAGAAATCAAGGCATGTTTGGGGGTTTAGCGCCACAATCTTACTATCCCCACTGCCCACGAAAATGCAAGACACCCCAAGTTGTTCGGGGTGTCTTTTGTATCTTCTGCGCGCTTCTAGCCGTTCATCTGGTAAATCTGGATCAGGTTGCCACAGGTATCATGAAAGATGGCCGCAGTTGTCGCGCCCATGTTGGTTGGCTCCATCGTAAACTCGACACCCCGTGCGCGCAGTCGGTCATACTCTGCATACACGTCGGAAACCAAAAACATATTGTATGGGATGCCGTCAGCCACCAACGCCGCCTTAAACGCCTTCATGGTCGGATATTCACCATTCGGCTCTAACAGCAGTTCCACACCTTCTGGCTCTTCTGGCGATACCAGCGTTAGCCAGCGCGCATCGCCCAACGGAATATCTCGTTTGGTCACAAAGCCCAGTACCTCGGTATAGAACTTGTGCGCCTGCTCTTGGTTGGTGACAGGGATACTCGTTACGGTGATTTTCATGGGTCTACTGCTCCTTATGGGGTAATGAGGCTTGTCTCAAAAGTGCCGTCGCGCCCGCGCAACCAAGCCGACGAAACACACTGGGGCTGACCCCAAACTGCTTCTTAAACGCCTTGCTAAACGCCGCATGAGACTCATAGCCCGCCGCCAGCGCCACCGCCATGATGTCTACTGCGCCCATCCTCAGCTTGCGTCCAGCGCTAATCAGGCGCATCCGCCTCACATAACTGATAGCGCTTTCGCCCATGTGTGCCGTAAATACCCGATGGAAATGTGGGATGGAAAACCCCGTCATCTCCGCCAGCGTCACGCGGTCAAGCGGATGGTCTAGGTTCTGGCAGATATAGCGCTCAATCTGCCGAACAAGGCCGTCATAAGATTGTGCAGTTGCGTAGTCAGTCACCATAAAACCAAGATAGCACCCTAGAACCCCTGAGCGTTATTCCAAGTGTATCATGCTTGACTATCTGGTTTACTACGGCGTCCACCCCATATCCACTTTGACACTTGGCGCACCATCAGGTCTTGTGTCACCGTGATTTGGCAGGACAACCGCGGATAGCCAAACGCTTTTGCAGCACGGTCATGCCAATGCACGGGCATAGGCTCGCCGCCCGCTAACCACACGCCGCAGGTTGCGCACAGCCCTCGTCCACCGCAGTTGGCACGTTTCGTCAGCCGTGTATAAGGCGAAATCCCAGCTGCCAACAGTGCACGTCGAAGATTTGCACCATGTTCCACCCTAATCACCGTGGATGAGCCATCTAATGCGATATACACCACCTGATGCGTTTGTTTCATGGCACATATTCCCTTAAAAATGCTTGCGCCTCTGCCTGTATCTGCATACGATCTGCCTCGCTCACGTGCTTCAAACCCAGCACCGCCGGCCCACTGCGCGGATTGGCGCGCAGTCGCTCTTCATGGGTGATGAGAAAATTCCAATACAATACATTGAATGGACAAGCGCGTTCACCTACTCGCTTTTTGGGGTCAAACGGGCATCCGCCACAGGCATCGCCCATCTTGTTGATATAGTTTGCCGAAGCGATATAGGGTTTGGTCGCAATCATACCCCCATCAGCATTCAAGCCCATTCCAATGACATTGCTCTGCATCACCCAATCATAAGCATCGACGTACAGCGCGCTGAACCAGCGTGTCGCCGCCTGTGGGCTAACCCCTGTCAGCATAAAAAAGTTTGATAGCAGCATCAGCCGCTCGATGTGATGTGTATAGCCGGTTTCCAGCAGCGCGCCCAACGTATGACGCAGGCAGTTCATCGGGGTTTCACCCGTCCACATCCAAGATGGCACGTCACGCTGCGCCTGCCACGCATTGGCATCAGCCAAAGCGGGCATCATCCGCCGATACTGCCAGTACATATATTCTCGCCAGCCAATCACCTGCCGCACAAACCCCTCTACTGCATTTAATGGCGCAAGCCCATCCTTATAGGCCTGAATCGCAGGTTCAATCACTTGCAGCGGCGTGAGCAAACCGAGGTTTAGATAAGGCGAAAGCACCGAATGAAACAACGTGCGATGACGGATTGTCATCGCATCTTCATAGTCACCAAACCATGCCAGACGCCGAACAATAAAATCTTCTAGTGCGGCAGCTGCGTCTTCATGGGTTACAGCATAGCCAAAGCCCTCTAGCCGTCCAACCCCATGCCCCGACGCGCGTATCTCATCCATCACCCTCAACGTGATTGAGTCTGGGGTAAAGGTCGGCAAATCCGGCAGGTTTAGGCCGTTTTTGGGCAGCGATTTACGGTTATCACGGTCAAAATTCCACTGTTCACCTACCGGTTGACCGTCCTCCGTCATCAATATTCCCAGATGTCTGCGCATCGCCCGATAAAACGTCTCAAGAATCACGCGCTTTTGTGGGTCTGGGAACGGGTCAAAATGTCCAGTCAAAAACTGTGTGTTGGGCAACACCATCACCTGAACATTCAAGCGCGCAGCAAGCGAGTCTTGCAGCATACCCCCATCATAAGCGCTCGCGCGCATGGTATAAAGTTTCTGGATATGATGCGTGTGTATGTAGGCACTTAATACGTCCACAATATCATCAGCGTGCAGCTCATCCACTGTCATGCCGCGCGATCGCAGGCGCACAGCATAATGTCGCATCGCGCTCAAAATTAGCGTCAGCTTCTGCCGGTGATATGGCAAACGGGTAATCTTTTGTCTGTTGTGGATAATGACTACGCGAAACCCCTCAACCTCAGCACGGGCAGCTTCAATGGCAGGGTGCATCTCCAGCAGTTGGTCTCCAAGCACCCATACACATGCGGTCATACCGGCCCTCTCAATGCGCCTTTGCCCATATAGGTGCATTGTGTTGCCAGCATGTGAGGGTGACCTTAACCCCGCCTAGGATGCGTCGGAGAATAAGCCCAACTGCTGCGGCGGGCGCTTGCCATCCAACAACACATAGGGCGCAAGCGTCTCTGGTGACTTCACCCCCAAGCCCCGCAGCTGCGATAAATCGACCAGACGGCGCACCGCACGCGCGCGCAAAATCGCATCAGCACTCTGTGGGCCAATCTGTGGCACACGCAGCAGCATCGCGCGCTCTGCCGTCTGCAAATCTACCGGCGTATGACGTAAGTTCTCCTCCGCCCACGCACGCTTAGGGTCGATGTCCTGTCGCAGGTTCTCGCCCCGCTCAAAGCTCAAATCCTCCAGCCCAAAGCCATAGTCCCGCAGCAAAAACCCTGCCTGATACAGTCGATGCTCACGAAGAGCACTCACTGGCGCAAGATTTTCAAATGGGGTCTGATCCACCGGATGAAAGGCCGAATAATAAACCCGTGACAAATGCAGCTGATGAAACAATTTCTCGCTCAGCGCCATCAGCTCAAGATCGGTATCCCCTACCGCACCCACCACAAACTGGGTGACCGTACTGCCCAACTTCTCGCGGGGGTTCTCGCGCCGGATCACCTCTGCCATCTCCAGCATGCCCAACAGTTCTCCCATAAAAACCTTCATAGGAGCTAACGCATCCAGTCGCTGCTGAGTCGGCGCTTCTAGATTGACCGAAACACGGTCAGCCAGCTGCATCGCACGGTGCAGTTGATCCCGTTCGATACCCGGCATAATTTTGAGATGCACGTATCCGCGATAACGATACTTGCCCCGCACAATCTCGACGGTATCCAGCAGTTTATCTTGTGTCGTCACGCTCCCCTTGATGATGCCGGACGACAAAAATAGCCCGTCCACCCGTTTAGCACGCTGCAAGCGGTCAAATGCGCCGGCCAGTGCATCAGGTGTAAAAGTCACCCGCTTCATCTTGCCTCGCCCCGCGCGGAATGGGCAGTAGTGACAGTTGCGCTCGCACGCCGTCGTCACCATCGTCTTAAGCACAGGCTTAACACCTTTGGGCGTTTGCAGATGTGCAATACATTCCAGCAAACTTTGCGATTGATATAAACGCGGGTCATCACGCCGCTCATCCTGCGGAGAATCACCGCCCGGCTCAAAGCGTGTCATATCACCCATTTGAGCGAACAATTCTAGAGCTTGGCTTGGGGTGGTTGCTTGTATGTCCATAAGGTCATTATAATCGAAATTTTGTTCTATTGTCAATCTAAGGCCAAACGTACAGACCGCCCTCTTGGACGGTCTGTACGGGTTTACAGCACTATAAAAAAATAAAAAGGCGGGTTGCGAAATACCCAATCACCCCCCGCGCCCCATAAACTCGTCACGGTCAGACTCATTGAACCCTCCCACCACCGTTATCTCACCGCGAATTGATGGATGCGGGTCATAGCCGCTCAGCTCAAAGTCTTCATACACAAAATCGTCGATGTCGGTCTTGGCGGGATTAATCGTCATGGTTGGCAGTGGGCGCGGCTGACGCTGAGTTTGCAGTGCCACTTGCTCATAGTGATTGCTGTAGATGTGCGCGTCACCAAGCGTATGAACAAACTCGCCGGGTTGATAGCCGCAGACCTGCGCCACCACCATCGTCAGCAGCGCATAGCTGGCAATGTTGAACGGCACACCAAGGAACATATCCCCACTGCGCTGAAACAGCATACAGCTCAGGCGGTCACCCTGCACATTAAACTGAAACATGGTATGGCACGGCGGTATGGCCATGGTCGTCCCGGGGGCAGCCATCTCATAGATATACTCAGGATTCCATGCCGAGACCACCACATGCTTACGGTCGGGATATTTCTTCAGCTTCATAATCGCCCATTTCAGCTGGTCAATCTCTCGTCCATCGCGCGCCGGCCAGCGCCGCCACTGCCGCCCATAAACCGGCCCAAGCTCACCCCACTGCTGGGCAAATGCCTCATCTTCGGCAATTTTTTGCCCAAAGGCCTCAATCGACAGCTCTGGCACATCGCCCGCTTTGGCGGCCTTTGCATATTCCCGATACGCCCAGTCATCCCAGATGTGGACGCCGTTCTCGGCCAGATACCGCACATTGGTATCCCCGCGCAAAAACCACACCAGTTCATGGATGATGCCCTTCCAGAACACGCGCTTGGTGGTCAGCAGCGGAAACCCCTGCGACAAGTCAAAGCGCATCATCCGCCCAAACACACTCTTGAGGGCAATGCCGGTATTAAACTCTTTCTTTTCGACCCCATTGGCCATGATGTCGCTCAACAGGTCAAGGTATTGATACTCTGGGTGACGGTCTAAAGTCATTCCTGCACCTCCGGGTCATCGCTGATTCGGCTGCCCTGCGCGCTGTTCTGGCCGCGATATTTGGCCTGCGCCTTCTTCCAATACGGTACATCGACGGGCGAACTCAGGGGTTCAAAGGTCATGCTGCACACCCGCATCCCCGGATAGAGCGCCACCGGCAGCGGCCCATGATTGGCCAGCTCCAACACGATACGCCCACGCCATCCGGGGTCAATCACGCTGGCAGTGGCATGTACAATAATCCCCAGTCGCCCAAGGCTGCTGCGCCCCTCTAGGCGTCCCACCACATCATCGGGCAGCTCCACATGCTCCAGCGTGATGGCCAGCACAAAGCTGGCCGGATGCAGTACAAACGGCTGTTCCTCTTCTACCACAATGCTCTTCATCACGTTGCGACTGGCTTTGCCATCCCGCACATCGATGAACGGGTGTTTGTTATACTCAAACACACTGAACTCGCTAGACAGTCGTAAATCGAGCGAGCAAGAGCCTAGCTGCGTATCAAGGTCTGGCGCAGGCGCAACGACGATACGCCCCTCGGCCAATAGACGCTTGATGTCGCGGTCAGAATAAATCATGGCAAGCCTTTTTTTGGCAAAGCATAAACAAAAACCGCTGTAGAGCATACAAATTGTTGTGGGCCGCCGTCAAAAAACTTGGTCGCATCGGGTAAAACCCACCCAACACACCCTCTGATGCTCTCATCCCAAATGAGGCAGGCTATGTCCGATACGGATAGTGCTGACGCCAATAATCCGCCCCCTCAGCGATACGATCATGCTGAACGGCCACACCCAACCCAACACCCGTCGGCGTATGGATGACACTGCCTGCGCTCAGCACAAACGGCGGCTCAGTGAGGTCGCGCTGATAATAGCGATCGGTCGCGCTGATGTCACAGGGCAAAGTTACTGCCGGCAGCGAGGCAAACGCCAGATTGGCAGCGCGCCCAACCCCCGTCTCTAGCAACCCCCCCACCCACAAAGGCACATTATGCGCCGCACAGATTTTGTAAATCTCAAGGCTTTCGGTATACCCCGCCACACGCGCCGGCTTCAGGTTGATGATTTTGCACGCCCCCAGCTCAATCGCCATCAGGGCGTCCCCCGCGCTGTGAATGCTCTCATCAAGGCAAACCGGTGTCCGCAGCATCGGTTGCAGCTTGCTGTGCTCATAGATGTCATAAAAGCCCAAAGGCTGCTCAATCATCAGCAGATTCAGGTCATCCAGCTGCTTGAGATGCGCGGCATCACTCAAGCGATAAGCGCTGTTGGCATCCAGCATCAAGGTGATGTCTGGATAGACTTTGCGCACCTCGCGCGCCAATTCCACATCCCAGCCCGGCGCAATCTTCAGCTTGATACGCCCATACCCCTGCTCTAGACGTTTGGTAATAATGTCCAAAGTGGCGGGGACGCTCTCTTGTATCCCAATGCTCACCCCCACCACAGCATGCCCTTTGGGCTGATGACCCGCCGGCAAATGCGCAGCGAACGCCTCGGCCAGTGTCATGTCGTTGGCCTGCGCCCACACATCCCAAACCGCCGACTCAAGCGCATGTTTGGCCATCGGATGCCCGCGCGATGCCCCCATCAGCTTCGGCAGTTCCGTCGGCGTGGTGATGGTTTTGCCAACCACTGCGGGGATCAAAAACTCGCTCAACACATGCAGAGCCGTTGCCACTGTCTCATAGGCATAAGACGGGCGCATCTTGGTTGGGCACTCTCCCCACCCCACCCGTCCATCCGCGGTGATGAGTTCCACAATCACCGCCGACTTAAACGGCTCAGCCCCATAGCTGGTTTTCAGTTTCTCCACCAGCGGTAAACCGACCGCATGTAAAATCACTTCGCGTATGGTGACACTGTTCATCCTCACACCCCCTAACTCGCGCTGAAATCAAAGCCATAATCTGCGCTGAACAGATAAAACGCTCGTTCACGCCCTTCTACTGTCCCACGCAAAAAGTCCGAGACGAAATAGTCCAGACCAAACATGTACGTCATTACCCCGCGGATATGAGCCTGCCACCC
>DAOUCZ010000045.1:0-9956 GCA_034431675.1 Anaerolineae bacterium | reverse complement strand
GGCTGCGCCGCCCTCGGTCACGTTCACCGCTGCCGCGCTGATGGTCACCCCAGCAGCGTCATTATCGGTGATGTTGGCGGTCACGCTGTCTGCCAGCAGCCCATCATAGTTGGGGTCGGCGCTGCTCAGGTCGTGGTCAACCGAGGTGTTATGCGGCCCTTCTGCCACAAAGTCATCAACGGCCTGCACGGTGATGGTGCGCGGTGCTGCCCAGTTGGCCGTGGTGAAGGTTACCATCACCGGCGCGGCAAAGAAGTTTGTACCGTCGGTGCTCACGCGCACCTGCCCGCCAAACGTCAGCTCAACCGTGACATCCGCTGCGGGGGCAGCATCCAGCACCAGCGTATAGCTGTCCGCTGCGCCGCCCTCGGCCACGTTGACCGTCGTCGGGCTGATGGTGATGCCCGCCGGCGGGACAACCGTGGTGTTATCGGTGGAACTGTTGTTGGACGGGTCTGGGTCAGACACCCCGCCGCTCACCGATGCCGTGGCGGTATTGCTCAGCGTGCCCACCGCGCTCGGGCTGATCGTGCCGGTGGCCGTGAAGGTCACGCTGCCGCCCACGGGCAAATTAACGGTTTCATTGAGATTGCCACTGCCGGCAGCGGTACAAGTGCCCCCGCCCACGCCAACACATGTCCACGTCACACCCGTGATGCTGGCAGGGAACGTATCGGTCACCGTCACGGTCGGGTCATTGCTTGGGCCGCTGTTGCTGGCCACGATGTGATAGGTAATGCTCGTCCCCGCGACCGCCTCGGTTAGCCCATCGGTCTTGGTAATGCTGACATCGGCCTGCGGGGTCAGGGTATCGGTATCGGTGGCGCTGTTATTGGACGGGTTCGGGTCACTCACCCCGCCGCCCACTGACGCCACGGCGGTATTGCTCAGTGTACCCACCGCACTCGGGCTGATAAAGCCGGTGGCCGTAAAGGTCACGCTGCCGCCCACGGGCAAGTTCACCGTCTCGCTGATATTGCCGCTGCCAGAGGCAGTGCAGCTGCCCCCGCCCGCGCTGACACACATCCACGTCACACCCGTGACACTGGCGGGGAAGGTATCGGTCACCGTCACGGTCGGGGCGTTGTTTGGGCCGGCATTGCTGGCCACAATGGTATAGGTGACGCTCGTCCCCGGCACTTCGGCGGTCTGCCCATCGGTCTTGGTGATGCTGACATCGGCTTGTAAGACCGAGTTGGTCTGTTTTTCATATGCGCCTATATCCACGATTGGGGCAGTGCCAACACCGCTATCGGCCACCCCCGTATCGTTATAGCGGCGCGGATTACCGTCGAGGTCGGTGGTCACGCCGCTCGGTATCAGGCTGTTATTGCCGGCATCCACCGCCACACTCAGATTGCCGAGGCGATAATCGCCGGCAGTGGTCGGCGCGGTATCGCTGGCGTCCAGCAGATTGACAAACGACGGGTTAACCCCAACAAGGCTGTTATTGCTGGTATATGCGCCGTTAATCTCTGGATTGGCGGTGTTGGCCTCGTTGCCATAGACCAGCGAGTTGTTGAGCACCACGCTGTATGTCCCTGCGCTCGAGATGCCGCCGCCGCCGTCCAGCGTGCCCGTAGAGGTGAAGTTGGCGGCAATTGTCGAGTTGTTCAACACCAGAGTGCCGCGGTTGCGGATGCCGCCGCCAGTGTTATTCGCACGGTTGCCAGCCACCAGCGTATTGGTCAGCGTCAGCGACGAGCCATTCCCGTTAAAAATCGCGCCGCCAAAGTTCCCATAGTTACCCACGATGCGCCCATGGTTGATGGTCAGGGTTGCCCCGTTCCAGTTCATAATCGCGCCGCCATCCACCCCCGGGTTGCCGCCAGACAGCGTGATATGGTTCAGCGTCAGCTGGCTGTCATTGACGAAGAAGTGGAACAAGTCGCTGCTGCTGCGCACGATTACACCGTTTTGCACGGTCATCGGGGTGGTGATTTCGGGCAGGCCAATGCCAGATGCTAGCGACGAAATCGCATATTGGTTGGTCAGCGTGATGGTTTGGCCGTTCAGGTCAATCAAATCGGCTGATGCGCCGTTGGCATTGGCGCAGGCAATGGCCAAGCGCAGCTCGTCCTGTGTGTTTCCGGTCAGGGTATAGGGATAGCTGTAGGCTGTGCACGGGTCATCATCGTTGACAATCGTCCCCTGCCCCTGCCCGTCACCGACCGATGCGCCCACCACGTTGGTGATATTGACGAAGAACGTCTCATTTGGCTCGGCGGTGGTGTCGCCGTTCACCTGCACGGTAAAGGTGGTGCTGGTCTGCCCCGCCGCAATCGTCAAGCTGGCGCTGTTGGCCAGATAGTCGTTATTGGCCGTGGTAGCCGTGTTGTCCGCCGTGGCGACGTCGAAAGTGACCGCGCTCAGGCTTGGGCCGTTGAGGCTGATGGTGAAGACAAAGTTTGTGACGCCGCTGTTGCCTTCATTAGCAGACACATCGTTAATGCTGAGGGTGGGCTGCCCCCCCGGCGAAATCGTCAGTGTGCCAAGGTCGGCAGCGCTGAAGCCAAGGCCAAGGTTTGTGCCGTTGCCGTTGATGTCGCAGTAGGTATAGTTGACCCCGCCGTCCAGCGACACGCGATAGGTATACGACAGCTGCGTGCCGGTGGGCGCATAAGGGACAGCAAACGTGCCCATATACTCATCATCGTTGCCAACCTGCACATTATAGGTGGTGGCAAACCAGCGCCACGCCGGATTTTTGTTGCGCGGGTCGCTGGCCAGCGGGCCATAACCCAACTGCGCGCTGATGCTGGGGTGTGCCCCCGGGCTAGACGTGAGGACGCCGTTGTCATCCTCATAGACCCGCCCATAAATCACCGGTGAGGTTGCGCCAGACGCGGCGGTAAACGAGGTGGGGAACTGAAGGTTGCAGTAATCCACCTCCACCGCCTCGCTCGAGTCGGTCTGCCGTTCGTATGCACCAAAATCGACGATCGGGGCTGTGCCTGTGCCGCTGTCAGTCACCCCCGCGTCGTTATAGCGGCGTGGGAGGCCATCACGGTCGGGGGCGTCTTCAGTGGTATTGCTGTTGCCGTTCACATCATAGCTGTCTGCCGGCACATCGGCATTGGCGCCGGCATCCACAGCTGGGCTAAAGGCCGCAAGCCGGAAGTTGCCCCCCGCATTCGGCGTCGCAGAGGCGGTAATCGGGCTGACAAACAGCGGGTTGCTGTCGATGCCGCCAAAGCCGCCGCCCTGCACAATGCTGCGTGTGACGGTAGTGCTGCCGCTGCCGGCATTGACGATTTGCGGAGCACTGTTGTTGCTGTTGCGATTGTCCCACACGATGCTGTTGCGAATCGTCAGGTTCACCGTGCTGCTGTCGGTGAGGATGCCGCCGGCATGACTGGCGTTGGTCGATGCAGCATAGTTGCCGGTGATGGTGCTGTTGTGAATCACAGCGTTGATATTGGCTAGGAATATCCCGCCGGTCGAGGCTGCGGTCGCCGAGTTACCGCTGATGAGGCTGTTTTGGATGAGCAGTGGGCCGTTTTGGGCCGTCAGCGCACCGCGCCCGCCCCCGTTGCCGCTCAAGGTCGAGTTAATGATGTTGGTCGTGCCAGATGCGAAGATCGCGCTGCCATCATAGGCGCTGCCGATACTTGAGCCGGTCATCGTCACATCGACCAGCGTCAACACCGACGATGTAGCGGCAAAAATCGTGCCACCATTGTTTGCAAAGCCGCTGCCGCCGCCATTGCCCAGTATCACTTGGCGCAGCGTCAGGCTGCCCGTGCCAGACACCGCCAACAAGCGGAAGTTGGCAGAGCCGGTGCGCGTGATTGTGCCGTTGCGCAGGGTGATGGGGGTGGTGATTTGCGGCAAGCCGGTTGCCCCAAGGTAATCCCCAAAGGAATCAGCAACCACAACCGAGAACCCGTCTAGGTCAATCACATCCGCCGATGCGCCGTTGGTGTTGGCGCAAGTGATAGCCTGTCGCAGCTCAGCCGGCGAGGCACTAGTCAAGGTATAAGGGAAGCTGTAGGCCGCACACGGGTCTAGCTCACCATCACTCCATGTCAGCGCGCCAACGTTGGAGGTCGCGCCGTTGTCCCAGTTCGACGAGCGCACAAAAAATGAGCCATCCGCCAGCAGCGTGATGTTGTTATAGCCCACAAAATGACTCGTTGTGCCACCAACGAGGGCATTGCTGCTGCTGACCGCGCCTACCGTGCCCCCTGTGCCGCTGCCCACCATCACCGCGCCAAAACCAGCATTCCAGCCCCCGCTGGCAATCACATAATTGCCATTGGGCAGGGCCGAGACGCCGTTGGTGGTGGGCGAACTCTGATAAGACCCAATCGTATCGGTCTCGTTAGTGCCCACCAGTGCATTGGCCGCACCAATCACGCCGGCACTGCCAGTGCTGCCGCTGCCCCATGCCACCGCGCCGTAATCCAATGCCCCCCAGTACGGCACATTGACCACATAATTGCCGTTGCTCAGCGGCACAATATAGAGCGTGTCAAAATCCGAAGTTGTTGTGCCAACCAGCGAATTACTCACGCCGACCACCGCGCCCGGACCAGAAGCGCCCATCGGGTGGCCGTTGCTGCCGTTAACCCACGTCGCAGCGCCCACATCCGGCACTGCGCCATTGTCCCAGCGCAAGGTAGATGTGACGTAATTGCCGTTGGTCAGCGCTGTAACTTGCAGCCCAACCAAGTCATCAGCCTGCGCCCCTGTGAGCGAGTTGGCAGCCGTCAGTGCGCCGCTGCACCCCGTTGTACCGTTGCACCAGCGTGCTGCACCTGCATTGCTCAATGCGCCATTATCCCACCCGGGCACACCCAACACATAATGCCCATTGCTCAGCGGGGTACAGCTATAACCGACTTGTTCACTAGTTGTCGTGCCAATCACTGAGTTGCTGGCGCTGGCCGCCGCCCCCCGACCAACCTCCCCAAACGGGATACCGGTTGTGCCGTTCACCCATGTCACTGCACCGGCATCGGTAGCTGCCCCATTGTTCCAAAGGTCGGCGCAAATCAGGTAATTGCCGTTGGTCAAGGTCACCACCGACGTCCCAACAAAATCGTTGAGCGCGCTGCCATAGACCGAGTTGGAGGTTGTCACATTGCCGGTGCAGCCACCCACATCACACCACGTCACTGCGCCAGCATCGGTGGCCACGCCGTTATCCCAGCGCGGTGATGTCACCACATAACGCCCAGCGGGCAAAGGCACAATCCGGCCAAAGCCAATCGAATGGTTGGCAGCAGCACCAATCAGCGCGTTGGCCGCGCTAAACGTGCCGGTACAGCCGGCAGAGCCGCTGCACCAGCGCACCGCCCCCACATCTACCGTCGCGCCGTTATCCCACGCGCGGGCACGCACCACGTAATTCCCGTCGGTCAGCACCGCCACACCCGGATTACCGCCGGCATGGTCGCCCACCTGATCGTTTGTGGTGCTGCCCACCAGCGAGTTAGCACTGCTAATCGCGCCGGTACAGCCACCAGTGCCGTCACACCACGTCACCGCGCCGGCATCGGTGGCCGCCGCGCCGTTGTCCCAGCGCGGTGAAGACACCACGTAACTGCCATTGGGCAGCACCGTGAGGTCTGGGAGGGTAGTCGATGTGACGTGACTGCCAATCTGATCGCTGGCGCGCGTGCCCACCAGCGAGTTGACCGCGCTCACCGTCACCCCGCGCGAGGATGCGCCGGTTGGAAAACCGTTTGTGCCGTCCACCCACGTCACCGCGCCGATATCGGTCGTTCCGGCCACCGCCTCCCAGCCCGGAGAATGCACCACATAGTGCCCGTTGCCAAGGCTGTATACCCGAAGACCCACCGCATTGCCGCTGAGCGCGCCGGTCAGCGAGTTGGACGTGCTCACCGCGCCCGCACAGCCAGTTGAGCCATCGCACCACGTCACTGCACCGACATTGGTCACCGCGCCGTTGTCCCACCCGGGCGAGCCAACCACATAATTACCGTTGGCCAGCGCCACCACCCCTGCCGACCCGACGCTGTCCGCAGCAGCTGTGCCGACCAGCGAATTACTGACGCTCACCACCGCCCCGCGTGACGACTCGCCATAAGGGATGCAGGTGCTGCCATTGACCCACGTCACCGCGCCGAGGTTAGCGGGTGATGCGGTCGGCTCCCACTGGTGCGAGCGCACCACATAATGCCCATTGGAAAGGACAGTAATCCCACCATTGCCGACGCTGGCGGTGGTCAGGCTGCCCGTCAGGGCATTCGCCGCGCTAATGACGATGTTTCCCGCCCGATATTCCGCCGGCGTCAGGCAAATCACCGCCCCACGCCCGCCATTCCATCCCGGCGCAGTAATCACGATGTTGCCGCTGGGCAGCTCCACAATCTGGGTGACAGTGCCTCCCAACAAGGTGTTTGCAGTGCCACCTGTGATGGAATTCGCGAGGGTCAATGGGCCAGTCATCGGTGCTGCGCTCACCGTCCCTGCCAGCAGCGTTAGTACCATGATCCAAGTCAAGACAGTGAGCACACGACGAAGCATAAATTCCTCAATTACTCTAATCCCAACCAGCACTCTGCAAGCGCACTGGTTTTATGAGAAAAAAATGATTACCCAATCACAGGCGCATCTTAGTATAGAAAATTTTTGATGCAATGCGCCAATACCATTTGTTAAACATTGCAGTACAAAGTACACACCCGCATGACCATGTGCATTCCTCATCACTGGCGGGGTCAGTGGGAGCGCTTGCCGATTGCGACGACGCCCCAAAACTCGCAAAAAAGAGATCAGCTATCACGCGGTCTATCATCACGATCACAATCAGCGGGTTTATATCAAATCTGCAATCTTTAGCCGCAAAAAAGGCTCTAGGCGGTACAATGATTGAGAACAATAACATCATCTGGCATAAGATAATCTGGATAAGCAGCACGGGGGGAGAATGTGTGCTGCTGGCCTTGTGAAGGTTCACATCATCTCTTAATCATTCATCCATTATATCCCTGTGGATTGGTACATCGGCGCGCAATACCCCCATGAGCAAGTTTGATACATCTCTCCACCTTTCGCATCACCCATATCCAACGACCACGTCGATGAGGAGCACCACACGATGACCGATCTGAAAAACAAACGCATCTTTTATGTCGAGGATGATGCACGCAACCGCGGGGTTGTGCGTATCCTGCTCGAAAGCGCCGGCGCAATCGTCGAATTTGACCGCTGGGGGTTTGCCGAAATCGCCATCCCCAAAATCAAAGACTTTCGCCCCAACCTGATCCTGCTCGACCTGATGCTGCCAGCACACGCCAGCGGCTATGATGTGTTCGATGCTCTTCAGCGCACCATAGGCCTACAAAATGTGCCGGTGGTGGCCGTATCCGCCTCTGACCCGGGCACCGAAATCCCCAGAGCGCAAGCCAAGGGCCTGAGCGGATTTATCCCCAAGCCAATCGACATCGACAGCTTTATCCCACAGCTCATCTCGGTTTTGGATGGCAACAAGGTGTGGGAATCGCATTAACCCCGCATCCCCCTGCCCTCCTCCAAAACAAAACTCCCCTCACTCGGTGATGCGAGTGAGGGGGGTTTTGTTCTATCCGGATGGAGCGCAGGGGTTATCCCCCGCGCGACCAGACCGGCTCGCCGCTCAAGATACGTGCCAGCTGGTCAGGGAACTTCTCCGAATCCAGCGGCTTGCCCAAAAAGCTGTCAAAGCCGTGCTCGTTGGCCACATTCATCTCGCTGACGTGGACGGTGTAGGCCACCATCGGCACATGGGCAAAGCGTGCATCGGCTTTCAGGCGGGCATGCACATCAAACCCGCTCATCCCCGGCATCTCGAGGTCGATGAAAATCACATCCACCGCCTCCAGCGTGTCCAAGGCTGCATCTAACTGATTGGGGTGCGTGACCAACGTGCTGGTAACATTCTGCTCGTTGAGCAAGATGGCCAGAATGTTGACGTTCTTGGTGTTGTCATCAATGATCAGCGCGTGCTTGCCCATATCGATACCCTTCTCGCTTTCTAACGGTGCGTCAAGTGTGACGCATCCTCACGTAATACGCCAGACCTGTTCGCCGGCACAAATCCGTCGCAGCGATTCGGGGAAAGTATCGATGTCGATCGGCTTAGCGATACAACCATCGAACCCCGCTGTACGCAGCTGGTGGATTTCTTCGCTCATCACGCTGGCGGTCATGGCGACAATCGGCGTCTTTTGATATTGTGGCATCGAGCGGAGCAGTTTGAGCAGGCCAAACCCGTCCACCGGAAGCACATGAATATCCAGAAAAATCACGTCGGGGCGCGGCTCTAGGGCCGACACCCGCTGCTCAAAGTCGCTGCTGTCCTCGAAAATCATCAAGGTGTTGATGTTCAAGCTGGCAGCCATCATCTGCATCACGCGGCGGCTGCGCGCTTCGTCCTCAACGTACAACAACACCGGATTAGAAGGGGTCATGATATATCTCTCTCCGGCTGTTAAACGTTAGCCATCGGGACGAGCTTGTCAGACTTAATCGGGATGCGCAGGGTAAAGGTTGTCCCCTGCCCCTCTGTACTCAGCAGCGTGACCGTGCCGCCGTGCGCCTCAATCAGACTGCGGGTAATCGGCATGCCCAGCCCAGTGCCACCGGTCTGACGCAGGCCGGTCTTGGTCTGCTTGAAGGCCTCAAACACCCCTGCCTGATCTTCCAGCGGGATGCCCGGGCCGGTATCACGCACCACAATCAGCACATCGCCGGCATCTTGTTTGGCATCGATGTTGACGCTGCCGGTCTCGGTGAACTTGACCGCGTTAGACACCACGTTCAGCACGGCCTGCAAGATGCGCTGACGGTCACCGCGCAGCAGCGGCAGGTCTTCGGGCATAGTCAATCTGACGTCTAAGCCTTTTTCTGTCGCAAGCACCTTAGCTGTATGGAAAGCGCTGGTCAAGATGGCCTTGAGGTCAACATTATCCTCGATGAACAGGGTCATCGAGCCGGCCTCAATCTTCGACATATCCAACACGTCATTAATCAGGTTGAGCAGGTGCTTGGCGCTGTCAATCACCTCGTCCAGCGTCTCGACCTGCTCTGGCGTCACCGGCCCCATCGTACCTTTGTTGACAAACTTGGTGTAGTTGATGATGGCATTCAGCGGGGTACGCAGCTCGTGCGACATGCTGGCCAAAAACGCCGACTTCACTTGGTCAGAACGCTCGGCGCGCTCACGGGCCTCCTCGGCCACGCGATACTGCTCGCGCAGTTGGCGCTGAGCGTTCTCCAGCCGCACCACATAGCCCTGAGTCAGGTGGCTCACCACCGCCATCACCGATGAGGCGATGATGATATACATCGGGATGGGCCACGCAACCGGCAGCTGCCCTTCTATCGGGCGCAGATAAGCCCCCACCGCAATGGCCGCGCCAATCAAACCAAACACAATCGTGTGACGCGCATCAAACAACAACCCGCAAAAGATGCTGCTGAGCGACAAAAACACCAGTGCAACCGGCGTCGGTGGGTTGGGCGAGGTCAGCACCACGCCCCCCACCGCCAGAATCGGGCAAATCACCACCAGATAGGCAGCAATTCGATAACGCTCGGTGCGGCTGACCACATAAGCGCCAAACACCACAAACAGCGTCACCAACGCCGGCATCGAAACCTGCCCGTTGCCAGTACCACTCATCCAAAACGTAACCGGCCCAATAAACACCAAAACCACCGCCAGCGGCAAAAAAACCGCCAGCATCGACATCAAAATGGATGCCTTCTGGCGCTCGTCCCGCTTAACCTCGGGGGCGGGTGTGGTCAGCCACGCCCAAAAGCGCACCAGCGAATCAATAAATGACGGAGGTGAAGAGGTTGTCTCCATATGTGACGATCTCCATAATGGACAGATAAACGAAAGATGAGTTATCCCCTAGCGCCATGATAATACGTCTTAATGCTGATAAACCAGTAAGACATCTGGTCAGTTGTGAACGTATCACAACAACGATGTAAGGGGT
>DAOUCZ010000044.1:0-14339 GCA_034431675.1 Anaerolineae bacterium | reverse complement strand
TCTTGATGTGGGAGGGCTTTGCTGGCCACCCGATGCGTAAGGACTGGAAAGAGGCCTATTTTGAGGGTGAGGCGAAGCCTTTTGAGAGCCGCTGGCCGGCAGGGTGGGTGCACCGTGCTGAGGAAAAGAATATCTATGGGTCTAATGTGCGCTATCCGGCGGACTTTGACCTATCGAAATTGACCGACATCTCTGATCAGGCGGTTTATAACTCGGCCAGTATCAGTGGGATGGGTGTGGACTATCAGCGGGTTGGTGACGAGGACATCGAGACCGATCAGCTGGTGGTCAACATGGGGCCACACCACCCTTCGACCCACGGTGTATTCCGTATGGTGTTGAAGCTGGACGGTGAGACGATTACGGGCCTTGAGCCGGTGATGGGGTATTTGCACCGCAATCACGAGAAGATTGGTGAGCGCAATACCTATCTGCATAACATCCCATTCACGGATCGGTTGGACTACATCAGCTCGATGGGGAACAACTTTGGCTATGTGATGGCGGTGGAACAGCTGATGGCGTTGGGCGCGCGCTATACCCCTCCGACCTATCGCACGGAAGTCATCCGTGTTTTGATGGCGGAACTGACGCGAATTGTGAACCATTTGTGGTCGATCGGGTTCTTCTTGAACGACCTTGGTGCGTTCTTTACGCCGATGCTGTATGCCAATGCCGAGCGCGAGAAAATCCTCGATTTCTTTGAGGCGGTTGCTGGCAGTCGGTTGATGTGCAATTACATGCGTTTTGGCGGCGTGTTTAAGGATTTGCCAGAGCGCATCCGCAGCACGGCCAACCTGATGAACGACAAAATTCGTGATTACAACACGATGGAATTTTTGTCGGATATGATCAATGAGCGTCTGCCGCGCTTCCTTGAGGAATATGACCGTTATCTGACCGGCAATGAAATTTTGCTGGAGCGTACGGTAGGTCAAGGGGTGCTTAGCGCCGAGGATGCGATTGCGATGAGCTGTGCCGGCCCGCTGCTGCGTGGCAGTGGTGTGGCTTATGACGTGCGTCGTGCCGACCCATACAGCATCTATTCGGAGCTGGATTTCGACATCCCGGTGGGGCAGAACGGCGACTTGTTCGATCGGTATAAGGTGCGTATGCAGGAGATGCACGAGTCGCTGCGCATCCTGCGTCAGCTGCTGCCTTTGCTTGAGCAGACCAAGGGGCAGGACATCATTGTCGGTACCAAGGCATATAACCCGCGCATTCCACAGGGCGAGGCTTATGGCCGTGTGGAAAACCCTAAGGGTGAGCTGGGCTTCTATGTGGTGTCGTGGGGGGATGCCAAGGGGACACAGAACCCATGGCGTTATCACGTGCGTGCCCCAAGCTTCATCAACCTGACTGCGCTTGGCCCGATGTCGATAGGGCAGAAGGTGGCTGACGTGGTGACGATTTTGGGCAGCATCGATATTGTGCTGGGTGAGACGGATCGCTAAGCGACCAGAGGGAGCAAGCAGCGCATGTATGGCTTGGGCATTCTGAAGGGGCTGGGCGTTACCATCCGCCACTTCATCGATACATATAAGGACGATTTGCTGTACGGGTTCCGTAAGTACAGCGATTCTCAGGATAACTTTCAGGTGCGGCAGGGCACACAGGCCGCGGGTGCATATACGGTGCAGTATCCTGATGAAAAGGTGGCGGTGCCGGAGCGCTTTCGGTTTACGCCGTTCTTGGTGGTTAATGATGCGGATCATGCGGATGCACCGGGCGAGGACTGGTGCACCAGCTGTGGCATTTGCTCAAAGGTGTGCCCACCGCAGTGTATCTGGATTGTGCGTGGGACAGACCCCGCGACCGGGCGTCCTGTGCCACAGCCAGAGGCCTTCTTTATCGACATCGACATTTGCATGAACTGTGGCTTTTGTGCCGAGTTCTGCCCGTTTGATGCCATCAAGATGGATCACGATTACGAGATGGCCAGCTTTGACCGCACAACGGTGCACATTCATGACAAGGAGCGCTTGTCGAAGCCGTTTAGCTACTGGCTGCAAATCGCCCCGACGACTGCCAAAGAAGAGGCGGATGCGCGCGGCGGGTGGGAACACAGCGACGTCATCAAGGAAAAGAAGAAGAAGGCCGATGCTGAAGCGAAGGCTGCTGCCGCCGCTGCGAAGGCTGCTGCACCTGCGCCTGCTGCGGTCACTGCGGCTGATGCGCCGGCATCCGACGCGGTGGTGGAAGAGGTGCCTGCTGTGGATGCTGCCGAGGAAGAGCGTAAGAAAGCAGAGCGTTTGGCCAAACGAGAGGCTGCGCTGGCGCGTAAGAAGGCCAAGGGTGAGTAATCCGCGGCCATTAAGATTGTGACATAAGCGTGATGTGAACAGCCCAACGCGACGACCGCGTTGGGCTGTTTGTTTTGTGCGGATGGATAGCGCGGTCTCATGCGTGATTTAGGGTATAGAGGTTTGATTGGAGGAGAGGTATGCAAGGATGCAGTGATTGAGGGGATATGCGTGGTGTAAAGAAGGCTGATTTGCCGACTAAGGTGTGCGGCGTGTGTTTGTGTGGCGCAAGAAATGGGCGCGTGATTGGGAGGCTGTGAAATATTGCAGCGATGCTTGTCGCAAGCGTGCGAAAGGGGGTGCTGCCCGTGGCCAGTGAGATGCGGCGTGATTTTGCCACGCGTGAGGCTTTGGTGGCGTATTTGCGTGAGCAGTTTTCGGATGCTGCGGCGCGTGATTCCAACGTTAGCCCGATACGAGGTGGGCGCAGCGCGGCTGAACGTGTGTTGGCACGTTTACGGGCGGGCAAGGTCTATCAAGATACGCGTAACTGGTTGGATGGGGCGGTATCACGGTTATCAATGTACATCCGGCATGGGGTGCTGTCACTGGCAGAGGTGCGGGCAGCGGCGGTGGATAGTGTGGATGTGGTGGGTGAGGCCGAGAAATTCATCACCGAGCTGGCTTGGCGTGATTATTGGCAGCGGGTGTATGCCGATATTGGGGAGGGTATCTGGGATGACCGTGAGGGGTATAAGACGGGGTTTGAACCCACACAATATGCGGATGCGCTGCCGGATGATGTGTTAGATGGCAAGACGGGTCTCGTTTGTATCGATGGGTTTGTGAGGGAGTTATACGAGACGGGCTATCTGCATAATCATGCGCGGATGTGGTTGGCCGGTTATGTGGTGCATTGGCGGCGTGTGCGGTGGCAGGCCGGTGCGCGGTGGTTTCTGACCCATTTATTGGATGGCGACCCGGCTAGCAATAATCTTAGTTGGCAGTGGGTGGCCAGCACATTTAGCAGTAAGCCGTATTTTTTTAATCGCGAAAATGTGGAACGCTATACCCGTGGGGTGTATTGTCGGGTCTGTCCTCTGAGGGGGAAGTGTGTGTTTGAGGGGAGTTATGAGGTATTGGAGCGGCGTTTGTTTCCGAATGTGGGGCAGGGTAGATGAAGACGGTGATATGGGTTCACGCGGACATGTTAAGCCCGTCACATCCTGCTTTGAGGATAGAGGAGGGGATTGCTGCGGTATTTGTGTTTGATGATGCTTTGTTGGAGGCGATGCAGGTTGGGCTGAAGCGGGTGGTTTTTTTGTATGAGTGCTTGTTGGAGATGCCGGTTAGTATCCGGCGCGGTGTGGTTGCTGATGAGGTGTTGGCTTTTGCGGCGGAGCATCAGGCTGTGCGTATTGTGACGGGAGGCAGTGTTAGCCCGCGTTTTGGGGCGATTTGTGATGAGATACGTAAAAAACTGCCGATGGGGAGTCGTCTGGAAGTGGTGAATGATGAGCCTTTTGTTGCGGTGGAAGAGCGGTTGGACTTAAGGCGTTTTTCGCGGTATTGGCAGGCGGTGAAGCGTGATGTGTTGGGTAGATAGAGATGCTCATACGAGGACTGTGCCGTGTAAAATGAGGTCTGATTGCGTATCATTCAGGGGTGTTTTTGTTTAAGGGAGACACACATGGCTACGAATGAACAGGTGATGGCGGCGCTGAGCACGGTGATTGAGCCGGAGCTGAACCGCGACATCGTCTCGCTGAATATGGTGCGTGACCTATCGATTGATGGGAATACGGCGCGTTTTACGATTGTGTTGACGACGCCGGCGTGCCCATTGAAAAACGTGTTTGTGGAGCGCTGCAACGCGGCATTGGTCGGCAAGGTGCAGGGCATTGAACGGTTGGACATCCGTTGGGATGCTCAAGTGCCGGTGAATCGGTTGGGCCGGCAGTCTTCGGCGGCGCGGGCGATTATCGCGGTGAGCAGTGGTAAAGGAGGGGTAGGAAAAAGCACGGTTTCGACCAATCTGGCCGTGGCGCTGGCGGAGCTGGGCGCCAGAGTGGGGTTGATTGATGCTGACATTCTGAACCCGAATGTGCCGCAGATGATGGGCCTTGGTGCAGGGCGGCCCAAAGTGGTGGATAACAAGATGATGCCGATTGAGGCTTACGGCGTCAAGGTGATGAGCACTGGGTTTTTATCGTCGCCAGATAAGGCGATGATTTTGCGTGGGCCGATGCTTCAGAGCGCAATACGACAGTTCTTTGTGGATGTGAACTGGGGGGGAGAATTGGACTATATGATCGTCGATTTGCCCCCCGGAACGGGTGATGCGCCGCTAAGCCTTGCCCAGCAGTTCCCTGTGACGGGTGCGGTGATTGTCACCCAGCCGCAGTCGGTGGCGGTGGCGGATGCGCTGCGCAGTGTGTCGATGTTCGACCAATTGAATGTGCCGGTGCTGGGTATTGTGGAGAATATGGCGGGGGAGTTCTTTGGGGCAGGTGGTGGCGAAAAGCTTGCCACCGAGCGGACTATCCCATTCCTTGGGCGCGTGCCGCTTCAGGCAACGGTGCGTGAGGGCGGGGATTATGGCCGGCCCGTCGTGGCGCACGAGCCGGACAGTCCTGCGGCACAGGCGTTGGTGGGGATTGCGCAGGCGGTGGCGGCGCGCACCAGCTTGGTGATGCTTCAGAGGGCAGATGTTATCCCGTTGAATATCATCGGATAGATTTGCTTGGTAATGAACGATGCCGGCCCTGTACCTCGCAGGGCCGGTTTTGATGGGGGCAAAATCTCAGTCGTCCATGCCAAGGACTTGAATGTCATCGGAGGATTTGACGGGGTTATAGCGCCCGATCAGTACCCAGAACAGCAGATTGAAAAACCCTGCAATGAGAAATGCCGAGAAAGCCTGATCAAAGACGCCGCGCAGGTAGCTGAACCATGTTATGGCGCCACCGACGACGAGAACCATAAACCATATGACGCATCCGCGCGATTTGGCTTCGGTACGTTGGACAAGAAACAGAGTGAGGCCGATGGCGATGGTGAGGGGAAGGGTGTAATCTTCGGTCATAGAAAATGCTGCCAGAATTGTTAGATTCGTTGGTTGAATACTTGCATTATAGCGGTGAATATCGAGTAAAATAGCGCTTATAAGCAGGGACTCATGCATATGGCAAAGGGTATGTGACAGATGAATATTCAGGCGGTAAAGGAAGGCACGATTACGGTTTTGAGCGCGTCGGGGCGCATAGACAGTATGAATGCCCCCCAGTTGGGTGATGCGTTCAATGCGTATATCGATGATGGTCAGACGCAGTTGGTGCTTGACCTTGCTGGTGTCGATTATATGAGCAGTGCGGGTCTACGCGAGTTAGTGAACGCACTGAAGAAGTTGAAGCGTGTCTCTGGTGATTTGCGCCTTGCTCAGCCGTCCAAGCGGGTACGAGAGGTGATGGAGATGGCTGGGTTGGACACGATCTTTTTGATTTTTGAGACCTCGTCTGAGGCCATCGAGAGCTTCTAGCCTCCGATGCTGTGTGCTGTGGGAGGCGCAAACGATGGGTGAAGAGCATCATGTGCGGTTGACGCCGAGGTTGGATTCGGTACAGAAGGCACAGGATTTTATTACACATTGGGCCGAGCATTATGGCCTAGATGAGGATGGCATTCATCACTGTATGCTGTCGGTAGATGAAATCATCACCAACGTGGTGGAGCATGGGTTCGAGTTTGACGAGAACGCCGGTTTTATCAATGTGATGGTGCAGCGTGATGGTGATACGCTGGTGATTGAAATTAGCGATAATGGGCCATTGTTTAACCCGTTGATGCACCCTGAGCCAGACCCAACACTACCGCTGTGGGAGCGTGAGGGTGGCGGGTGGGGTATCCATTTTGTTAAGCGATTTATGGACACCGCACAGTATCACAGCACGGGTGGGTTAAACCATCTGCGGATGGGGAAGCGGTTGGCGGTGGGTTGAGGGTCTCCGCAAGGTTTGAATGATACGTAACGGCGCGTAGATTGCCTCTGCGCGCCGTTTGTTTTTTGGGGGGTTAGGGTGTGCTGCGCCGCCATGCGTTGATGTCGTCGAGATTGACGAGGTCTGGGGTAGGTGGGAGGTAATTGCCTTCACAGTCTTGGGCGGTATTAGGGATGTCGGTGCGAGCGGTGAGGAGCGGCGTGGAGGGGCTAAAGTAGTTCCATGCGGCGCGAGAAACACCTTCGAGCAAAGGCCAAAGGCGCTGAAAGTTTTGAAAGCCGGTGTCTTCCCACAGAAAGACAGCGATGACATAGTTGCGTCCGTTGGGTGGATAGACGATGCCTGCGTCACCGACTGTTTCGGTGAGCCAACCATTTTTGTGTGAGATACGTGTGTTGGCTGGAATGCCAGCTTGCAACAGGCGGCGGAGGTCGTTGGCTGACATTAGCTCGAGCATTTGGCGGCATTCGCGTTGGGTAAAGTCATCGGGGAATGCGGTCATTAGGCCAGAGCTGTAGTTGGCGCAGTCATAGACAAGGTTGAACAGTGTGCCGAGGTCTTCGGCAGTGGTTTGGTTGAAGGGGTCTGGATCGGTGTTGTGATTGGGGTTGGGGGTGGTGCGGGGTGCGGTGGTAGAGCCAAAGAATTCACCGGAGACGCCCTCGACAAAGGGGGCAGAAATATAAGTGTTGCGAGCGCCAAGGGCTTGAGCGGTGTTGGTGACACTGCGGACGCCGGCAAGGACATCGTTGTTGCCGATGAGGCGCATGAGCAGGTTTGAGGAGGAATTTCGGCTGCACAGCAGCGAATTGGCCATGATGAAGGATTCTTCGGGGCTGGGCGGAAAGTCTAGGTAGCGATAAAAGTCGATGAGGATAGGGACTTTGGTGGTACTGGCGGCGCTAAAGGCGACATCTCCGAGGATGTTGAGTTCTTCACCGGTTTGCAGGTCAACGATGAAGATAGATGCGACGCTAGATGGGCTGTCGTAGATAAACCCTTGGGTATCAAGATAGTCGATGATAAGGCGACGGAGCACTTGCAGGTTGGGCTGACTGGCCAGTGAGTCACCGATGGGGAGGTCTACAACGCGGTTATCTGGGCTACGCAAAGCCGAATCGATGCGTCGGACGGCTTCGTCTATATCGAGCTGTGCACCGGTTTGACCCGGGTAAACGGTGAGGGTTGCAACGTCATAACCCGGGCTGCCCGGGGCGCGGTCATAACGTGCAGCGATGTCTTCTAGTTTGGCGCGCAACAGTCCCTCCTGATAATCTGCGAGCAAGGGGATGTTGGCGCCCTGTCGTTCGGTTTGTGCACCGGTGAGATAACTGATAAATCGTGGCCAGAAATCGCCAGTGGAGGCTTGTGCATTGGCGCGCATGGTATTGGAATTGAGGCGGAAGTCGATTTCGTTGGGCTGAAGCAGGATGGGTTCTGTCCCGTACATCAGGACGATGGGTTGGTTATAGACCTGTTCCCAACGGGTGACGGCCTGTTCGATGGTGAGGTCGCCGACGGGGATACCCCCGACAACAACATCAGTGGCCAGTAGATTTTCGCGCTGGCTAAAGCTGTACATCTCTGCGCCGAGCATGATAAGGGCGGAGAGGATGAGCAGGATCGAAAGGATGCGTAGGACGGGCAAGTTGGCGCGCTTGTTGCGGCGCGCGCGTGAGGAGGAATAGCTGGTCATGAGATGCCCCCGGTATTTGCTTGCAGATACGAGTAGGCGTGTTGGAGCGCGCGGTATTGAAAACGGGTGATTTGAGGTAGGTCTTCACGCTTGAACCAACGGGCGTCGGTGAGTTCACCAGAGAGGTGCATGATTTGACCTATGGGGTGACACAGAAAAGCGATGTCAATATGGTTCCAGTGGGTGTATTCGGTATAGAGAACGTGTTGGATGTCGATGTTTAGGCCCAACTCTTCACGGAATTCGCGTTGTAAGCCAGTGGAAGGGTCTTCGCGGTGACCGAGAAACCCACCGGGCAGCCCCCATGGGATTTCGGGATGGAAGAGGTGTTCTGCCAAAAGTACCTGCTGATGCGCATTAAATACGATGCCAACCACACCGATGGTATAGCGTGGTTGCAGCGCGAGGTGAATGGGGTAGGCCAAGCGGACAACCCATGAGTGTCGGCGCAGCAGGTGTGAGAAACGTTGGCGTAGGGGAATTTTTGTCATATGTCCATTATGCAGAGGTGTTGCGGGCTTGCCCAGAGGGAGGTGGACAAACGTTTCTCAAACGTAGAACGAACGGTGCTAATACTGCGTTGTTGGGTCAAAGCGGATATACTGATGATTGGGAGAAAGATGAGTAAACTGTAATATGCTAATCTTTCTGATGTGAGCTGAAGGATGATGGACGGATTGCCATGAGTTTTTTGACGGTGTTTGTGCGTTCACCGGGGGATGTGATTTATTTTGCGCTGATGGCGGGTGTGCTGTTGGCATGTTTGTTCATGGTGATTGGCCAGCATATCCGTGCACATACGGTGGTGACGGGGCGTTTGCTGCGAGGGATTGGCGGGGCATTAACGGGATGGTGGGTGCTGCTGATGGCCTCACTCATTAGCGTATTTGTGCCGTCTGTTGTGCCTGTGCTGATGGTACTTGAGCGTGCTGTTGCGCTTGTGATGATTATGATGCTGGGGTGGGCGTTTGCGTTGGATGAGCAAACCCAGCTGAGCTTGCGTGGGTTTTGGGTGGCAGTGTTGGGGAGTGCACTGGCGATTGCTGCTGCGATTTTAACCGGTATTGCTGGGGGGGATGGGCCAGCGACTGGGGGGACAGCGGACTTGTTGTGGGGACTTGCTCCGTTGGCGTTGTTGATATTGACGACAGTTGTATTTGCACGGCGCTGGCGTGCGATTTTGGATGCACCGCTGAAGGCCGTTTGGTCTGGGGTGCTGCTGGCCGGTAACACATTGGCTGTTTTGCAGTTGTGGCAGGGCGAGCCGATTTTGCAGTTGGGAGCGGGGCGTTTGGCTCTTGTGACCTCGACGGCGGTGGCTTGTGCGGTGATTTATCGCGCGATGGTGCAGCAAATGCAGGGGGCAGCAGAGGCGGCGGTATCGGCAGTACAAGGGAATGGCATGCCCGGGCTGCGGGCGATGGAGTCGCCTGCGCCTGCGCCGCGGTCTGTGCCGCGTCAGCTGACGGCGGGTGAGCGTGATTCGGTGCAGCTGTTGAGGGCGCTGGGTTTGATTATCGAAGAAACCGCCCCTCGGCAGATACCACAGCAGATTGTACGGGCGACGGCAGAGATGCTGCGTGCTGACATTGGCGCTTTGATTCGGTTTCAGGATGTGAATTATGCAGATGTGACTTATGCCTATGATCGTGGGCGGGGCAAGGTGCTGCCGGGGGTGTCGATTAACCTAGAGAATCAGCCGACTCTGCGCAATGCCATCGAGCGCGGACAGCAGCGCCCTTTGCTGCCAGATCGCAACGAGTCCGAACTGCAAGACCTGTATCCGCGGTTGACGGTGGAAACGATTGGGCCGGCTTATTTGCAGCCTTTGACGCGCAGCGGCAAGGTGATTGCGGTGCTTCTAATCGCTTTCCCGTTTACGGGGAGGGAACTCAACGAGAGCGAGATCGAAAGCCTGCGGGGCATTGGGGTGATGGCGGGGAGCTTGTTAGCGCTGAGTGACGAGGCTGAAGAGGCGCGTCAGATGGCAGAAGAGCGCGCCATACAGGCGATGGCCAAGGGTCTGCCGCTCAGCCAGATTACCGATCAACAGGTAATGACGGACCGACGCAATGCTTATTTAGAACTTCAGTTTGCGCGGACGGAGATTTCTCAGCTGAATGGGCAGCTGCGGGCCTTGGAGCAGCGTTTGGCTTATGAGCGAAATCGGCTGGTACGGGTGCTGGGCGACAGTGAGGAGGATTTGAGCCTGTCGCAGCGGATTATGGCGATTAACGAAGAGCAGCTGACGCTGAGGCAAGAACGCGCGCAGATGCAGAGCCGCTTGCAACAGCTGGAAAGTGTGTTGATGACGGTGACCGAGGCGAGTGACCACAAGATGATTGTGGCGGCTTTGACGTCACTGCGTCGGGAACGGGATGAATTGGAGGCGCAGCGTGACCGTCTTCAGGCACAGGTTGAGGCGATGTCGCGTGGGATGTATGGGCGTGAGGCGGTACAAGTTACGGTTAGTGAGATGGGTGAAGAGCGCAGTGCGCTACAAGTCGAGCGGGATCAACTGCGTGCGAGATTGGGTGAGATGGAGGATGAACTGCGGCAGCTGGGCGTAGATGTAACGGATGACGGGATTGCACAGGTGATTGGCAAGCTGATGCAGGAACGTCATGACCTTCAAGTGAAGGTGGCCGAATTTGAGCATGAGCGTGAGTCATGGTCGCGCAAGGTCGCGCAGCTAAATCAGCGTTTGGCTGGAGTGCGTGACGCCGAAACACGATTGAGCGAACTCCAGAGGCAGGTGCAAAATCTGGCGGTTGACCGTGAGATGGCGACCTTGCAATTGGATAAGATGCGCAAACAGCGTGATGAATTGGCGCTGCGGGTGCAGAAATTTAATGACTATCGTGAGCGGATGAACGCCACGATAGAGGGCTTACGAAGCGAGTTGGAGGCGGCGCGGCAGTCTGTTGGAGGCGATGCCGGCGCTGTGACTGGGCGGGCCAACAACCCACTGGTGATGGAATTGAGCCGCTCGATGGGGCGTATTACCGAGCTGGAGCGCGAGTTAAAGGCCGCGCGTGCACGTGTTGGGCGTTCAACGGATCAGCCGCGGGCGGTGGGACAGCAGCAGATTGATGCGATGATTGAGCTGGCGCAAGAATTGCGCTCACCACTGACCTCTATTACTGGTTATCTCGATCTTTTGCTGAAGGAGTCCGTCGGGATTCTGGGGGATATGCAGCGCCGTTTTGTGCAGCGTGTGATTGCCAATGCACAGCGCCTTGCGGGGATGGTGGATGATATGGTGCGCCTTGCGGCATTTGATGCTGGCCGTGTGAATTTGACCCTTGAGCCAACCGATGTCGTTGCGGTGGTGGAGGCTGCGATTACCGAGTTGAGCGTCGGTTTGCGAGAGAAGGGCATTGAGGTTGATTTGAGCGTAGACGATGGCGTGCCCTTGGTGCTGGGGGATAAAGATGCATTGAAGCAGATGGTGGGACAGGTGATGACCAATGCTTATCTGGCCTCACCAAATGATGGGGTGATTCGGGTAGGGGTTATGGCCCAGCATTCACCTGCTGGGGTACGTATACGGGTAGAAGACTCGGGCGAGGGAGTGCCGCCAGAGGCTGAAGAGCAGGTCTTTGCGCGTCGTTATCAGGCCGAAAACCCGCAGCTGCCGGGTCTTGGTGATACGGGGGTAGCGATGGCGGTTGCTAAAGCGCTGGTTGAGGCGCATCAAGGTCAAATCTGGCTGGAGCGCCCCGCTGCGGGCGGGACGGCGGTGGTGGTGCATCTGCCGGCGGTGGGCTAAAGCTAAAGGGTGAGCAAGTCGTGGGGGCAATGTGAAGCGCAACCTGAGTGATGAGGTCTTAATCGCGATTATCGCGGTGGGTGTTATTGCCTTTGCGATGGTGTTTGGGGTGGTTTTATCACTGGCGGTAACGCCAGTGGTTGAGCCGCCTGCTACGCAAACCCTGCTGCTTGCGACTCTTGTTCCCAGTGCGACCATCGACTTTACCCCTTTCGTCACGTTTACACCGGCAGCGAGCGCGACGGAAACACCGACGGCGACCCGTACGTTGACCCATACGGCAGCACCGACCACGCCGGCTGTCAGCCCGACGGCATGGGCATCGGCTACCACGGCAGCGAGTGCGACGGAAACACCGACGGTGACCCGTACATTGACCAACACACCTGCACCGACCACGCCGGTTGTCAGCCCGACGGCACGGGCATCGGCTACCACGGCGGCGACCCGTACGTTGACTCATACGGCAACGGCTACCGCTACAGCGACCGCCACGATTACATCGATACCGAGCGCAACCCCAACCCGCATCCCTATGGTGGTGGGATGTGTTGAGCCTGATGTGGCGATTATCACCGGCATTGAGGCTGGCGCTCGTTTGAGTGGGTTGGTCAGTGTGCAGGGGACTGCTGCGGGCTCAGACTTTCGACGTTATCGGTTGGAGATAAAGCCTATGGGGGCTGAGGCATATGAGGTGATTTTGCATGGTAATACGCCGGTGCGTCAGCGGACGTTGGGGATTTTGGATGTGGCGAAGTATCCGGAGGGGGATGCTTTGCTGCGCCTTGAGGTGATTGCGGGAGAATGGGTTGGTTGGCCTAGGGCGGGTTTGTGTGATACCGGTGGTCTTGGGCGGTGAGTGAGCGGCGGTAGGGCGTTGGTGGATGCCTATCGACTGAGCGGCAGGGCTGGGCTACACTTGCGGGCATTGTGATTGTTCTGGGGGCGGCGTGAGGCCCGAAAAACGATGAAGCGAGTGTTTGGATTTTTGGTGCGTGTGGTGCTGCCTGCTGCGCTGATGATTGGGGTGATTGCCGGCATCATTGGGGTGATACGGGCGTGGTCGGCCAATCGGGATGAGCAGGTGGCATATGATGCCCGTCAGCCGGCTTATGCGGCGACAGCAGCGGCTTTGCAACCCCCGCCTGAGGCGATGTATGGGGTACAGTGGGTATCAGCGGGGGGTTGGGATAGTGTGGAGCAATTTGCCACAAATACGCCGCGTCCCGACCCTGTTTTTGCGACGAACACCCCTGTCGGTATGGACGCTCAATCAGCGACGCAAGCCCCGACTGTGGTGGTGCCAGCTGGGCCGACCGCGACATTTGAGCCACTTCCGACCATCCTGTTTTTGGGTGAGCCTTATGCTAGTCAGCCTCAACCGACGGCGCTGCCGACGGCTTTCCCGATTATTGATCGACGGGGCGCTAACCTGATCAATATTTTGTTGATGGGTCAGGATAACGAGGTGACGGGGGATAATCTGGCGCGGACGGACACGATGATTGTGGTGTCGATTAATCGTGATACCAACACGGTTGCGATGCTGCATCTGCCGCGAGACCTGTATGTTTATATGCCACAGGTGGGTATGGGGCGCTTGAATACCGTCTATGGCATCGGGAGTGCGCTGGGGTGGCAAGGGGGGGCATTTTTCTATCTGCGGCAGGTGATTTTGTATAATCTCGGCATCAATGTGCACTATTATGCGTTGGTGGATTTGACCGGTTTTTCGAGCTTGATTGACCGGATTGGCGGGGTTGAGATTGCGGTGGACTGTGCGATACAGGACTATCGTATTTATGGGGCCGAGGTACCTGCTGGTGCAGTCCTGAGCGATGCTGAGACGTTACTATATACGCTGCCGGTGGGGTATTACAGCATGAATGGCAAAGAGGCGCTGTGGTATGCGCGCTCACGCGGGAACAGCGATGACTTTGATCGGGGACGGCGTCAGCAGCAGCTGCTGCGTGCGGCGCTGCGTGCGGTGCGTGACCGCGGGCTGCTGACTGATGTGACTCAGCTGCCGGGGTTGATACAGGAAGGGCTGACGGTGGCAGAGACGGATATGCCGTTTGATGTGATTTTGAGCCTGATACCGACAGCACTGACCGTTGACCCGACGCAAATTGAGACCTATCGGTTTATCCGCACCTATCACACCCAGCCATGGCAGCCACCAGATGGGCAGTATGTTCAGCTGCCCGTGTTTGAGCCGATTTTTGACCTGATGACGGACTTTTATTCGCCGCCAACGGCGAATCAGGTGAATTTGCGCTCTGCGACCGTGCGGGTGCTGAATGGGACGGCCAATGCAGAGTTTGACCGTGTTGCGGCTGCAAGACTTGGAGAGGCTAACTTTGCTGCGGTTCCGGCAGGCGAATTTGAGACCATTACAGAGAGCCAGACCTATGTGATTGACTATACAGGGAGTACCAAAGGAAGTAGTCTTGGCGAGATTTTGCGTACACTGCATCTCAACGAGTCGCGGGTTCGGGTGATGCCGGATGCTAATCGCGTCTATGATTATGATGTGGTGGTGGGGGCTGATTTTAATGCCTGTGGTGGCGCAGTGCTGCCGCCTCAGTGAATCGGTGGGCTGATTAAGCCTGCACTTGAAACCTGTGTGG
>DAOUCZ010000043.1:0-17767 GCA_034431675.1 Anaerolineae bacterium | reverse complement strand
GTGTCGCTGTTTGTGTGGAAACTTCAGCTTACCCGAAAGGTCTTTTGTTTTCTACCTCACCCCTTAACTTCGGGATGAGTCATGTTTGTGTGGTGCAGCGCCTGATGGGCGTCTAGGCGTCGTAGGGGGCGAGGATGCCATAAGCGCCGTCGCGGCGGCGGTACAGCACATTGACCTTGCCGGTCAGCATATCGCGGAACAGAAAGAAGGTGTGACCCAGCAGTTCCATCTGTTCGATGGCTTCGCGCTCGTTCATGGCCGAGATGGGCACTTGCTTGCGCTTGACCACTTCGGCGATTTCGTAGTCTTCGGTGTCGTCAATCGGCATGTCTTCGACCGAGGCCAATTCTTCGGGCGTGAGCACGAACATCTCGCGCAGGGCGGTGCGGCGGTTGGCAGCCTCGCGCTTGCCCTTAAAGCGGCTGATGCGCACATACATCTTGTCGACCGCGGCGGCGATGGCGGCTTCGATGGTGTCTTTGGTGAACCCGTTGGTGCGTTCTTCGGTGCGCAGCAGTGCCCCACGCGCGTGGATGACGGTTAGTTGGGCAATCACGCTGTCCTCACCGCGGTTGGCCTTGCGGTTCAAGTCGAGGCGTACTTCGCGGATGTTAGGCAGATAGCGTTCCAGCGCCTCCAGCTTTTTGGTCGCGTATTCCTCCGTGAACTCCTGAAGTTTGAAGTTCTGGGTGTGAATCGAGACTTTCATGGCCATACTCCTTCGATGGGTGAGAACAAAACAACGTCGTTTACGCGGGCTGCGCTGCAGTAATCACCGCGGCCAGAACGGTTTGGACTCCGGCGGTGAGTAGGGCAGTCGCGCACGCTTGCAGCGTCGCGCCGGTCGTCAGCACGTCGTCGATCAGCAGGACGACGGGGGACGGCGGCGCGCTTTGCACACAGAAAGCGCCGTCGAGGTTGGTACGCCGGTCTTCGGCGCTTTGTCCAACCTGTGGCAGGGTATCGCGCTGGCGCAGCACAAGGCCATCTGCCATTGGCAGGCGGACGAGCGGGGCACAGTGCGCGGCAATCAGCTGAGATTGGTTGAATCCGCGTTGCGCAAGGCGGTTGGGGTGCAGAGGCACGGGGGTGACCGCAGCTGCCGGCCAGCCCATCTGGTGTACGGCTTGCGCAAGGCGCGCGCCCAGCACCGATGCCAAGACGTGCACCCCGTGATACTTGAGGGCGTGGATGGCCTCGCGCAGTATCCCCGTGTGCGTCGCAGTGCTGACCGCGGTCAGGTGTGGGGCAAGCGGATGAATTTGCAGGCACAAGGGGGTGCGCTGGAGCAGTGTGCGGCAGGCCACACACCATCCCCGTTGACTGCTTCCGCAGTTTAGACAGCGGGGATGGTGGGTGTGGTCATACATGGTGTCTGCTCCACGACATAGAGCGAAGCACGCGATGGGCTGGTAGAGCACCAGCAAAGCTGAGAAGATGGGCGGGACTACATGCCAAACACGTTTTTAACGCGGATGATGGCCGGGCCGAGCAGCACAATCCAGATGGACGGGAAAATCAAGAACACCATCGGGATCATGATTTTGACCGGGGCTTGTTGGGCTTTTTCTTGCGCGCGCTGGCGGCGCTTGATGCGCATCTGCTCGGATTGTACGCGCAGGATGCGCCCCATACTCACGCCGAGCTGATCGGCCTGAATCACCGCCGCGCTGAAGGCATTGAAGTCTGGCACGTCGATGCGTTCGGCCAGGTCGCGCATGGCGTCACGGCGCGGCTTGCCCAGCTGGATTTCCTTCAGCATACGCCCAAAGGCCAGCGCGAGGTCGTTATCCCACTTCTCATACACCTTGCCCAGCGCCTGATCGAAACCGAGGCCGGCCTCTACGCAGATGACCAGCAGGTCAAGTGCGTCAGGCAGGGCGCGCAGAAACGCTTCTTGGCGCTTGCGGATTTTGCTCTTGAGCGAGCTGACCGGCTGCATATAGCCCAGATAGGTCATACCGGCGGTATAGAGCAGGGCGTTGGTGGGGGTGGGGTTGGTGACTTTGAGCACAAAAAACAGCAGGATGCCGCCGACGAACATGACGATGGTATAGACCATGCGTGACAGCACGAAGGCGCCGGGTTCTTGGGTGCTGTTGGCTTGTTCCAGCAGTTTGCGTGCCTGATCGAGCTGCTGCTGCGGCGTAAAGCGCGCCACAAGGTTAGACAGTGAGTGCATCACCGGCACAATCACGCGGTCTTTGAATGACAGCGACAGCTCGATGCGCTCCAGCGAGTCGGGCATGTCATATGCGCCATAGCGGTTGAGGCGCTCTTGCAGCGGGTCTATGCCCTGACTGTTCTTAGTGGCGTTATAGGCAAAAATCGCTGCAACGGCCAGACCAGCCAAAACGATAATCAGCAGAATAATCGGATCCATAACACGTTACCTCGGCTGTGTGGGCTAGATGTCGATGTCTACGATTTTGTTGATGACGGCGTAGCCCGCGCCAATCAGGGCTAAGCCGACGCCGATCATCGGCCACCCGCACGAGCGATCCTGAAACATCTCGTCGATATAGCCGGGGTTGGAGCTGCGCAAGAACAAGCCCAGCCCAATCGGCATCACGCTGAGCAGTTTGCCAGTAAAGCGCCCCTGCGAGGTCAGCACCATGATTTCGCCCTTGAGCTTGACGCGCTCGCGGATGGTGCCGGCCAGAATCTCGAGGATTTCGGCCAAGCCACCACCGACTTCGCGCTGGATGTTGACCGCGGTCACCACAAGGTCAAAGTCTTTGGATTCGACGCGCTCGAGCATGTGGTTGAGCGCTTCGGGCATGGTGATGCCCAGCGCCAGCTCTTGCACCACGCGCTTAAACTCGCTGCGGGTGGGTTCTGGCGCGTCGCGGCTGATGGCGTCCATGGCCTGCTGCACGCTGTAGCCAGAGCGCATGGCGTTAACCCACAACCCGAGCGTATCGGGCAGCTGAATCTCGAATTCGCGCAGGCGCTTGGAGATGCGCCGGCTGACCAAAAAGCGCGGGATGAAAAAGGCAATCAGGCCAATCAGCGCCGAGCCGATCGGGTCGCCGCGGAAGAAGACCAAAAAAGCCACCGTAAAGCCGATTGCGGCAGCGGCAAAGTGGGCCAGCAAGAACTCGCGCACCGTGATTTTGAGGTCGGCACGAGCCAGCTGTAAGCGCCACTTTTTGCCAAAACTGCCAGAGGACAGGCGCTTGTCGAGCTGACGGATCATCTCGTTTTGTTCGCGGCGTTTCTTGCGCGATTCGCCTTCATCCTCGCCGCGCCCGGCGATTGGCTCAAGCTTGCGTTGTTCGGTTAACGTGCCTAGGCGGGTATCGACCAAGGCCTGCTCACGGCGCGAACCCATCACGCCAATCACCAGCACACCCAGCGCCAAAATGATTGAACCGACAAGGACAACAATACCTAGCGTTTCGGGTTCCATTGTGTGCATCGCTCCCTAACACATCTTTGTTTTCGTATTGTAACCTGTTTTGCCCCGATGCGACAACAAGAAAATACGCTCATCTTGGCCTGTGGGGATAGCCCGATGGTACGGCAGACGGTTTGGACAGCCTGTTATTTCGCGGTATGCTTGCCGATAGAGACGCCCACAATCACGGGCGGGCCGGTTTTGTTGGGATATGAGCCAGAAAGAGAGCTTTTAGCGATGTTGAACCCACAGCGCACCGTAGACGAACTGAAAGACCTGCGCGCCCTGACGGGGGATGAGAACGGCGCGCAGCGCGTGGCATGGACACAGACATGGCGCACGGCCCGTGCATGGCTGTTGGACAAGCTGAAGGCGCTGCCGGTGGAGGTGGAGACCGACGCTGCCGGCAACATCTGGGCGACTCTGCGCGGCCAATCCAGCGACGAGGTGATTATCGGGGGGCACATGGACAGCGTGCCCAACGGCGGCTGGCTGGACGGCTGTTTGAACGTGCTGGCTGGGCTGGAGGTGCTGCGGCGGATTGCCGCGCAGGGCACGCCGCCGGTCACGGTGCGGTTGGTGGATTGGGCTGACGAGGAAGGGGCACGGTTTGGGCGCAGCTTGTTTGGCAGCAGCGCGGCCTCGGGCACGATGAACCCGGATGAGCTGCGCACCCTGACCGACCGTGACGGGGTGACGCTGCCGCAGGCGCTGGCCGACTTTGGGGTCAGCCTTGATACGGCGCTGCAAGCGCACAGCCAACTCCAGAACGCCAAAGCCTATCTCGAGCTGCATATCGAGCAAGGGCCGGTGCTGCTTGATCGCGGTGAGGCGCTGGGGGTGGTGGTTGGCACGTTTGGCGTGGAGCGCCACAGCATCCGCTTTACGGGGCAGGCTGCGCACTCTGGCTCGACCCCGATGGACAAGCGGCGTGATGCGCTGGGCGCGGCGGCCAAGTTCCATCTGGAGATTCGCGAAATCGCCAAACGGCACGGCGGGGTGTGCACGTGCGGCAGCGTCAAGACCCTGCCGGGCATCGTGACGTCGGTGGTGGCGCAGTGCGACATCACCCTAGACCAGCGCCATATGGACGCCGACCATCTGGCCGCCATGCTGCAAGAGGCCAAAGACGCCAGCGTCCGTTTTGCGGCAGAAGAAAAATGTGAGGTGGCGTGGACGCGCTTGTGGCAAATCCATCCCATCCCCTTCCACCCCACCCTGTTGGACTTTTGTGAGCAGGCGGTGCGCGATGTGACCGGCACGGCCCACCGCCTGCCCAGCGGCCCGCTGCATGATGCTGCCGAGGTGGCTCGTGCCGGCGTCCCGACCGTAATGATGTTTACGCAGAGCTTGCACGGCATCTCGCACAACAAAATCGAAGATACGCTGGAAGAGCACCTGCTGATGAGCGTGCGCGCGCTTGACCAGCTGACCGACAAGACCATCGCATGGGTGGCGGCGGGCCGCCCCTAACCCGACGATCAGGCGTTTTGCCGCATGTGCCATCAGCGGGGCGGTGCAGGCAGAGGATGGAGATGATGGATACGACTCTTGTGACAGTTCAGCGGCGGGGGGCGGCGCTCGACATCGCCCTCAACCGCCCCGACAAGCGCAACGCGCTCAATCACAGCCTGTTGATGGCGCTGGATGCGGCGTTTATCGAGGCTGAGCGCCTTGCCACCGCAGACCCTGCCGGGGTGCGGGCGGTCATCTTGCGCGGCGAGGGGGCGGCTTTTTGTGCTGGCCTTGACCTTGGCGGGTTTGAGGAGGTGGCCGGCATTTTTGGCGAGGGATGGCGGCAGAACCTGTTTGGCATGACCGCGCTCTATCAGCAGATACTCAACCGCATCGAGGCGTGCAGCTTGCCGGTGATTGGGATGCTGCATGGGGTGTGCATCGGGTTTGGGATGGAGCTGGCGCTGGCTTGCGATTTCCGCATCGCGGCGCACGGCACGCGCTTGCAGCTGCCCGAGACGCGCCTTGGCATCATCCCTGATGTGGGCGGGACGAGCCGACTGGTGCGTGCGCTGGGCCAACCCCGCGCCAAAGAGTATATCCTGACCGGCAAGCCGTTTGACCTTGCCGATGCTGAGCGCTGGGGGCTGCTCAACCGCCTGACCGCGCCGGACGAGCTGGCAGCAGCGGTCGAGCAGTTGGTGACAGACCTTTCGGCGGCTGCCCCGCTGGCGGTGCGCCTTGGCAAAAAGGTGATTGACGGGGCGCAAGACCTATCGCGCGGGCTGACGCTGGAGGCATGGGCGCAGAGTGTTCTGATGCACACCGAAGACTTTGAGCGCGGGGCGGCGGCGGCTATCACCCGCCAGCCCGCGCAGTGGACAGGGCGCTAGCTGGGGGCGGCTGACTGCCCATACAGCTGGCGATAGATGGCATAGAACGTGTAGATGCGCTGCACATAGCCGCGCGTGCTGCTGATGCTGATGGCCGACAGCAGGGCGTCGAAGTCTTGGCCGCCGTTTGAGGCGTCGCGCCATGCGATGCCGCGGCCCGGGCCGGCGTTGTAGGCCGAGAGGGCAAGGCCGGCATTGCCGTCAAACAGTGCCAGCTGCTCGGCCAGATAGGCAGCGCCAAAGGTGATGCCGGCATAGGGGCGAAACAAGTCCTCGTGCTGATAATCGGGCCACTCCAGCAGGCCGGCGATGTATGACGCGGTGGATGGGATGACTTGTGTCAGGCCTTTTTCGCCGGCGGCGGCAGTGGCATAGGTATCAAACAAGCTCTCGGTGCGAATCAGGCTCAGCAGCAGCAGCACGTCCACGCGAAAGTCATCGGCGATACGCTGCATCACATCGGGATAGGGGGCGGGGAAGCGCAGCCGCCCGATAAAAGCCGGCCCACTGAGGGTGGCGCTGCGCGCGGCGTTGAGCAGGTCTGCCGCGGCCTGCTGTGATGGGTAATATGCCCCCAGCTCGCGCAGGGCCAGTGATAGGCCGTATAGGGCTGGCCCGTCGCTGGCAAATGCGCCCAGCAGCGCGATGAACTCGTCTTCTGCCGCGCGGAACTGCCCAACCGCCCACAGCTCACTGCCGCGAATCCATGACGGGTGCGTTTGCACCACGTCGGGCAGCGTGCCCAGCGCCACCTCAGCCGTCAGGCTGAAGGTTTGACGAAGCCATGCCTCGGCGGCGGCGCGATCGGCGCTGTCGTCACGGACGAGCGGGGCACTGGCGGGGGGCTGAAACGGGCGCAGGCCGGCGCGCTGCTCGCGCAGGCGTGCGGCGGTGTAGCCGTCGGGGTTGGCGGCGATGGCGAGGTCGTAGGCCTGCTGCGCCTCGTCGGATGCGCCGCGCTGTGCGGCCAATTGGCCGACCAGCCCATAGGCCTCAGCCTGCGTTTCACCGCTGGTGGCCGCGGCATAACGCCTGTACCACTGCTCGGCCTGTAGGGTATCCCCTGCGCGGCGGGCCGCTGCGGCAGCGATGCCCGCGCCGGTGCGGGCTTGCTCACTGGTGGGGTAGGTCTCGTTGAGGCGTGCAAAGACCGCCAGTGCCTCGGCGGTGCTGCCGATTTCGCTGTAGAGATAGCCGGCGCGCCACAGCGCTTCGGCGGCGGTGGCCGGCAGGTTGGGGTACGTATCGGCGATGCTGAGATAGGTGGTGATGGCGCGTGCGGTATCGTCGCTCATGAAGTGGGTGCGCCCCTGCTCCAGTGCCGCATCGCCAAACAAGGCGCTGGTGGGGTACTGCTCGATGATGGTGCGAAAGGCGATTTGTGCCGCCGGCAGGTTGCCCGCCCCGCGATAGGCCCGCCCCAGCAGCAGATACAGCTCTGGCGGGATGTCCATCAGCACCACGCTGGTGGTGTGCGCATTAAAGGCCTCGATAGCGGCAGTGTAATCTTCGGCATAGAAATAGGCCCGACCGCGGTCATATTCGGAGACGGCTACCCCCAGCTCGGCCAGCGCGCCCATGGCCGGCAGCGCGATCGCTGGCAGGTCGATGTAGTTTTCAAACAAGGTTTTGTAGCGCAGCGGCGCTGAGGCATCGCCGGCGTCGCGGGCAGCAGAGGCCGCCCGCAAGCCGATGTCGGCTTGATAGGCGCGGTTTTGGGCGTCGGTCAGGATGGCATCGTACTCGGCCATGGCACGCGCCGGCATCCCCAGCGACAGATACACCTGTGCGGCCCGCTCGCGCAGGGCGGCCTGCGGCAGGCGCGCCCGTCCCGCGCTGGTGGCCAGCGCATAGGCATTGACCGCGTCATCGGTCATCCCCAGTGCAAGGAAGGCATCGGCGATGCGCTCATACACATAGCTGTCGATGACGCCGGCGCGAAGCGTGAGATAGCGGCGGTAATCGTTGATGGCCGATGTCCAGCGCGCAAGGCCAAGGTTGGCCTCGCCGCGCAAAAAATAGGCATGGGCAGCTTGCGGGGCGTCGGGATAGCGCTCGAGCACGTCGGTCAGCACCCGCAGCGCTTCCTCAAACCCGCCCTCGCGCACCGCCAGCACCGCATATCCAGCGGCGGCGGTCAGCGCTTGTGCGGGGTCGGCATCAGCAGCGGCCACCCGAAACAAGCGCTGTGCCTCCTCGTAATAGCCGTCGTGGGCCAACTTGCGCGCCTGTGTGATGGCTTGGGAGGGGCTGAGGGCCGGCGTGGGTGGGAGGGGCGGGGCGGGCGTGACGGTGGGAGGCAGCGTGGCCTGCACCTGTGATGAGGTCAGCCCGGTGCTCTCGCTGGTGGGGGTGAGGTCTGGCGCGGCGGGGGCGCTGGCAAGGTTGCACCCAGCCAGCACCCCGATCAGAATCGCGGCGAAACCGGCGGCACAGATGCGCCGATGTGAACGGGTCTGAAGGGAAGGTGAGATGCTCATAAGGTTGATTATCCCCGCGCGGGTTGGGCATCGTCAACCGCGCTCACCCCACGGACTCGCAACGGCGCATCGGGAGATGGGGAGGGCTGGCCTCAGCCTGTTTTGAGCGGTTTGGCCGCCCCACGGTCTCATCATCGAAAAGCGCCCCGCCTGACGCTACAATAGAGTCCCGTAACACACGACATCTCAGTCTGCGGGGGCAAGCAAACACGATGAATATCTTGATTGTCGGATCGGGTGGGCGTGAACACGCCATCGGGTGGGCGCTGAAACGCTCGCCGCAGGTCGGCAAATTGTTCTTTGCGCCCGGCAACGCCGGCACGGCAGAACTGGGGGCAAACATCCCCGTGCGTGCCGACGACGTGGTGAAGGTGGTGGATTGGGCTCGCATCCTCAAGGCCGACCTTGTCATCGTTGGCCCAGAAGCCCCGCTGGCTGCCGGCCTCGTCGATGCCTTGCAAGCCGCCGGCATCCGCGCGTTTGGCCCAACGCAGGCCGCTGCCCAGCTCGAAGCGTCCAAAACCTTCGCCAAAGACTTCATGGTTCAAAACGGCATCCCCACTGCCCAGCACGCGGCCTTTAGCAATTACATTCAGGCCCTCAAATACCTCGATACCTGCAGGCATCCGGTGGTGGTCAAGGCTGATGGGCTGGCCGCCGGCAAAGGCGTCATCATGTGCGAGACGCGCGATGATGCTGCCGCTGCCGTCACCCACATCCTGCGCGATTCGTCGTTTGGCGCTGCCGGCAGCACGGTGGTGATTGAAGAACGCCTGACCGGCCCAGAACTGAGCGTACTGGCCTTCTGCGATGGACAGTCCGCCGTGTTGATGCCCGCTGCGCGCGACCACAAGCGCATCTTTGACGGCGACCGCGGCCCGAATACCGGCGGGATGGGCGCGTTTGCCCCTGTGCCCGATGCCGACCCGCAGCTGATGGACGAGGTGCGCCGCCGCGTGATTGAGCCGGCCCTGCGCGGGATGGCCGAACGCGGCACGCCGTTTGTGGGGGTGCTGTTCGCCGGCCTGATGCTGACGCCCGATGGCCTGCGCGTGCTGGAATATAACTGCCGCTTTGGTGACCCCGAAACGCAGGCCGTTCTGCCCCTGCTGGAGACCGACCTTTACGAGGTGTTGATGGCGTGTGTGGAAGGCCGCCTTGGTCAGCTTGAGGTGCGGTGGCGTGACGGCGCGTGCGCAGCGGTGGTGCTGGCCGCCCACAATTACCCCGCCGACCCGCGCAAAGGCGACCCGATTACCCTGCCCGAGTCGCTGCCTGCCGGCGTCGAAATCTTTCATGCCGGCACGCGCCGCATCGATGACGGACAGCTGGTCACTGACGGCGGGCGGGTGATGGCCGTCAGCGCTGCCGCCCCCGACCTGAACGGCGCGCTGCTGGCGGCCTATCAGGCCATTGAGATGATATGGTTTGATGGGATGCAGTTTCGGCGTGACATCGGGCGCGGCCCGAGCGCCTATGCCGCTGCCGGTGTCGATATTCATGCGGGCAACCGCGCCACCGAGCTGATTAAGACCTCGGTGCGCAGCACCTATAACCGCGCCGTGCTCAGCGAAACCGGCGCTTTCGGCGGGCTGTATGATGCCGCCGCCCTCAAGGCGATGGACGCGCCGGTGCTGGTGGCCAGCACAGACGGCGTCGGCACCAAAACGATGGTCGCTGCCCGCATGAACCGTTGGGACAGCATTGGGCAAGACCTTGTCAACCACTGCATCAACGATATTTTGGTGCAGGGTGCGCGCCCGCTGTTCTTCCTCGATTACGTGGCCAGTTCCAAGCTCAACCCAGAGCAAATCGCCGAGGTGGTGGGCGGCATCGCGGCGGCCTGCCGCGCGGTGGGGTGCGCCCTGTTGGGCGGCGAAACCGCCGAGATGCCGGGGGTCTATCAGCCCGGCGAGCTAGACCTTGCCGGCACGCTGGTGGGGGTGGTGGAGCGCGGCGCGCTGATTGATGGCACGCGCATCACAGTGGGGGATGCGGTGATTGGCCTGCCCTCCAGCGGCTTGCATACCAACGGCTATTCGCTGGCGCGCACCGCCCTGCGTGACCTTGATTGGGATGCCCCGCACGACGCGCTCGGTGGCCAATCGATTGGCGAGGCGCTGCTGGCCGTCCACCGCCCCTATCTGGCGCATGTTGAGGCACTTCAGCGCGCCGGCATCGACATCCACGGCCTTGCTCATATCACCGGCGGCGGGGTGTATGACAATCTGCCGCGTATTTTGCCGGCAGGTACGGCGGCCACCCTGCGGCGCGGCACATGGCCAGAGCCGGCTATCTTTGGGCTGGTGGCCCAGCGCAGCGGTGCAACGCCTTATGACCTGTTCCACGCCCTGAACATGGGGTTGGGGATGTTGGTGGTGATTCCGGCACATCAGCGGGCGGCGGCGCTGGCCGCCCTGCCTGCGGGCGAGGCCTTTGATGTCGGGGACATCACCGCTGGTCAGCGCACCGTCACGGTGGAGGGGCTGTATGCCTGATGCACCTGCACACAAAAAACGCATCATCGTGCTGATTTCGGGGTCGGGGACGAACTTGCAAGCCATCATCGATGCGATTGAGGCTGGCCATCTGCCGTGCGAAATCGCGCTGGTGGTCTGCAATCGGCGAGATGCTTTTGGCCTGACCCGTGCCGAGATGCATGGTCTGCCGACGCTGTATTTTCCGCTGCGGCCCTATACCGCCGCCGGCAAACCGCGCGAGGAGTATGACCGCGACCTTGCCGAGCAGCTCCTGCCCTATCAGCCCGACTTGATTGTGTTGGCCGGCTGGATGCACGTGTTTACGCCGGCCTTTCTGGAGCACTTCCCGCGCAAGGTGATCAATCTGCACCCGGCGCTGCCCGGGCGCTTTGCCGGCACACACGCCATCGAGCGCACCTTTGCCGCGTGGGAAGCCGGTGAAGTGGAGCTGGGCGGGTGCATGGTGCATTATGTTGTGCCAGAGGTGGACGCCGGCGAGCCGCTGATTGTGGCCCATGTACCCATCATGCCAGATGACGAGCTGTCTGACTTTGAGATGCGCTTGCACGCCGCCGAGCATCAAATCATCGTGAAAGCGGTGCATCTGGCGCTGGCGCGCCCCACCGCCTGACCTCAAGCCGCTTTTAGGAGAGAACACCCTATGCGTATCGGAATCCTTGGCGGCGGTCAGCTGGCCCAGATGCTGACGCAAGCTGCCATCAGCCTTGGCCTAGAGACCGCCATCTATGATATTGTGCCGGATACGCCGGCCTCGCGCTTGACGCATCGGCATGTGGTGGGGGCGTGGGATGACCTTGAGGCGCTGCGCGCCTTTGCCGCTCACTGCGATGTGCTGACGCTGGAGAACGAGTTTGTGCTGGCCGGCCCGCTGCAAACGTTGGAGGATGAGGGCGTGCGCATCTATCCGCGCCCGTCCACGCTGGCCACCATTCAGGACAAGCTGCATCAAAAAGATACCATGGCGATGGTTGGTATCCCCGTGCCGGCCTTCAGGGCGGTCGAGTCGATGCAAGAAGTGCAGGCTGCCGCCGAGCGCCTTGGTTATCCGCTGGTGCTGAAGGCGCGCTATGGCGGCTATGACGGCTATGGTAACGCCGTTGTGCACACCCCAGATGACATCGGGCCGGCATGGGAGAAGCTGGCCCGTTCGGGCCGTCAAATCATGGCCGAGGCATGGGTGCCCTTCGAGAAAGAGCTGGCTGTGATGGTGGTGCGCCGGCCTGATCAAGACTGTGTGGCGTATCCGGTGGTCGAGACGGTGCAGCAGAACCACATTTGCCACGTGGTGCGCGCCCCTGCCGCCATCTCGCCCGTGCGGGCCGCCCGCGCCACCGAGATCGCGTGCCGCGCGGTTGAAGTGTTGGATGGGGTGGGGGTGTTTGGTGTCGAGCTGTTTGTGCTGCCCGACGGGCAGGTGATGTATAACGAGATCGCCCCACGCCCGCACAATTCTGGCCATTACAGCATCGAGGGGTGCGTGACCTCACAGTTCGAGAACCATCTGCGCGCGGTGATGGATTGGCCGCTGGGGTCGGTGGCACTGCGTGCGCCGGCGGCGGTGATGGTCAATGTGTTGGGGCGGCGCAGCGGCCCACTTCATCCGCAGGCGGTGGCGCAAGCCCTCAGCATCGAAAACGCGCACCTGCACGTGTATGGCAAGCGTGAGGTGCGCGTCGGGCGCAAGATGGCCCATGTCACCGTGCTAGGCCAGTCGGTGGAACAGGCCGAGGCGCAGGCCCGCGCCGCCGCCGACCTGCTCGAACTATAAGGTCGGGCTAGAACTGCGCGATTTCTTCCTCGGTGGCGGTCAGGCCGAGGATGTTATAGCCGCAGTCCACATAGATGATTTCGCCGGTGACGCCGCTGGACAGGTCAGAGGCCAGATAGACCGCGGTTTTGCCCACATCGTCTTGGCTGACGTTGCCGCGCAGCGGGGATGACTTTTCGTTGAAGCGCAGCATGGCGCGGATGCCCGGCACGCCCATCGCCGCCAGCGTCTTGATTGGGCCGGCGCTGATGGCGTTGACGCGAATCCCTTTCGGGCCGAGGTCGGCGGCCAGATAGCGCGTGATGTTCTCCAGCGCGGCCTTGGCAATCGCCATCACGTTGTACTTGGGCATCACTTTCTCGGCGGCATAATAGCTCATGCTTATCACGGTGCTGCCGGCGCTCATCAGAGGCTCGGCGCGTTTGCACATCGCCACAAGGCTGTAGGCGCTGATGTCCATGGCAATCTTGAACCCCTCGCGCGAGATGTCGATGAAGCGCCCGCCGAGGTCTTCACGCGGGGCATAGGCCACCGAATGCACCAGCACGTCCAGCCTGCCATACTGCTGTTCAAACTTGGCAAACAGCGCGTCCAGCTGCTCATCACTGCCCACATCGCACAGCTCGACGAAGGTTGCGCCGACCTCTTGCGCCAGCGGCAGCACCCGTTTGGCCAGCGACTCGCTGGCATAGCTCAGGGCGATGGTTGCGCCCTCGGAGTGCAGGCGCTTGGCGATGCCCCACCCGATGCTGTCTTTGTTGGCCACGCCAAACACCAGCGCGACCTTGCCATCCAATAAACCCATGATGTTTTCCCTTTGCTTGTTTGTATGCTAGATAAAGCGGCGGCAGTTGCGCTATAGTGTACCCAAGACCCGCCGCCACAGGGATGGAGACGATGCCCGCCACATCCGCCAACCCGTTCGACCCGTCACAGCCAGAGCCGCCGTTGGCTGGGCGTGATGCGCTGTTCGCCCGTGTACATCAACACCTAACCGGCGCACCCGTCACGCGCGCGCTGCTGATTGTCGGTCGGCGGCGCAGTGGGCGCACCACCGTTCTGCGCGCGCTGCGCACCCGCTTTGACGACTCGTTTGTGTGGGCCGACCTTGGCTTTAAGCCCAGCGCCCTGACCAGCGAAGCCGCTTTTTGGCAGGTACTGTGGGAGGCGGCCAAAGATGCCGCCGCTGCGCGCGGGCTGTCGGTTCACCGCCTGCCGCCATGGCCCGATGATAAACCGCTGGGAGCGCTGCGCACATGGCTAGCAAGTCGTGCCCTGCCGGAATTCTATCAGCTGATTCGCCCGCACCGCCGGCTGGTATGGGTGCTGGATAACGCCGAGCCGCTGGCTGACGCGGTCACGCGCGGGGATTTGCCCGCCGACCTTGGCGCGGCGGTGGCAGCGCTGCTTGGCCCACAGCTCGGCCTACTGCTGACAGCGCATCTGGACGCCGAAACCCGCCTCTACAGTGCGCTGTCGCCGGTGGTCGCCCCTGATGATACCGTCCGTCTCAGCGCGCTGTCGCTTGACGATGTGCGTACGCTGTTGGCGTATGGGCGCGATGGCGCAGAACCCGAGTTTGACCGTGTTTTATATCAGGCCGCCGGCGGCGCGCCAGAACTCACGCTGCGCGCGGCAGCGCTGGTGCATGATTATTCACGCGGGGAGTATTATCAGGCGGCGCATCTGCACGCCGTCACCCCCGATTTGCTGCTGTGGGCACGCCCGGGCTTTGGGCTGATGTGGGAAAACCTGACCGGCGACGAGCAGGCCGTGCTGACCGCGTTGGCCCATCTGCGCTTTGACCACCCCGAAAAGCCGGTGCAGGCTGAGCATATCGAGCTGTGGCTGGCCGATACCGAGTACCCGCTGGATTTGACCGCGATTTTCAGTGTGCTGCGCCGGCTCGATTTCATCGAAGTGGTGCAGCATGCCCATCACGACGTGCGTGCCCGTGCCGGCTTGTTTGAGCAGTGGATACGCGAGACCGTCCGCCGTGACCACCTGCGGCGGGTGCTGCCGCCGGCTTCTGCCCCCCTGATTGACCCGCGCGTGGTGCGCTATGGCCTGATTGGGCTGGGCACGCTGGTGACCGTGCTGCTGCTGGCGCTGCTGATGGGCACTCCGTCGGATGACCTTCCCCCTCAAGAGCCTATCCCCACGGTGGTACTGACCCCAGCATCCGGCGATTGACCAACGCACTGGCCGGCTGTCCGGCGCAAAACCCCGATCTGATGTACATTAGTGTTGCATGAATAACTGTCGTCTCACGGTATAGAATGTTCGCTGATTGAAGGAGGAATTCCTCATGCTGCGTGCTCGTTTGTTATGGATGGTCATGATAGTGGGTTTATGTGTGGCTGTGATGCCGATGGGCCGGCCTGCCGCGGCTCAGTCTGGTATGACGATGACCCCGTGGCGGGCGTGGCTGTACGAGCCAAACACGCGCGAGATGCTGCTGGTTGACCGCACCGGCCTGCTGGAGCGCCTGACCTTGCCGCTGCCTGCGGGCTATGATTATCTGAATTACAGCGGGGTGGCGGTCACGCCGGATGGGCAGACCTTTGCCTATACAGCCGGCAAAAACGGGCTGTTTGGCACGACTCTGGTCATCTTCAGCCCGATTACCCGCAGCATTTTGGCCGAATATTCGCCCCCCAACGTGGCCTACAACAGCCTTGAGCTGTCTCCGCGCCGCGCTTTCAGCCCCAACGGGCGTCAGCTGGCTTTTGGCTACAGCTTTGACGGCGAGGGCGAGGGATGGGAATTGGTGGTGATTGGCCTCGATACCTTTGGGCTGAGCGCTTCGCTGACCAGCTTTGACCCGCCTGCCGCTGGCTTGGACAGCAGCTTTGGGATGACGCCCGTGCCGCAGGCCTTTTTGCCCGATGGGCGCATCGCGTTTACGCTGGTGCGGGCCGGCACAGACGGCATAGGCGGCTTTGACGCTTATCTGTGGGACCCAGCCACCGGCGCGGTGTCGCGCACATCGGGCTTCAGCAGCCTTGATTTGGACGTGTATGCGCCGACCGGTGAGTCGATACAGGTTGGCACAGACAGCCGCTTCCCGGCCACGGCCAGCGATGCCCTGCCGTTTGGTCAGACCAATGTGCTGTCCTATTTTGAGCCGGCAGGCGGCTTGCTCACACCGCTCTACAGCCATCCAGCGCTGTCGTTCTTTGCCCCCACCTTTGTGATGAACGGGGCACATCTGGTGTTGGGGTCTACGGATGGCTCGTCTGACCCATTTGTTTACCGCCTGCTTGACCGTGACGGGTCGCAGCTGGGCAGGCTGGATATTGTGCCCGCGCCGTACAACTTGGCCGGCACGCGCGACGGGTTTTTGTATATGCAGCAGGTGGGGACTGTGCCGGCCTTGTTCAGCGTTGACCTGCGCGACGGCGTGATTGGCTTTGACGAGACCGAGTCAGCGCTGTTCATCGGAGCAGAGGGCACGTTCCCCAACATTATGTGGGTTGGGCATACCGATCCGGTTAACCCGTATTTCTCGGTGGAGAGCTATACGCGCTGGGGGTCTTTGGCGTCTGGCGTTGGGGGAGAAAGCAGCGGCCCGCGCAGTGCGCCGGCCTCACTGAGTGTGGGGGCGGATGCCACCATCGCCACCACGGACGGCGATGCGCTCAACATGCGCAGTGGCCCGGGCACGAGCTTTGCGATTGTCGCCAAGGTGCAGGCCGGCACAACGGTGCGCTTGCTAGAAGGGCCGCAGCCGGCCAACGGTTTTACGTGGTGGCGGGTGCGCGTGCCGTCTGGCCAAGAGGGCTGGGTGGTCGAGTCGGCAGAGAATGTGCGCACGCTCATCCCGGGGGCGGGGTCGTTTGTGCCCACGCAAGCTGCCCCACAAGGGGCGAACCCCTCGGTTGGGAGTGCGCTGGCCATCGGCGATGCGGCGTATGTGCGCCTTGGTGGGCGGGTGGATGCGCTGCGCCTGCGCAACAGCCCATCGACGGGCGGCAGCGTGATTGTGCTGATGCCCAACGGCACGCCGGTCACGGTCATCGGCGGGCCGGTCAATGCCGACAGCTATACATGGTGGCAGCTGCGCACCGCGGATGGCAATGTGGGATGGGCCGTTGAGGTGATTGGCAGTGACCGTGTGCTGGTGAAAGGCACAACCCCGCCCGCGTCTGCCACCCAAAGCCCGATTATTGCGCCGATTGGCACACCAGACGTCTAAGCCCCAACACACAACAGGGCGAGTCCATCGACTCGTCCTGTTTTTATGAGTTGTCAGCGGCATCATGGGTGGGCTGATGGCCGTGTGCAATCACCATGGCCATGGCCAGCTCGTCGGTATGCGACAGGCTGACATCCCACTCGGTGAGGCCCATCTGCGCGGCAAGGGTGGCAGCTGGCCCGTGCAGCGTCAGCACCGGACGCCCGCGTGGGTCAGCGGTGATTTCGATGTCGCGCCAGCCCACATCACCGATGCCTGTGCCAAACACCTTGGAGACCGCCTCTTTGGCGGCGATGCGCGCGGCGAGGCGGTGCGGCTTTTCTTGGCATTCGGCGCGCTCTGCCGGCGTAAAAAAGCGCGTCAGATAGCGCTCGCCCAACCGGTCAATGCCCTCTCTGACGCGCTGGATGGCCAGCAGGTCTACCCCGCAGCGAATCACGCGGATTACTCGGCAGCGGCCTCAGCAGACGCCTCTGCGGCGGCGCGGCGGCGCGATTGGGCACGCTTGGGGGCGGGCTTATCGCTTTGTGCCCCGTCCGCAGCCCCGCTGCCGGCGGTGAGTGCGGCGCGGGCACGCCCCGCCTCAATTTTGGCCAGGCGCTGCGCGTTCATCTGGCGCAGCTTTTGCACCGATTCGGTGTCGCCGCTGGCCTCGACATGCGGCAGGCCGTCATGGCTCAGGCCGTACTGCATGATGAAATACACGCCAATCAGGTCGGCGGCGAACAGCACCATCACCACCACAAAGGTGAACGGGCTGATGTCGCCGTGCATCACATAGAGGGTGGCCAGCAGGCCGACAGCGGCCAAACCCGCCACAATCAAGAGGTTTCTCTGGTTCATTGTTGGTCGTCCATTCCCACGCAGCGCGCTCACAATGCCGATGATTTAGCCCTAAGTTTACCCATAATCCCCCCTTTGATGCAATGGGCCTCTGCATACCCCCTAGGGCAAACGCATCAAAATCAGTAGGGGCGCATCGCGATGCGCCCGTGAAGCATCGCCATGCGTCCGTGAAGCATCGCGATGCGCCCGTGACGTCGGGCAGTTCACGAACTGCCCCTACGACCAG
>DAOUCZ010000042.1:0-7989 GCA_034431675.1 Anaerolineae bacterium | reverse complement strand
TCGGGGTAATGCTCTGCCAGATAATCAATCGTCATCTTCAGGTCATACCACCCCTCTGCCCCGCGTCCCTCATAAAACGCGATGTTCGGCTTAAACGCCGCAGCAAAGGCCGCTGTTTGGTCGATAATCCAGCGATTGAAAGCAAACTGAGGGTGCGGGTCGCCGGCAAACTGCGCCGGAAGCCGAGCAGGGTCGGGATCTAAACCCACACACAACAGCGAATTGGCCCGTTCTGCCCGCATCTCATACTTTTGGACAATCGCGTTCATCCCCCACCCCCGCGCACAGACCACCCAGCAGGGTCACTCAGCCAACCCGTAACAGCCGCTGCCTGTGCCTCGTTAATCACACCCAGCGCTAGCGCCCGTGGCAGCAGGTCGGCAAACGATACCAACACATGCAATGCCACCCCTGCATTGGCAAACGCCTGTGCCGCCTCAGCAAACCCATAGCTGGTGATGGCAAGACAGTGCTCCACAATCGCGCCAGCTTCGCGCAGGGCCATCACGCCCGATAAACTGCTGCCTCCGGTGGTAATCTGATCTTCCATCAAAACCACCTGCCGGCCTGCCACATCCCCACCTTCCACACGTTGGCGCAAGCCGTGCTCTTTGGCCTGCTTGCGCACAAACACCGTCGGTAGTCCCATGGCATATGCCAATGCAGAGCTGTGCGGGATGCCAGCTGTCTCAATGCCGGCAATCACTGGGGCATCAAACCCCAGCCCCCTCACAGTCACACACAAAGCGTCTATCACCGCGCGCCACGCCGTCGGATGCATCAACAGCTTGCGGTTATCCAGATACACCGGCGACACAATCCCCGATTTGAAAGTACGCGGCGCATCAAATGCAAACCCAACCACACCCGCCTCAAACAGCGCGTCTATCACCCTAGAATGTTCCTCTTCTCTCATCGGTTTGTTTTGCGCCCCCTCTCTCGCTCTGCCCATTCCGCCGCAATCAGTGCAGGGGCCAATGGTCCCCTAAACACCAGTGCTGACCATAGTTGTACCGCCTGTGCGCCCGCCAAAGTATAGGCTTGAACACTCGCCCCGTCCAACCCGCCTCCACACCCCACAATATCAAAGCGCAAGCTGTGAGCAGTCCGCACCGCATGCAGCTGACGGGCCACATCCAAAGCATGTTCGCGCAACCGCCCACCGGCAAGCACAGCAGTTACCCCCACCTGATCTGGTGCGGGAGTACTCAATGTATTGGTTGCAATCACCGCCTTCACCCCTGCCGCATCAAAAGCATGCGCCAAAGCCTCGATTTGCGCCGCTCCAAGGTCTGGCCCAATCTTCACCCACAAGGGGATGTCACGGACAGCTTCTTTCATCCCAGAACACAAAATCTGTGCCAGCTGTTCGGACTGCTGACCGCGCGGATCAGCCTCGGTATTGGGACAGCTCAGGTTCAGGGTTACCCAACTTGGGCGAACACCAGCCTCCACAAAAAAACGCGCCGCTTGGCACACTTCATCCCGCTGTTGCTGCGGGTCATCAACCCCGGGCGTGGTGGCAAGGCTGATGCCAAACACCGCCGGCAGCGGCTTGTCACGCAGATATTCTGCCGCCGCACGTGCCCCCGGGTTGCGCAAACCAATACGGTTCTGGGTGGAGTGAGTCGCCACATCTCGCCACAAAATCCGACCCGTATTGCCCATCCGCGGCCAGCGTGTAAACGAGCCGAATTCAACCGCGCCACACATCAAGGGCACACTCCGCCAGCCCGGCATAATTCCCTCACCAGACCTCACCGCCCCAAGTGCATCTTCTTCGCTGGCAAAGCCGCGCCCTTTCACCAACCCAGCCGCCACCATCACCGGAGACTCTAGCACCACTCCGCCCACAGTCACAGGCATGGGCGTCCGCACACACCAGCCCATCACCCGTGGGATAAACGGAGCATGGTCAAGATAGCCCAGCATCCGCAGCGCAGTCTGATGCGCCGCCTCGGGGGTCTTACGAAACAGCAGCGGGCGCAGCACCCCATATCCGGCACGATAGGCCCATCGCCCCACGGCACGCGCATCAGGCATACGCATTGACCCCAAAGCCCGGCAGTACCGTCACTTTTTGCCCGTCATACACCTTCACCCCGCGTATCCATGTCTCGCTGACACGCGCCGCAGCGCGCATCCCCTCAAACGGTGACCATTTTGGCTTGGTCAACATGCGTGAGTTGGTGAGTATATATTCCGTGTCCAGCTCTAACACCGTATACGTCCCTGCCGGCGGCACCAAGCCCCAGATACCCCGCGGCCCTGTGCTCACCAATGCTGTCGCTCGCTCTAACGTCAAGCGCCCATCCAGCGCAGCGGTAAACAACAGCGGCAGCGTCGTCTCTAACCCCGGAACACCATACGGGGGGGTATCAGACTCTTTTTCCTCACGTGTATGCGGGGCGTGATCGCTTTCCACACAATCGACCACACCATTCAGCAGACCTTCCCACAGCGCGTCACGATCGGCATACGTTTTGAGCATGGGCTTCATCCACCCATACGTGCCCAACCGACTCAAATCGTCCTCAGTCAGCCATAAATGATGCGGGCACACCCCCACGGTCACCGGTAACCCTTCGGCCTTGGCAGCCGTCAGCAGTCTCATCTCATAGGCGGTGCTGATGTGGCAAAAATGCGTCCGCCGGCCATACTCGCGCACCAACGCCAGAACCTCGGCAACCGTCTCACCCTCGGCATGCACCGCAATTGGTTTATCCGACTGCCATGCCGCATAATGCCGCCCTCGTACCGCCTGATCTTCAATCAACAAGTGACCGGTTGTGTCGTTGCAGAACATCTTGATGCCGCACACATCGCCGTACACCGCACCAAATGTCTCGGTGTTGTCGTCTGCACTCGCGCCATAATACACCCCCCAATCACACACAGCCTGCGCGCTGATGGCGTCTAGCTTGACCTGCAAGGCGTCCGGTGACAGCGTCGCAGGGGTGGTATTGGGCATATCACACACCAGCCAATATCCGCCCGCCACCGCAGCGCACGTCTCGGTATAAAAGTCGCCTTTGTGTGCCCATGCCATCCCACGCAGATGCACATGGGGGTCAACCACCCCCTCGATGACCAATTTTTGCCTAGACATCAGCCCCCAACACCTTCGCCAGCAGCGCCATACGAACGTACATCCCGTTCTCCATCTGCTGAAAATAGACCGAACGCGGGTTTTGGTCAAGGATGTCGTGATCGTTATATGTCCCCATCTCATGCTTACGCGGCAGCGGATGCATCAAAATCACATCACGCTTACACTGATTGAGCACCGCCGGCGTCATAACGAACATATCGCGTACGGCATCATAATCCGCACGGCGTGCAAAACGCTCTTCCTGCACACGTGTCCAGTACAGCACGTCCGACGACCCAAGCACCTCGTATAGGTCGCTGGTCTCCCGGACTGTGATACCTCGCTCCTGAACAAAATCCAGCACCGTATCAGGCATCTTCAGCGACGCGGGCGACACAAAACACAGCGTTACATCCTTAGCCCCCGAAAGTGCCATCAGCTTGGCCAAAGAATGCACCGTGCGCCCATACAACAAATCACCCACCAGCGTAATCGTCAGGCCGTCCAGCCCGCCTTTTTGATCCACAATCGTGAACAGGTCAAGTAGCCCTTGCGTGGGATGCTCTCCGATGCCGTCGCCGCCGCTGACCACAACACACGGCTTTTCAATGCGCTCATTCAACTTGTCCAAATAATATGCGGCCTGAAATGACGACCCCTCGGCGGGATGACGCAGCACAATCAGGTCGGCATAGCACCCTGCCGCCCGCACCGTATCAGCGAGGTTCTCCCCCTTATATACCGATGAGAACTGTACCCCATTCGAGCCAAACACCACCGCCCCACCCAAACGCCGCATCGCCGCCTGAAACGACATATCTGTGCGCGTACTGGCCTCATAAAAAAGGGACGCCATCAAGCGTCCCTCACACAATTTCACAACATCACCATCCCGCCGCAAAACACGTTCGCGCAGCGTGCCCGCCAGCCCAATCACCATCTCTAGGTCGGCCTTATCAAACTGCTCAACCGTGATGATGTGTTTACCCGCAAAATCACCGGCAATTTTGGGCGGCTGATACAAATGACGAAATTGCGCCGATGGGCGAACATCCAGTGTGGTATCGTTCATGGTTTTATGCTTCCCCCTGTGCTGCATCCGGCGGGCAAAGCCGGCGCAGATACTCCCATGTATAGATGCCTGTGTGATGCCCATCATCCCAAACCGGCTGAAGGGCATAATTCCCCACCAGCTCAATCGTCTGAATACCATATGACCGCTTTGGAATCAGCACAAGGATGTTGTCAGGGTCAAACTCGCGCCCCATCCGGCTGTGCCCACCCCGACACTCCACACACGGACACGCTTCCCGCAGGTTAGACAGTGGATAGGCACAGTCTCCCCCATCTGTCCATGTAATCTTGAGCACTCCAGCAGTTTTATCCAGCGTGATTCCGGTCGGGCGAGGTTTATTGGGGGTCATCGTCGGCGCATCTCCACAAAGCATCTGCCGGCGCGCCATGATAGCATGGGCCAGCGCCAAACGTAAGACTCGCTGGCCCATGCGTGCTCATACCTGCTTACATGTAAATCTCTTGCGACGATGGGGATGGGTGAGAATCATCCCCACAGATGCCGTACCTTGCAAGCGACTGGTTCTCAACCACAGCGGTCAAGGTCACGCCACTTGGCCACCGTATGCTCAAACTCGTACACCCCATCCGCCCCGGGTGCGCCTAGGCTGTCCAAGCCAATCGTCAAGACGCGGTTGGCAATCTCCTCACAATCTCGCCCCTTCTCCACCGCGTCCCACGTCCCACGCACAAACTTATAGTCAATGCTGATACCCTCTTGCAGCTCCAATGTCACCGCGTGGCGGTCTCCCCCCAGATTCTCCATCACCATAGCCGGCGCAGCTGGATCCCACGTCGGATAAGTGTCACCGCTCTTGAAGTCGCCCGCGATGTACACCACCGCATCATCTGGGGTGTAATCCGGCCCAATCACCACAAACCGCACCTTAAACGTCGCCCGTGTCACATCAACCAGTCGCGACGCCGTCCGCGCCGATTCATTCAAATTCTCGTCTATCACCGTCACCGCATAGGTGTAACGATTGCCCTGCGTCACAGACACATCGTCAAATGTGACAACATCTACCGGCAGTTCTGCCAGCAGCACTGTCTGGCCAGCCTGATCGGTGCGATATACCCGATACAGGGCGGCATCAGCATCCACAGCCGCATCCCACGCCAATGACACACCGCTCACGCCCGCACCCACCACATTGACCGCAGCAGCTGGCGCTGGCGGGGTCACATCCTCCCCTGCCTGAACCACCACACTGGGCAGAGTGCCGTCAGCCAAGGTCGCCTCCACCCATGTCTGCCCGGCATCCGCGCTAAACCGCACCCGCACGCGGTAATCACCAGCAGCAGCTGGCTTAAGAGTCACACGGTAGATGTCCGCACCGTTCATGCCGCCAACATACGACATTGCAGACCATATCGGCTCATCCGTATCAGCCAATGCCGCTTGTGCCCGCAAACCGCGCACAGCCAAGTCACCACCCGTCACGCCATTGATGGTCACGCCGGCCTCAACGTCAACATTCACACCCACTCGCAGCGCCAACACCGCCGAGGGATCTTGCACAAATGCCGCCGAATCAATGACATAGGCGGGCACTGCCGGCACTGCCGATACCACTTGCGCCCCGCTCATTCCCTGCGCATTGACCGGAGCAACCGCATAGTAATACACATACCCGTTCGATACCGTGTCATCCACGTAGCGCGTATCTGCGACCGGTGCATCTGTAATCCGCTCAAACCCGCCAACGCGCACAGGGCTGCGATACACATGATAGCCAGCTGCGCCATCCATAGCACTCCACGTCACCATGACCTGCCCGCCTTGTGCTTCGGTCGTTACTGCTGCATCTGCCTGCAATGCCACAAAGTCGCTCGGGTCAGTTTGTGCCGTCCAATAGGCGGCGCTGCGCGGCGCCAGTCGAACTGTCTCTCCACCCGCAGCACTCAGGGCTTGGTCAGTGCCCAGCGCCGGCTCAAAGGTCAGGCCTGCCGGCAGAATGCCCGCAGCAAAACCCATCGGCAGTGTGTACTCCACCGCTTGACGTGACACATTCACCAGCACCAGTGCAGCACTGCCCGCAGCAGCATCCACCCGTGCCAATGCCAGCACCTCATCGGTTGATCCAATCGTCAGCATCTCACCTTCACGCAGGGCCGGTGTTTGCCCGCGCAAACGCCCCAAGGCCTGATGATGGGCCAATACCGCTTCGTTGGGAGCGGGATAATGGTCGCCGCTTTCGTCCGGCCATGGATAGGGCGCGCGATTATACGGGTCATCCTGCCCGTCGATGTTCGGCGCGTCGATGGCGATTTCATCACCATAATAGATGGTCGGTGCGCCGGGCAGGGCAAATACCACCGATGCCGCAAGCTTCAACGATTCGGTATCGTTACCCAACGCATACAGCAGCCGCACCGTATCGTGACTGCCCAGCATGTTCATCATCGCGCGATAGGCCATCGGCGGATAATCTTCCTCGATAGCGCGGATTGACGCTTCGAACTGGGCCGGCGTCAGCCCTGCAATACGCCCATCGTTATCCGCAAAATCGCGCCCGTTCACCAGCCCGATGACCGCACGGCGCGTACGATAGTTCATCACCGAGTCCCACTCATCGCCCAGTAGCCATGCCGAGGCGTCACCCCATTCTTCGCCGATGATGACCGCTTCGGGGTTAACCGTCCGTACCACCGTCCGAAAGCCTTCCCAGTAGGTGTTTTTGGGGTCACGCCCATTATCAATGTCGCCACCCACATCCAGACGCCACCCCCCAATACCTTCACTCCCCCACAGCCGTGCAACACTGTCCGGCCCGCGGAAGAAATAAGCGCGCGGCCCAAACCGCGTGTTATCAATCTTGGGGATGCTGTCAAACCCAAACCACGAGACATAGAAGGTATTACCCAGCCCATCATCCGCACAGACCGCAGGCTCTGCGCCGGTTGGCGCACGGAAGAAGAACCATGTCCGATAAGCGCTCTCAAGGCTCTCGCATGCCCCGTCAGCCCCTTCAAACCGGTTGTAACGGTCAAAAATCGCGCTGTCGCTGCTCATATGGTTAAACACACCATCCAGAATCAGCACGATACCGCGCGCCTGAGCCTCGTTGACCAATACACGGAAATCGTCCATCGTCCCCAGAATCGGGTCGATTTTCTTATAATCTACTGTGTCGTAACGGTGATTGCTGCGCGCCTCAAAGATAGGATTCAAATAAATTGCCGTGATGCCCAACGCTTGCAAATAATCCAGCTTCTCGGTAATACCCGCAAGGTCTCCCCCAAAGAAATCGCTGTTAAAATAGCCCAGCCCGCTGGCCGTCTGCACCCGCCTCCCATCCACCGGCGGCTCATTCCATGTCTCGTGATAAATCAAATCCAGCTCACCGTAAAACGTCTCACTCCCTTGAGCCGGATCATTGCTGCGGTCACCATTACGAAAACGGTCAGGGAAAATCTGATAAATCACCGCATTCCGCATCCATTCCGGTGTATAAAACGATGGATCATACACCGCAATCTGATAGCTGGCATCTGCCGAAGACTCCAGCGCGACCCCCTCGCCCCCCTTGCGCGACGGGTCAGCTTCGCCAGAAACCAGCGTGTCGTCCTCGTAATACCACACCCGCGAGCCTTTACGGACGACAAAGCGGTAATAAATCAGGGTTGGGTCTGTGCCAGCATCAATCGTCAATTCCCACAGTTCATGACCATCAGGCAGCAAGGCCACTTTGCTCATCTCTGTTACAGCCTGACTTTGTGTGCGCGTGTTATACGTACGCACACTGGCGGCGTCGATTTCCCCTTCCAATGCACGCAAACGCAGCGTAACCAGCGTCCCAAACGGCACTGCACCGCTTGGC
>DAOUCZ010000041.1:0-12965 GCA_034431675.1 Anaerolineae bacterium | reverse complement strand
CGGTGGGCATTACATGGCCGTTGGTGACCGATGGATCGGGCCAGCTGATTGGCCACTCCACCGGTGATGCCTATGAGATGGGGCATCATATCTGGTGGTTTACCCATGCGCTGCGCAGCGGCGAGCCGCTGTTTTATCAAACCCTGATGGCCTATCCAGAGGGGATACAGGGCATCTCGCTGTGGAGTAACCCACTTCAGTTCTTTCCGGCATGGCTGTTTGCGCTGGTGATGCCAGTGGCGGCGGCCTACAACCTCGCCATCTTGCTGACGATGGCACTCAACGGTCTGGCGATGGGCTATCTGGTGCGGCGCATCGGCCAGCGCGAGGGCTGGCAGGGGGCGCAGGCGGTGTTGTATGGGCCGGCAGTGCTGGCCGGCGTGGCGTTCGAGGCGTTCCCAGTGTTTCAGGGGCATTTGTTTGGCGGGCACGCCGGCCTGCTGGTGATGTGGCCTGTGCCGCTGTTCATCGAGGCGCTGTATCGCCTGCAAGACCGCCCAACGGGCCGGCATGTGCTGCGGGCGGCGCTGTGGTGCTTTGTCAGCCCGTGGGGGCACACCGTGCAGGCCATTTGTGTGCTGCTGCCAGTCACCAGCCTATTTGTGCTGGCGCAGCTGTGGCGGCGGGCATGGCGCGCCGCGGCGCTGACGGCGCTGTCCGCTGGCCTTGGCATGCTGATGCTGGCGGTGTTTGTGCTGCCGGTGCTGGCCGATACCTTTGCCGACGACACCTATACCGGCGATCAGGGCTATGTGATGTTTAGCGCCGACCTGTTGGGCACGGTGACCCCGTCGTTTTTGCATCCGGTGCTGGGCCAACTGCCATATACGCATCGGGTGTTGGGCGTCAACCTGACCGAGGGCTTCACCTATTACGGGGCGGCGGCGGCAGCGTTGACGGTGGTAGCGCTGCTGCGGCGGCGTGGGGCACGCTGGTGGGGGCTGCTGGCGCTGGTCTCGGCGGTGCTGGGGCTTGGCCCGCTGGTCAAGCTGTTCGATCAGCCGCTGGTGCTGCGCCTTGATAACTTCGAGAGTTTCATCACCCTGCCGTGGGCGTTTATCTATGATTTGCCGGGCTTCAGCCTTGCGCGGGCGCCCGGGCGCTTCAACTTTGCGCTGGCGCTGGCGGCAGCAGTGCTGGTGGGCTATGGGATGGCGGTGCTGTGGCGCGGGCGCGCACGGGTGCGCTGGGCGGTGCTGCTGGGGTTTGCGGCGGTGATGGTGTTTGAATATCAGGCGGCGTGGCCGTTCCCGACCGTGCCGGCGGGCATCCCGCAGCGCATCGCCAATCTGCGCAATGATGATATGGTGCGGGCGGTGTTTCATGTGCCGTGGGGCAACCTGCTGGCCGCCAAAGAGGCCATTTATGTGCAGACGGCCTATCAAAAGCCGATGCTTGCTGGGCAGGTGACGCGGCGGACGCCGGTCAGCGCGGCCAAGCTGACCGTGCTGGAGGCCACGCTTGACCCTGCTCTGCTGCGATTGGCCGGTGCGGACATGGTGATTGCGCACAAAAACTATCTCGACCCTGCCCTAGAGCAGCGCCTGCGCGACAGCTTTGGTGACCCGATCGTGAATCGTGCCGGCTATCTGCTGTTTGCTGTGCCGTTTGCCGATGGGCCGCCCGGGCTGTTGGTGGTTGCCCCGCCAGAGTGGGCCGATGGGGCGCAGCGCACCGCCGACCGCGCCGATACCTATCTGTATGCGCCGGCGGCGGGCGAGTATGTGTGGCGCGGCACGCTGCAGGCCGACCAGCGTGATGTCACGCTGACGCTGGATGGGGCGGTGCTGGCGGCATGGCCGGTGAGCGGCACGCGCACGGTGGAAGTGCGCTTTGATGTGCCAGCGGCAGGGTATTATACGGTGCGCCTTGCGCTGGATACGCCGTGTCCCACCCTACTGACCTCGTCGGCGCTGACCTGCCGCGGGCTGTCGGTGCAGGATGTGACGGTGGAGGCGGTGCAAGCGCCCTGAGCGGCGCTAGGCGTGCAGGGCCTGCTGGACTTCGTCGGGGCTGGGGACGCCGGCCACGCCGATGCGGGTGACCGAGGTGGCCGCCAGCGTGGTGGCCACGCGCACCGCCTGCCGGATGCTGTTGGTGAGGTGCAGCGCGCACAGCGCCGAGGTGGCGAAGATGTCACCCGCGCCGGTCGGGTCAACGGCCTTGACGGTGGGCGGGCGAAACGGGGTGGGCAGCCCGCTCTGAAAGTGGATGCCGCCGCGCTCGGCCTGTGTATACAGCAGATGCCGCGCATACGGCGAAATCTGGTGGATCAGGCCCGGCTGCTGGCGGATGTCCTCTTCGCTAAAGACCAGCAGCTCAAGGCGCTGGAGGATGGTGGGCCGAAACCACGGCTTAAAGCGCACCAATCCGCTGGCATCCCACTGCCGCAGCCAGCCCTGAAGGGTGAGCATCGAGCGGGCGTGCGGGCAGCGGTCAAACAGGCTGAGGTCTTCGCCCTCGCCGGCCACTGGCCCAAGGTGCAGCAGCGGGGCAGAGCGCCACGCGGTGGGCAGATGTGCGCTGGTCAGAGGGGCGGCCACCGCGCGGATATACTGCGTGCGTCCAGTAGGGGTATAGACGTTCTCGAAGGTGGTGGTGGCCTCTGCCGGCACGACCATCACCTGCCCATAGGGGGTGAGTTCGTCCAGCAGAGGGTCTTGGGGGTGGGCGCTGGTCAGCAGGCCGACGCGCAAGCCAAAGGCCGCTGCGGTGCGCATGGCATATGACACCGTGCCGCCGACCTGACGGCCTTGGGGCGTCAGATCGGCGGTCATGTGGCCGATGAGCACATAATCGACCGGTGCAGCGGCATCCGGCGTAACAATCACGCCTCGTCCTCCGGTGCGGCCTCCGTCGCTGGGGCGGCGGGGTCGGGCTTGACCGGTACAATCGTGACTTTGCGCGCGTCGCCCTCGCCCACCGACTTGGTGGTGACGGCGGGGTTGGCACGCAGTGCGATGTGAATCAGGCGGCGCTCGTGGGGGGGCATCGGCTCGAGCACCACGGTGCGGTTTTCGGTCAGGGCTTGCTCGGCCATGCGATTGGCCAGCCCGCGCAGGCGCTCAGCGCGCTTGGCCTTATAGCCGTCCACGTCCAAAATCAGGTTGATACGGTGCTGGAGCTTGTGGCTGACCATCAGGCGCAGCACATATTGCAGCGCGTTGAGCGTGTCGCCGCGGCGGCCAATCAACGCGGTGATGCGCCCCTGCCCCTGCACGTTCAAAATCCATGGGCCGCCGCCCTGTGCGGCATCCACGCGGCTGACCTGCACACTGGCGGGGATGTCGAGGTGGCGCAGCAGCTCAACCAGCATCTCGCGCGCCACGGCCACATCGGCATCGTAGTCGGCTTCTTCGACGGTGGTATAGCCCTGAAACAGCGAGGCGGTCTCGTCCTCAAGGTCATCATACAGCGAGTCGTCATCAAAGCTGCCGCCCTTATAGCCGCCGCGCCCGCCCATGCTCTGATCGAGCAAGCGCGAGACCGGCCTGCTGCGATCTGGCCCATCGCGGCGCGGGCCGCGGTTGTCGCGGCGGTTATCGCGGTTGTCGCGGCGTGGGCCGCGTTCACCGCCGGCGCGGTTGTCACGCTCGCCGCCGGTGCGGCCCTCGCGGCGGGGCTGGCCTTGCCCGCCGCCGTCACGGCGCGGCTGACCATAGTCACGGCGTTCGCCGCCCTGCGGTTGGCCATAGCGCGATGCTCCGCCCTGCTGCATCCGGCGCGCTTCGGCGTCGGGCTGGGCAAGGCGCGGCAGGGTATTGGGAGGCGGGGTAGCCGGGCTGGTGCGCAGCAGCTGCAAGCGCACGCGCGCCTTGCGCGGCGGGCCAAACATCCCCGACGACGGTTCGTCAATCACCTCAACCATCACATCCCACGGCTGTACGCCCAACTCGCTCAGACCCTGCTGGATCGCCTCGTCGATGGTATCGGCGGTCACTTCAATGGAGCGTCGTTCAGACATAACAGCCTACTTTTTCTTGGATGGGCTGGCGGGGGGCTTGCTGCCCGATGCCTTGCTGCCGCTGGCGCGGCTGGCGGCAGCCTCGGCGCGGGCGGCCAGCGCCGGATTGGTGCCGCGCGGCATCTGATCGACCTTGTCAAGCACGCGGCGCAGCACGGCCTCGTGTTCGCGCTGCTGCTCGGCGGTCATCTCGCCCTTACCCACCGGCTTGCCGCCGATTTTGAGGCCCGGGATGACCTGATTCCAGTGCGCCTTGCCCAACAGGGTGTATTGGATGATGCCGACCACGTTGGACACGATGAAGTAAATCGAGATGCCCACCGAGAACGACAGCGCAAAGAAGCCGAACATCAGCGGCATGATGGTGGTCATCGAGCGGGTAGTGGCGGCGGCGGGGTTGTCCTTGTCCTCTGGGCGGGGGGGCGGCATGGTCAGCTTGGACTGAAGCCATGTCGTCACCATCACCAGCAGGGGCAGCACGATGGCCGCGATGGTGGCCACGGTGGAAGCGCCGCCGAAGGTGGGGGGCTGGGTCAGGTCAAGGCCGAGCCAGATTTTGTTCAGCGGGATCAGGTTATCGAGGCCGGGCAGCAAGAAGCGGCGCGACAGGTCTACCACCTGAAACGGGGTGCTGCCCAGCGCATAGATGATGGCCCCGTACAGCGCAAACAGGATCGGCAGCTGAATCAGCAGAGGCAAGCACCCCCCCAGCGGGTTGATGCCATACTCGCGGTACAGCTCCATCTGGGCGGCGGCCACTTTTTCGCGGTCGTTTTTGTATTTCTCTTGAATCCGCTTGATTTGCGGCTGAAGCACCTGCATCGCCTCGGTCGATTTTTGCTGTTGCAGCAAAAGCGGCGAGGTGGCAAGGCGGATGACCACGGTCAGCGCGGTGATGGCCAGCACGATGTCGTTGCCGAACACCTGATACAGCACCGCCAAAATGGTCACGAACGGGTTGAGCAAGAAATCCATGGCGTTCGTCCTCCCCGCCCTTTAACGCTTATAGACCCACTGCCGGACGCCTTGCGACGCCGAGAAGGCCACCAAAAGATTGTCGTTGGATACCGTGCTGACCACCACCAAGGAGTCGGCCAGCGGGCGCTGCTCATTCGATTCGACCAGCAACAGGTCGCCGAGGATTTCTGCCCCCAGCTGGCGCGCGCCTTCCAGTGCCACAGCGCCGGTCTGTCGGTCAAGCCAGACCACCTCGCCGCTGCGCGCGCCAATGATCACATGCGCGTCGGTGATCAGCGGGCTGGGACGGATGCCGCCGTTAGCGGCCTGCTTATTGCACCAGCGTTCTGACAGGCTAATCGCATCAAGGGCACAGACCTGCCCGCCCATATCGGCGGCATACAGCACCCCATCGCGCAGCACCGGCGCGCCCCACACCCAGTCGCTCATCTCAAAGCGGGCCAGCACCTCGCCGCCCAGTGAGACGCGGTAGACCGTGCGGCCAAAGCTGCCGATGTAGAGCGCGTCGCCATCGGGGCTGAGGGCCGGCGTGGCCGCCACTGCCCCGCCGAGGTCGATGCGCCACAGCTGGCGTCCGGTGGCAGCGTCTACGGCATACAGGCCGTGATCCATCGCCCCGAAGTAGAGCACGCCGTCGTGCAGCAGCGGCTTGGCCCAGATACCGCCGGCGGTGGGAAACGTCCAAACCACCACCGACGGGCTGTTGAGGTCGCGGGCTTGCAGGTCGTTATCCAGATAACCCAGATACAGATACTGCTCGTCAATGATGGGATCGGCCACCACGTGGTCATCCACCGCGATACCCACTGGGTTATCAATGCGGGCCGAAATCAGGTCAACCTCGACCAGCTTGCGGTTGTAGTCGGCAAACCACAGCTTGCCGGCGCGATGCGTGAGCGGGGCGGTATAGAAGTGCTGACCACCGCCGCTGGTCTCTTGATAATTCCACGTGCGCGGCTCACCAGTCTCTGGCACAACGCGGACGTTGCCGGCCTCGTCGCGCAGCTGCACGGCGCTGCCGTCACGCGGGTCAATCTGAACGATAAAATTGTTATAGGCCAGCAGGATGTTCTGCTGCTCGCCCACCAGTGACACCGAAGGCCAGCTGACGCCCATACGTGTGCCAACACATCCGGTGGCCAACAGGGCCAAAACCAACAGCGCCGCGACCAGCGTCGGACGGCGCAAAGGGGCAAATCGTATCATGTTGCCGAACGCTCTTTCTTTGGGGGGACAGGGTCGGGGCCGGCAGGGGTGAGCGGGTTACAGCGCAAAATGCGCTTTGTCCCCATCCATACCCCACGCGTCACCCCATGAACCTCTACCGCCTCCATCATGTACTCCGAACAGGTCGGGGTAAAACGGCAGGATGGGGGCAGCATCGGGGAAATCCGTCGCTTATAAAAACGGAGGGCGGCAAGCACCAACGCTTTCATCGGCGTCCTCCTCGCTCACTCACGATTGCGGCTTGAATAAGCCTGCCTGCCGGGCCAGCGCCTCAAAGGCGCGCGCCACTTCTCTTTGCGGCAGGCCGACCAGCGTGGGATGCGGCACAATCACCACGTCCCAACCGGTCAGCAGATGGGGTTGGACATCGCGCACGGCCTGACGAACAAGGCGGCGTACGCGGTTGCGTATCACCGCCCCACCCAATCGTTTACCGGTCACAATGCCATAGCGGTTATGCGGTAGGGGGTTGGGGGCAAGGTTGAGCAGCATCAGCCGACCGCGAACGGTCTGGCCCAGCTGACGCACCCGCGCAAAATCCTGTGTGCGCTTTAGGCGCACGCGGCGCGGCAGACCCACCGGCCTCTCCCCAGACGCACTTAGCGGCGGTCGCCCTTATAACGGTTGCCCTTCGTGCCGTTCCAGTCCACCTTCTTGACGTGGACGGTCTTGACCGACAGCTCGTGACGGCCCTTCAGACGGCGCGCCTTCAGCACGTTGCGCCCGGTGCGGGTAGACATGCGCGTGCGGAAGCCGTGTACGCGCAGGCGACGGCGGATCTTGGGTTGCCATGTACGCTTGGTTGACATTGTTCGTTCCTTCTAACCTGTCTGACGCAGCGGCACTGCGTGCGGGTAATCGGTATCCCATGCCCCGAACGTCGGGGGGGTTGTGGGGGTGGATTGTGGTCGGCACACGCCCGCCCATCCCTTGATGGAGATGGTTTCTGTCCGGTATAATTTTGGGCCGGGGCGTGAATACCGCTGAGAATCTGTGATATTTTACACGGTCTGGCGGCCTTTTCAATTGCAGGCTTGCGCGCTCGCGCAGCCGCCTCCCCTCCGCCCGTCGGATAACACGGAGAATCCCCGTTGAGCCTTCCTACCCCTTACGCCGGCAGCTTATCCCCTACCGAGGCTGACCTCGACTCGCTCATTACCGTGCTGCTGGAGCGTGAAACCCCCCTCAGCACCCTTGACCTTGCCCGGTTGCTGCTCGAACAGCGTGTTCAGGCCGCGGCCGAGGCCTTGGCCGCCCGCTACCGCGACGTGGTGGCCTATAACCCTTCCAGCGCCTATCAGGCCGGCCAAAAGCTGGTCTTCCCTGCACAGGCCTATGCCACCGGCACGGTGACCGCGCTGCGCGAGGGCAACAACCCCAGCTATGGCAGCTATCGCGTCATCACCGTCACCTTTGACGACGCCACCACCGCCGAGTATGCCGCCGAGCTAACCACCGAGCACGCCCTGAGCAGTCAGGATGCCGCGACAACCGGTGCGCCGGCGCTGGCCACCGCCAGCGTGGATGACCTGCTGGCGCAGCACGGCCCAGACATCACCGCCGAATTGGACGCCGCCCTGACCGCGCGCGCCGATTTGGTGCGCTTGGCTGGCAAGTGGTTCCCTGCCGAGCTGATGATGGACGTCAACGTGGGTCATCTCAACCTCGCAGATGCGGTGCTGGAGCTGGCGGAGGGCGGCCCGCTCTCGACAGTCGACATCCTCGATCAGATTGGCGGGCTGGGCAGCGCCCCGCTGGAACTGCAAGAGTTCTCGCTCAATTATGCCCTCAACGCCGATGAGCGCTTTGACGAGGTTGGGCCAGCCGGTGAGGTGCTGTGGTTTCTGAAACGGGCCGAGCCGATTGAAGTGCGCGAAAAGCCGGCCTTTTTGCGCTATACGCCGGTAGAGTATGACGAGCGGCTGGTCGGTGACGATGGCTGGGCCATCGAGGCCGAAATCGACGACGAGCTGTCGGCCCTGCCGCTTCAGCCGGTGACCAGCGCCACCGTCCGCCTGATTTACCCACACCGACGTGCCGGTACGCTGCCGTTGAACAGCCAAACCCGCGCAGTCTTCCCGACTGCCCGCGCCCCGCGCGTCATTATCACGCTGGTGGATGGGCAGGACGGCCAGACCTTTAACGGTTGGGTGGTGCACAACGAGGGCTATGTGTTTGGCCTTGCCGACTTTTACAAAAAGCACCGCCTGCCGCTGGGGTCACTGCTGAATGTGCGGCGCGGCGATGCGCCCGGGCACATCGTGGTCGATTTTGCCGGCCACCGTGCCCGCACCGAGTATGTGCCGGTGCTGTCGGTCAAGGACAATCAGCCGTCTTTCGAGCTGGTCACCCGCCCAATTGGTGTGCCGTTTGATGACCTGATGCTGCTGGGCATCGACGAGCTTGGGCCGGTAGAAGCGCTGGCCAACAGCCTTGCCCAAAGCCGCAGGCCGTTGGCCGGCGTGGTGAAGGTGATTCTGCCGGCCCTGACCCGCCTCAGCCCGCAGGGGGTGGCACACTTCAAGACCATCTATGCCGCAGTGAATGTGCTGCGCCGCACCCCGCCCGCTGCGCTGATGGCTGCGCTCAACGGCAGTGCCGATTTTGACAATCCCGCCGGACACTATTGGAAGCTAAGCGACGCCTAAGCACGCCTATTTTTGTATCGTAACCGCCACAGAAACGAGAGTCCACCCATGTCTTCCCCCACACCCCCGCCGGCCAGCCGGTCGATTAAACCGACGCTCGATACCAAGTACCACATCGACTATGACTGGTGGGCCAACACACCGGGGGAAGACTTGCGCGTGTATCTGCTCACCCACCTGCCGGCCAACCTGCGCGATGCGCTGGCCAACAGCCCCGAGGGCGCGGTGCTCGATTACATCGACCCAGTCACCGGTCAGGTCACGCCGCTGGATGCGCTGCGCCTTGCGCTGCGGCAGGCGGCCCAAGCCCCCGATTTCATCAACCGCGACATCAGCACGGTAGACTGTGTGTTCCGCGTGTTTATCCAGAACAACAACACCCCACTTTCCCCGCGTGAGCTGGCCGCCATCACCGGCCACGATGCCACTACCCTCTCGCGCTTGATTAGCGCGCGGGTGTACAAAGGCATCCGTCAGGCACTGGTCTAGCCGCCGATACCAACAAGGACTGTTTTCATCATGGGACGAGTCGTCAACACCAATGACCCCGGCAAGCGCCGCAATGCCTTGATGCGCGACGGCGCGGAGCTGCTGCGCCATCTGATGCTGCAAACCACCATCACCGGCGAGGCCCGCGACATGCTGGCGCAGCTGGTCTATACCCTGCGCGAGGTGGACGAGGGCATCGAGGAATCGGCCAAGGCGTGGGAGAAGCGCGATTATTGGATGAAGGCCGAAGAGTTCCGCGCCCGCTGGAGCTGGGCCGGCGCTGCCGCCGACGAGCTGTCACACCTGATCCGGCGCGAGGATTGGGCCGCCCTGCCAACCTTTCTGGTCAAGCTGATGCCTAAGTTCTCCGACATCACCATCACCAAGTTTACCCGCGACGCCGGCTTGTGGGCGGGGGCATACGCCCGCTTCAAGCAAGAACCGGCCTAATCCCATACCCCCGATGACCGACGCACATTCCGCCATTTTGCTCATCTCTTGCCCCGACCAAAAGGGGCTTGTCGCCGCTGTCACCCGCTTTATCTTTGAGCAGGGGGGCAACATCTTACACCTCGATCAGCATGTGGACGCCGAGGCCGGCGCGTTCTTCATGCGCGTGGAGTGGGACTTGGCCGGCTTCACGCTGGATCGTGACGCCATCGGCACGGCCTTCGACCTGACCATCGCACGCCGCTTTAACATGACGTGGACGCTGGCCTTTAGCGATGCCGTGCCGCGCATGGCCTTGTTCGTCAGCAAGCAAGCCCACTGCCTCTATGACCTGTTGGGCCGCGTGCAGTCCGGGGATTGGCGGGTAGAAGTGCCGCTGATTATCAGCAACCACGAGACGCTGCGCCCAACCGCCGAGGCGTTTGGCGTGCCGTTTCATGTGTTCAAAATCACGCCAGAAAATAAAACGCAGCAAGAAGCCGCTCAGCTCGACCTGCTGCGCCAGCACAAGGTCGATTTGGTGGTGCTGGCGCGCTATATGCAAATCGTGACCGGTCAGCTGATTGGCCAGTTCCCCAACCGGATGATTAACATCCATCACTCGTTTTTGCCGGCCTTTGCCGGCGCAAAGCCCTATCACGCGGCTTATGCGCGCGGGGTCAAGCTGATTGGCGCGACCAGTCACTATGTGACCGAAGAGCTGGATGCCGGCCCAATCATCGCGCAGGATGTGATTGCGGTCAATCACCGTGACAGCGTCAGCGACCTTGTGCGCAAAGGGCAGGATGTGGAAAAACTGGTGCTGGCGCAGGCGGTTTGGGCACATCTTAACCACCGCGTGCTGGTGTATCACAATAAAACGGTCGTCTTTTGACCGGACGAGGCCGCGGGGACAAGCTCCCATGGGCCGCCGAGGGTCTTATCATGGTGTTTCTGTGCAGCAAAGGGCAGTTTGTCGATGCGTAATCTGATTAAGAACCTGTGCGAACTGTGGGGGCCTTCGGGCTATGAGCACCACGTCCGCCAATTTATCCAAGCCGAGGTCGCGCCGTTTGTGGACGAGATGCGCGTGGACGGCCTTGGCAACCTGATTTGTCGGGTGGGCAGCGGTGGTAAACGCGTGCTATTCGGCGCGCACATGGACGAAATCGGTGCGATGATTACCTTTGTCGAGCCGTCCAGTCAGATGGGGCGGATAGCCGAAATCGGCGGGGTGTTCAAGAACATCCTGCCCGGCACGCGCGTTCAGTTTGAGGATGGGGCGTTTGGGGTGGTGTGGGCGCACGCCGCCAAACAGGGCGAGCACACCATCGACGAGTTCTATGTGGATGGGCTGGGCAAGCCGCTGACCCCGGGCACGCCCGTCACCTTCTGGCGCGATGCCATCATCCAGAACGATTACATCACCGCCAAGGCGCTGGATGACCGCGTGGGCTGTGCGGTCTTGATTGAAGCCCTCAAGCGCCTGAACAAGCAAACCGCCAACGAGGTCTATGCGGTGTTCACGGTGCAAGAAGAGGTCGGCCTGCGCGGTGCTGCCGCCGCAGCTTACGGCGTTGATCCAGAGGTGGCGGTGGCGATTGATGTCACTGACACCGGCGACCTGCCGCGCAACGCCAGAATGGCGGTCAAGCTGGGAGGGGGCGCGGCCATCAAGGTGCACGACCCCGGCCTTGTCGTCCCGCGCGCGGTGATTGATTGGATGAAAGCCCACGCCGAAGCCGGCGGCATCCCGCATCAGCTTGAGCTGCTGACCGGCGGCACGACCGACGCCGCCCGCTTCCAGATTTCGCGCGCCGGCGTGCCCAGCGGGTGCGTCAGCATCCCGTGCCGTTACATCCACACCCCCAGCGAGACCGTCCAGCTGGCCGATGTGGAAGCCGCCGCCAACCTGATTGCCTCACTGGCCCGCGAGGCGCTTGTGCTAGCATAACCACAGCGTATACGCAAAAAGAACACCCCAACCAATGGCCGGGGTGTTCTTTTTGGTTTCGGTTGCCGAAATCAGGGGATGTTGGCGTTGGCGTCGCTCAGGGTGTTGCCAACGGCGCCGAGGGTGGTGTTGACCTGGTCACCCAGAACGCTCAGGACGACGATCACGACGATGGCGACCAGAGCGAGGATGAGGGCGTACTCGACCAAACCTTGGCCCTTTTCAGCGGGGCTGTAAATCATGATGGCTTCTCCGAAACTGATAAGCGATAACTGCGTGAACCGCAGCGTCATCAAATTGATGACTGTCACTACAGTAACACGGGTCAAAAAATCTGTCAACAAACAAAACTCAATTCTTTTCACGAATCGCATATCAATTTTCTATCTTTTAGCAAACCTTTATTTCCTGACATTACGATATTTCTGACTATTTTTCAGAGTAGGTAAAGGCAGACGTTAAGGTTAAAATGGGGTATATGTCCCGTCATGGATGATTTTATGGAGATTTCCTCTGTATGAGCAGTACTTTTCGGCTACTCGGCCTCTTGTATTGTGGTATTTATGCTGTCTTTAGCCTTCTGTTCGGGCTGATTTTCGTCCGCATCTACTTTTACGGCTTCGACTATACCATCTATCACCAAGCGGCGGTGAAGGCGGTGGAAGGGGGCAGCCCCTATCTGCCGTATGTGGTGGGCACGAGCTTTTTGTATCATCCGGCGTTTTTGTCGCTGATTCGCCCACTGGTGAGTGTGCCAGTCGGGACGGCGGCGGTGGTCTGGGGCGTGATGAGCCTTGCGGCTTATGCGGGGGTGTGGGGGATGATGGGCCGGCTGCTGCGCCTGACACGGCAGGATGCGGCGTTGTGGGGCGTGGTGATGCTGCTGGCGGTTGGGGCGTTCGAATCGGCGTGGATGGGACAGGTCAACATGTTGGTGGCGCTGCTGGTGACGGCGGCACTGCTGCTGACCGATCGGCGGCCTGTGCTGGCGGGCGTGCTAATGGCGCTGGCGATAGTGTGCAAGACCACCCCTGCCCTGCTTTTGCTGTATTGGGCCTGCATCGGGCGGTGGCGGGTGATCGCGGCGGCGCTGATCGGCTTGGTGGCGCTGTCGGTGCTGGGGTTGCTGATGTTCGGGTGGTCGGTGCTGGCCGATTTTGTGACCGTCAGTATGCAGGTGAGCGGCGCGACCATCGGTAACCCCAACAACGTGTCGCCGGCGGCGTTGATGCAGTCACTGGGGGTGTCGTATGGGGTGGCCACATGGGTGCAGCGG
>DAOUCZ010000040.1:0-14864 GCA_034431675.1 Anaerolineae bacterium | reverse complement strand
TGGACGAAACCATAAAATCATTGTACAACCCGACGCGCTGATGGTGCAGGATGATTACAGGCTTTGTCGATTTGCTCCTGCCGGCAGAGCTGGTGTATGGGCTGTGCTATGGCATGGTCAAGCGTTTTGTGGCCGACAGCAGCGAAATCTGCGTGATTCAGGATGTGAAGGGCAGCACCTACGACTATAACCTGATGTGGTAGTGCATCGTGCCGTTTATTTTTCGCGCGTCAGGGCAAAGCCGTTCATAAACTGACGCTGCAAGAACACAAACAACACCAGCGGCGGCAGCGAAGCGACGATGCCGGCGGCCATCAACAGGCCAAAGTCGGTTTGGCCGCCGCTGGAAGAAGCTGCTCGCACCCCCATCTGAATTACAAAGTGGGCCGAATCCTGCACAATCAGCACCGGCCACAGATAGGCGTTCCATGTGCTGATGAATTGGATGAGGGCTTGTGCGCCGATGACGTTCCAACTCATGGGGATTAAGACCGCTGTCAGAAAGCGCAGCGGGGTTGCGCCGTCCAGCTGCGCGGCCTCGGCCATCTCGCGCGGGATGTTGGCAAAATGCTGACGAAACAGAAAAACGCCGGTGGCCGAGGCCAAAAACGGTATCGTCAGGGCAAGGCGTGGATTGAGCCGCCCCCATTCCAGTTCCGACATCATGCGAAACAGCGGCAGCAGGATGATTTCGGTGGGCATCAACAGGGTGAGCAGCACTGCGAAGAACAGCGGGGTCTTGCCCGGAAAGTCGAAATAGACAAACGCAAGGCCGGCCAGCAGGGATAGGCCGGTTTTGCCCACCACTACCACCAAGGCCACCAGCGTGGTATTGAGCATCAGGCCGCCGAATTGCAGGCGAGTGAAGAGCGCCGAGAGGTTTTCGAGCAGGTCTGCGCCCGGGGGGAAGAGCTGCGGCGGCGCGCGAAAAGCCTCGTCAAAGGTGAGTGTGGCCAATTGAAGCGCATACAGCGCCGGAATGCACATCACAAAGCACACCACCATCAGGCCCAGATGGATGCCCCAGCGCGTTTTGGTGTTAGTCTGCATAGGTCACCCGTGCCTCAATCACGCGGAATTGCAGCACGGTCAGCGCTGCCACCCCGATAAACAACACAATGGCCTGTGCCGCTGCCGAGCCAATCGGTGCGCCGGGCGTAAAGGCGTCTTGATACAGCTTATAAATCAGCACGCTGGTCGCGCCGCCATAAATGCCCGCCGGCCCAACCGGTGGCCCGCCGCTGGTTAGGGCGTCCACTGCGCCATAGATGCCATAAAACCCATAGGTCACATTGGTGACCAGCAGAAAGAAGGTGTAGGGGGCTAGCAACGGGAATGTGACATGAAAGAAGCGCTGAGGGCGGTTTGCCCCGTCGATGGCGGCAGCTTCTAGCAATTCTGGCGGGATGCTCTGTAGGCCGGCGATGTAAAACAGGATGTTGAACCCCAGCACATTCCATACCGAAGCCAGCACAATCACCCAGCGGGCGAGGTCGGGGCTGCGCAGCCAAGACAGCTCAAAACCCAGTGTGGAGGCGGTCAGGTAGTTGATGAGGCCGGCTTGTCCGTCGCGGAACAGCGCGAGGAAAATCACGCCGGTGACCACCGGAGACAGCGCAAACGGCCAGATGAGAAGGGTGCGATAGATGGATGCGCCGCGCACCTTTTGGCTGGCCAAGACCGCGATGCCTAAGGCCAGTGCAAGGCTGAAAGCCACCACCGCCAGTGTGATGGCCAAGGTGGTCACAAAGCTCGATTGATAGGCGACATCCTCGGCCAGTGCGGTGTAGTTGCCGAGGCAGACGAAGCGCTCGGTACGGATGGGGAAACGGCGGGCATTCAGCGACAGCAGCACGGTCTGGATGCTGGGGTAATACAAAAACACCAGCAGGCTGAGCAGGGTGGGTGCTAACAGCGCATAGGCCAGCGCCGGCGTACGGAAATAGCCGGACTGACTGGTGGGCGTGCGCATCAAATAAGCACGATGCGGCAGCACAAAAATCAGGGCGCTTGCTGCGCTGATGAACAATCCTGCGACAGCCTCGATTGGCGGGGCGTCGGCGGCATAGGTGCAGTGCTGCAAGGTGGCTGTCAATACTTGTGCGCCAAGCGCGCCAAGGCCGGCGCTAACCAACATCGGCAACCATGGGCGAGGGTGCTGCAAGCTGCGCACGGTCGGCCAGATGATGGCCAGACCGGTTAGCGCGCCTACCAACAGCGAGGGCCACAACAGCTGGATGGGCAGGGTGGCATAATAAGCGGCGAGGTTGGCTAGCGACTGCGGCGCGGCGCTGAGGCCGACCCACAGCCAGATGCCAAAGCGCACCACCCCGTCCCATTCGGTGACAAGCAGGTACAGCGTTAGGGCAGCTGCGCCGGCAAAAACGGTGCGCGTCCACCAGCGTTCAAAACGAGGAGAAGGGGCGGTATCCATAGTCGGGAGGGGGCGGACGGGGGTGTTGGCTTCCCCGTCCGCCCAACGTCCAATTATTCGACGAGGCTGTTATAGTCGGCGAGGATGGCATCGGCACGCTGTTTGGCGGCGGCCAACGCTTCGGCAGGGGCGACCCCACCATCGACGATGGACTGGAGCGCCTGAATCAGCACTTGACGCACCTCGGCTGACGGCCCCATGATGGCGCCGGCGTTGGCCACATTGCCGGCGGACTGGCGCAGTTGGGTCACGGCGATGCCATAGGCGGGGTTTTCATCAAACCAACCGGAGGCGGTCAGGGCGTCGTTGCTGGTGACGCGCGTGGGGAAGTAGCCGGTGCTTTGATGCCAGCGCATATCGTTTTCGGTAGCGGTCATAAAGAAGATGAAATCGACCGCCGCGCGCACCTCGGCCTCACTGTGCCCATCGGTGACCCAAAGGCTTGCCCCGCCAACCGTGACGCCGTTGGTAGCGTCATCACCCGGGGTAAACAGCGGCGCAACGCCCAAATCGACGCGCTGCAGGCGGCTGAAACGCTGGAACAGCGCGAGGCCGGCGGTGCTGTTGATGGTCATGGCCGATTTTTTGCTGAGGAACGAGACGCCTTCACCGTTGTAGTCGTTGGGCGTGCCGCTGTAGCTGTAATAGCCGGCATCGGTGATGGCCTTGTACCATTCGGCCACGCGCAGCATCTCGGGGCTGGTGTAGTACACCTCGGTGGCGCGGGCGGTGCGCCCGTTGTCATTGTTGGCAATCAGGCCGTTTTGCATCGCCACCCACTGCTCGGGAAACCATGACGCCATCGGAAAGTTGATGCAGGTGTCGGGAGCATCTGGGCTGGCCATGATGGCGGCGCAGGCGGCGATGACCTCATCGAAGGTGCGGGGGGGCTGTTCTGGGTCTAGGCCGGCAGCGGCAAACATGCCTTTGTTGTAATACAGCAGCGGGTTAGACGAGTTCCACGGCACGCTGTACAGCTCCCCGCCGATGGTGTAGTACTCGCGCAGCACGGGCAGCAGGTCATCCAGCGAGGCCAGCTGGTCGGGGGTGGCCACAGTGCTGATGGGCAAGAAATAGCCCGAATCGGCGGCCAGCTGGGTCAGGCCTTCTTCGACCTGAACGATGGTCGGGGCTTGGCCTTGTTCGGCAGCAAGCAGCGCGCCGTTGAACAGCTCAATATAGTCGGTGCTGGGCGAGCTGATTTCGACGGTCACGCCGGGGTTCTCGGCCATGAAGGCGTCGGCAAAGGCTTGGATGATGCTGCCGCGGTCGTCATTTTCGCCGCCAAAAATATGCACCATGCGGATGGTGACGGTCTCTTGTGCAGAGGTGGGGGCAAGCGCCAACACACACAGCGCCGCAAGAATAAACAGTGAACGCAAACGGGGCATGGTCTTAAAATCCTTTAGATCAAAAGCGTAATAGACAGTATAGGGGTACAAAGTTTTGGAACGATAAAGACAAGGTTAACCCTCATCGATGGTTCTTGCAAACGGGGTTATTCCAACGCCTCGGTGACCGCTGTCCCTTCCCATTCGCGCGCGGGCTTAATGCCCATCAGGTGCGCAATGGTCGGCGCGGTATCCAGCAGGCTGACCGCGCGGGTAATGGTGTGCCCGCGGCGCACCCCCGCCCCATACAGCACCCATGGGATGGTCATGTCTTCTGGCAGCTCAGTGCCGTGGATGCGTTCGTGCCCGCCGTGGTCTGCTTGTACCAGCAGCACGGTATCGGGGGGCAGCGCTGCAACAATTTCACCGACATAGTCATCCACCCGTTTGACCTGTTCCAGATACTCGGCACTCATCCATCCAAACAGGTGACCGGCAGTATCAATCGTGCCCAGATAGATAAAAGTGAAATCGAAGCGGGCCTCGCGCACCAGCGGCAGGGCATGGTCGAGCACCATGCGGTCGCCTTCATAGATGTTATAGCCGGCGCGGCCATACCAGCTGTAGGCCAACATGCCCGGCTTGCTGAGGTCGCGCAGTTCTTCCCACCCATAAACAAACGCGCAGGTTTTGTCTTCGTTCTCGGCGGCTTCAATCAGGCCGGGAATCGGACGGACGGGCGGGGTATAGATATTGGTGGTGATGCCGTGGCGGGCCGGCGGCACACTGTGGAAGATGGAGAAATGGCACGGCAGCGTCACCGACGGGATGACCGACTGAGCGGTCAGGGTGGATGCGCCATTGGTGATGAGGTGCAGCAGGTTGGGGCTGGTTTCGGGGGTGATGGCGTCTGGGCGTAAGCCGTCCATCATCACAAAAACGACGCGGGCCATCGTGTAGATACCTTTTGCTGACATCAGGCGGGTCGATGAGCCTGAATGGGCCGATTGTAGCGCATCGCCCGCCTGACTGTATCAAGGTCAGGTTAAGTGATGGTCAAGTATTGTCAGGGTATCCCCAACAGACAGCACCCCTTGCCCGCGGTGGATGACGTTTTGCCCGAACAATGCGCCTTTTGGCCCGCGTCGATAGCTGGCAAGGGTGGCCAGCGGTTCTTGCGGTTCGGGTTGCTGTGCGGTTTGCGGGTCAACAGTGGTCATGACACAGCGGGCGCACGGCTTGACCAGATCGAAGCGGATGCCGTTGATTTCGGCGCGTGCCCATGTATCTTCGGCATAGGGCGGGCAGTCTGCCAGCACGACGTTGGGCCGAAAGCGGCTCATCGGCACGCGGGCTTTGCCGGCGGCAGATAGGCGCGCGTTGAGGTCTTGCAGGCTGGCCTCGCTGATAAACAACAGCGGATAGCCATCAGCAAAGCCGACCTCGCCCGGTTGGTCGGTGTGGGTGGTACTGGTCAAGCGGCGGGTGTCGTCTGGCATCTTGACAAGGCGTGCGGGAGTGCCCAAGGCCTGAGACATCCAGTCTGCGGCGGCGTCTCCCTCGTCTGCTGCCTCGCACGTGTCACGCCAGACGGTGACTTGGCGGCGGTCTCCGGCGCTGTTGAGGGGGATGTGCAGGGGCGGCAGGTCAGGTGCGGTTAAGATTAATTCTTGGGTGGTGAGTGTGGGCTGAACCAGCGTCATACGATGCACCTCGCGCATCGTGATGAACTGACCGGCGGGGTCAGTGACCATCCAGCGGCGGTCATAGGCGAGGCCACGCGCATCCAGCGCGATGTGGGTGTGCTGGATGCCGGCGCACGATTTAATCGGATAGGTATAGAGGGCTGAGACATAGGGCATGCGTGTTTGACCTTGGTAATCAGGTGGCTCAGCCCTCTATCATACCCCGAGCGGCCCGGCATCTAGAGGGCCGCGGCGTGCTTAGGCCGTCAAGTTGGGGATGACTTCGGTGGTGATGCCAAAAATGCCAATGGCAATCAGCAGCAGGCCGGCAGCGCGGGTGAGCGCAAGGTGATGACGGGTAAGCCATGCGGTGATGCGGCGCTGCGCCGGCAGCGCAATCCAAGGCAGGACAACCAGCGGCCAGCCAAAGCCAAAGCCAAAAGCAAGGAAGTAGAGCATCTCTCCGGCAAAAACATCTGCGCCTGCCGCGCCGCGCAAGAACGCCGCGGTGATGATCGGGCCGGTGCAGGGCAAGGTCATCGGGCCGAGCAGCAGGCCATAGACATAGGCGGTGAGGGGCGGGTTGTTGAGGATGGGGGCTTGGGCAGTGGCCATGCGGGTAAAGGGATTGCGTCCAAGCAGCATCAGCACGCCAAGGGCGATTACCGCGGCATAGATGGCCGGCAGCAGCACCGGCAGCAGCTGTCCAAAGGAGGCGCGCGCAAGGCTGAGCAGCAGCCCGATGATGAGCATCATCGACAGCACGCCCATCAAGACCAGCAGGCCCAGCCAGCCCACACTGCGACGGGCGCGCTCACTGCCGGCGCTGCCGGCCAGAAAAGCCATCAAGCCCGGATAGAGCGGCAGCAGGCAGACGTTGGTCAGGATGGCGCTGCTGCCTAGCGCAAACGCTTCGACCAGTTCTTGCCACAACATCAGATGCCCTGTTAGTTGCCAGCGGCGGCGTTAAGCAGGGCCACCAACTGTTCGACCGAGTGGATGCGCCCCGCGGTTAGGCCGGCGGTCGTGCCGTCTGGCTTGATGATGAAGTGCGGCGTGGCCGGCGGGTTGGTGAAACTGCGCCCGAAGGCATCGCTGAAGGTGACCAACGCCTCGGGAGAGAGCACCGAGAACGTCCAATCAAAGCCTTGACGCTCGGTATAGTCAGAGAGGTCTGCGGCGGTGATGTTGGTCTCGACGCTGAGGGCGATAAACACGAATTGGTCGGCATTCATCAGGGGGATGACGTCGCGCACATTGCGGAGTTGAGCGCGGCAGTTGCTGCACCATGTGGCCATCGCCTCGACAAACACGGTTTTGCCGGCAAAGTCGGACAGGCGGAAGGTTTGGCCGGTGCGGGCATCGGTCAGCTCAACGTTGAGCCATGCGGCTTGCGCACCCTGTGGTACGACCGGGGCGGGGGTATCGGTCGGGGGAATCAGGGGGGAGGATGCGCTGGCTGCGCTGGTATCGACGGCTGCGGCGGTGGTGATTTCGATGACGGGGGTGAGCGTTTTGATGACGGTTTGTTGGGCTTGGGGCGTGCAGGCAGCCAACACAATCAGCAGAGTGAGGGCGAGGATTGGGCGATAGCGGTACATCAGATTGGGTGTACTCCATGTTTTTGGGTGTTGTCTATCATTCGGTTTTGACGGGGTATTTGGACGTTGTTCTTACGCCAAACAGCCCGAATCGCGTCAGAATTGGCTTATAGTACGTATAACGCAGTGGCATATAAGAGATGGAGCAGTGTGATGGCGGATATGGAGATGCAGCAGTCGGTTTTTGACCGTGAGACACGGGGGGAAAGCCGCCCGAGCGCACAGGCCGGATCACCGCCGGGCAGTGTGGGCTTTGATTGGCGGATGACGGTGCTTTCGGCGCTGTTTTTGGCCGGCTTGTGGGTGGACGGTTGGGCGCATTTTCACGGCAGGGTGGATGACAGCTTTTTTACGCCGTGGCATTTTTTGTTTTATGGGACGTTTGCTTTGGTGGCGGTCACGTTGGGGGTGACGCACTTGCGCAATGTCGGGCAGGGGTATGGTTTTTGGCGGGCGCTGCCCTATGGTTATATGCTGGCGTTGATTGGGGCTGGGGTGTTTGCGCTGAGCGGCGTTGGCGATATGGTGTGGCACACCTTGTTTGGCATTGAGGCGGGGACAGAGGCCTTGATGAGTCCATCGCACATCGGGCTGGCGGTGGGGATGACGTGGATTTTTGCCGGCCCGCTGCGCGCGGCGTGGCGGCGGGCGCATTTGCAAAACCTGCCCCCGACGTGGTTTTCGCTCGGGCCGGTGGTGTTGAGCCTGACCTATCTGCTGACGGTGGCGATGTTTTTTAGCAGCTATGCCAATCCGGTGGTGACCCCGCTGGTGCTGTATGGACGCCGTGGGTCGGACTTGCAGGATTTTGGGGTGACGTCGGTGCTGTTGGCGGCGGCGTTGATGACCGGATTTGTGCTGCCGGCGCTGCGACGCTGGCGGCTGCCTTTTGGGTCACTGACGGTGATGTTGGGGCTGAGTACCGCTCTGCTGACGGTGCTCAGCGACCTGTACGTGCTGATACCGGCGGCAGTCGTGGCCGGTCTGCTGGCGGATGTGCTGGTTTGGCGTTGGCCGGCGGCTTTTGGTGAGGCATGGCGCTTGATAATGGCTGGGTTTTGTGTGCCGGCGCTGTATTTTACGGGCTATTTCCTATCGGTCTACTTGTTGATGGGACGGATGCCGTGGAGTGTGCATGTGTGGAGCGGTGCGATTTTTATCGCTGGGATGGTCGGGGTGTCGATGGCGCTGCTGATGCTGACCTCGGCGCACCGGCCCGTTTTGGATGCAGACCAAAAGCCATAAATCGGGGCAGAGGCAAGGGCCGCGCGCTATAATAACGCGCGGCCCTTGTGATCGTTTTTCTGCCGGATAGGATGTGAACCCTGCTATGCTGCGTATCGACCATTTGTTGATTGCTGTCCATGACCTGACGACTGCTGTTGAAAACTTTACCACTGCCGGATTTACGGTGTATCCGGGCGGGGTTCATGCCAGCGGTGCAACCCATAATGCGCTGGTGATATTCGCCGATGGGACATATCTGGAGCTGTTGGCTCCGACCGGTCAGCCGGCAAAGCCCGGCGCACCCGACTATACCTTTATGCTGGCGCGCGGTGAGGGATGGGCGGGGATGTGCTTGTCCTCGGATGACCTGCCGGCAGACGCAGAGGCGATGCGTGAGCGCGGCGCAAATATCGGCCCAATTGGTGAGGGCGGACGGGTGCGCCCTGACGGGGTAGAGATGCGCTGGCGCGCGCTGTGGATTGATGAGCTGCCGCTGCCGTTTGTGATGGAAGACCTGACTGAGCGCTCGCTGCGTGTGCCCACTGACCCCGCAATCACCACACATGCCAATGGTGCGCGCGGCATCGCTGCCGTGCAGGTGACCGATTCGCCGTGGGGAGTGCCTGTGCCGCTGAACCGACGTTTTGAGGCGGTGTTTGGCCCGGCAGATGCGCGCGGCGTTTATGTGTGCGGCGGTGTGCCGGTGATGATGATGCAGCCGGCTGGCACGCATGATACGGTCAGCGGCCTGCTGCTGGATGGGTTGAATGCGCCGGTCAGCCTGCATGGGATCACGATTGAGCCGGCCTGAACTGAGAAGAAAGGCAGAACCCATATGAGTCCCGAACGCTATGAGCGCTTCACACAGGCGCTGTTGGATAACGTGCGCCACAACCCTGATGTGCTGGGGGTGGTGTTGTTGGGGTCGGCGGCGGATGCCGCCCGCCGCGATACATGGTCTGACCATGACCTATTTTTGGTGGTGCGTGAGGGGCTGCAAGAGCAGTATCGGCAGGACTTGAGCTGGCTGCCCGACGAAAATCAATTGGTGATGCGCTACCGCGAAACGGCCCACGGCCTGACGGTGATTTATGCGTATGGGCATCTGGTTGAGTTTGCGGTGTTTGACCTTGCCGAACTCAAAGCGGTGAAGGCCAACGATTATGCAGTGCCGCTGGATAAGGCAGACATCACTCAGCGGATGGCTGAGGCGGCTGCGAGCACCAAGCCAGAACAGGTGGATGGTGGGGCGGCGGTGCGTCACCTGATGCAGATTGTGTTTGCCGGCATCGGGCGGTGGGCGCGCGGTGAGAAGATGAGCGCACACGCCTTTGTGCGGATGTATGCGCTGCGGCGGGTACTTCAGGTGCTGCCGCTGGTGCTGCGTCCGGCGACGGTGCACCGTCTGGATACGCTTGACCCGTACCGCCGGTTTGAGCAAGTGCTGCCAGAGCTGGGCGCACAGATTGAGCAGCTGCTGCGCCTTGACGTGCCCGAATGCGCACTGGGCTATCTGGATTTGCTGGAGGCGCAGGTTAAGCCGCACATCACGGACTATCCTGATGCGCTGGCGGAGGTGCTGCGTCGGCACATCGCCAGCGCTACGGCACATGTCCGCGGCTAGCCGACAATGTCTTCAAAGGCGTGTGTGATAGAGCGATAGCGGGCGCGGGCCGCCGCCTCGGTAATGGCTTGATTGGGCAGGGTTGATTCGAGGCTGTGACAAGCTCTGTCCAATAGGCCAACCGCTTGACGCTGGGGCGCTGAGGCGATGACCACAAGGCGGTCTGCGGCGTCGGCCTCAAAGCCAAAGGCGGCATCGACCATGGCATGGGCGGCCAGCGCAAGGGCGAGGTGTTCTTCACTGCTGATGGTTTGGGCTTCTTGGCGCAGCTGTGACAGCAGCGGCTCAGCCTCGTGCGGCAGGCCGGCGCGCACAAGGTCGATAATCAGCCATGTGCGGGTATAGGCCACCTCGGCCAGCGCGCCCAACTCGCCAAAAATGCGTAGCGCGCTGCGAAGATGGCCTAGGCTGGCTTGATATTCCCCGCGCGCATCGGCCAGCTCGGCATATAAGCGCTGCACCCAACCACCCAGCAGTCGATAGCCAGTTTGTTCGATCAATTCTTCGATGCGCGGCAGATTGGCGCGGGCTTTGTCATATTCTCTGCGGACGATATAGGTCTCAGATTGGTTGAACAGCGCGGTAGCCTGCATCATGGTGTGCCCAACCTGTTCGGCGCGCTGGACGAGGTCTTGCAGGGCGGCCAGTGCGGCTTGTGTGTCGTCATTGACCAGATGATGATGGGACAGGTTTTGCAGGGTCAGCAGCATGCCTTCGGTTTGGTCATGGTCGTGGGCCAGTTTTAGGGCTTTTTGCAGCTTTTTGCCGTTATCCGGGCTGCCGTCCATGTGGGCAAAGACATGCAAATTGAGGGCATATATCTGTGTGTGAGGGGCAAGGTCGGGATAGCTCAGCACACGGTTGACCAGTTCGATACCGGCGGGGGCGCTGCCGGCACGCAGCTCATAATAGGCAAGGCCAAGCAGGCCGGGCATCGATTCGCGCTCAAGGCCGAGGCGCTGGCACATCTCGACGCCGGCGCGGTAGGCCCGCTGACAGGTGACAAAATCGCTCAGTTCAACCAGCATCTCGCCCAGCAAGATCAGCAGTTGGGCGCGCTCTGGCGAGTCGGTGTCGGGGTGTTTGGCCAGCAGCTGACGCAAGAACTCTGCCCCGCTGTGATACCCACTGGTGATTCGGGCCTGTGCTGCGACCTGATCGGCCAGTGCAAGGGCACGCGGCCAATGCCCTGCACCAGCATGATGAAGCGCGACTGCCGGCAGGTAGTTTGGATCATCCGGGTGGATGCGCTCCAGCGCGTCGGCGGCGCGGGCGTGAAGGGCAGCTAGCCCCGCTGAGGGGAGTTCCGCCAGCAGGGTTTCGCGGATTTTATCGTGGGCAAAGCGCCACGCCCCGTCTGTGACATCCAGCAGGGCGACATCAGCACACAAGGTCAGCCAGTCATCAAGGCGGGTGGATGATGCAAGGTCTTGCAACACGGCGAGGTCTAGCCGTCGCCCGATGATGGCAGCTTGTGTGAGTAGTGCGCGCGCGTCTTCGGTCAGATGGGCGAGCCTGCGCCCGATAACACGGCGGATTCCGCCGGTCAAGCCGATGCCGGCCCGTGCGCCTGCAATGGCATCCAGCGTACCGGCATCTTGTGCCAGCGCGCGCACCACCTCCACCAGAAAAAAGGCGTTGCCCTCGGTTTCGTGCTGGAGTTGAGTGGTGATGGCGGGGTTTTGGCCGATTTCTCCGAGCATGGCGGCGCACAGCGCTTCCACATCCGATGGGGAGAGGCGATTGAGGGGCAGGAGGGTGCAGCCATCCAGTTCTGGCGGCAGGTTGGGCTGCTCATCACTGCGGTGCGTGATGAGCAGCATAATGGGGCGGTCTGTCAGGGCAGGTAGTACGGCTTGTATCAGTGCAAGGTCATCCGCGTTGGCCCACTGCACATCCTCGATAATCAGCAGTATGGGGTATGGCTGTGCACGCAGCAGGTTGGTCAATACGGATGGCAGGCGCTGGCGCGCATCTTTGCGCGGGCGGCGCGGTAGGGGATGAGGGGTGAGGGGCGCGATGTCGCGCGTGATGAGGCTGAGAACCGCCGTCTCGCGGGCGTTTGGGGATGCGCCCAGCAGAAGTGCTGGCAGCATCTCGCGCCAGATGTGATAAGGTAGACTACCGTCAGCGGCAGCTTGGCCACGCACCACGCGCACGCCATCCACCAGCGCCCGCGCGCGCAGCTCATCGGCAAGGCGCGATTTGCCCACCCCGCTTTCTCCGCTGAGGATGATGGCCTTTCCTTGCCCTTTATGGGCGGCATCATCAAGGGCTTGCATCAGGGTCTGGAGTTCTGCTTGTCGGCCAACAAAACGTGCCGCTTGCAAAAAACTCTCGCGGATGGCGGTGGTCTCGACCGGCAACGGTAGGTCTAGGGCACTGCATAGGGCGCGCAAGGTCTCGGCGGCGCTGCCATAGCGCTGTGCGGGGTCTTTGGCCATCAGCCGTGTGACGACCGGCTTCATCGGCGCGGGCAGTGGCTCAAAATTTACCTCACCATAGAGGATTTCGGTCAGCAGTTCGCTTGGTCGGGCGGTGTGGAACGGGTTTTGGCCGGTATGCAGCTCATAGGCCAGCACGCCAACGGCGTATAGGTCGGTATGGGGGGCATGGTCTGCACCGGTTAGCACTTCTGGCGCCAGATAGTGCAGTGTGCCGGCGATTTGCCCGCTTTGCCCGCTGATGACCGCAATCCCAAAATCAATCAGGCGTGCATGACCATCAGGCGCGATCAAGATATTTGCCGGCTTTAGGTCGCAGTGGATGACCCCACGCCGATGCAGATAGCTGAGGGCTTGCAGCACCTCGATGAGCGCATCCGAGGGGCTGCGTCGTTTTACGGCCAGCGTTTCGGTGGTCAGCGGGCGGGCATCCTCGACAAACGGCATGGTCAGATAGGGATGGTCTCCCTCGAAGCCATAGTCCAGCACGCTGATGATGAACGGGTGACGCAGGGTGCACAGGGTCTGAAACTCGTGCGAGAGGGCAAGCCGCAGCTCTGGGGTGCTGGCATCACGCTGCACCTGTTTTAAGGCCACAGTCTGACCAGTCAGGCGGTCACGGGCGCGCCATACCTCACCCATCCCGCCTGTGCCGATGCGGGCTTGTCTTTCGTAGCGGGGGTGATGCGTGGTTTTATGGCTCATCCGGTCTGCCTTGTGGTGAATGGGGGGCACAACGTGTTTTGTTTCTTAGTGTAACAAAATTAGCGGTGTTTTGTGGGTTCTGAGATCGTTTTCAGGCCAAAGTCTTTAATATTCACCCTCTCGTCACCCTCAAAACGGTGTTGTACACTCGGTACTGGCGCGTCCGGAACACGAGAAAGGTATTCCCCCATGCGTTCGTTTGTCCGTGCTGTCTCGGCTATTTTCACCCTCCTGCTTTTTGTCTCTCTATCCCCTGCTGCTCAGCAGACGACACCGCCCGCACCGCTCAAAATCGGCTTTGTGGCCGATCAGTCTGGTGTGGGTTATCTGTTTTCGGTTTCGCAAATCGCCGGCCTCGAAATCGCGGTAGAAGAAATCAACGCGGCGGGCGGTATCCTTGGCCGTCCGGTGGAGTTTATTGTGCGTGATGCCCAGCTGAAGGCTGATGTCGGTGCGACGCTGGCACGCCAGATGATTTTGGAAGACGGGGTAGAACTTCTGCTCGGCCCGACCAGCAGCAGTGTGGCGCTGGCCGTCTCGGCAGTGGCCAAGGAATATAAAATCCCGATTGCCTTCCACACCTCCAACTCGTATGCGCTGACCACCACCCAAGGTCATCCCTATGTGGTGCAGGTCATCCCCAATACCTATATGGAAGGGCGGGCTGCCGCGCAGTATATGGCGCAGTTCGGTTATACGCAGTGGGCCGGCATCGGGCCAGATTATGCCTATGGCCGCGATCATTTTGCCGGTTTTAGCACCGAAATCCTCGCGCTAGACGAGGAAGCGGTGTTTCTGACCGAGCAGTGGCCGGCCTTGGGCGAGCGCGACCTGTCGCCGTTTATCAGCGCGGTGCAAGCCGCCGCGCCGCAGGCGGTTTATACCAGTTTGTGGGGCGACCAATTCGTGACGTTTGTTCAGCAGTCTGCGCCCTTGGGGCTGCTGGAAGATGCCGCCCTGATTGGCCTGCTCGATACCGACTTTTTGAAGGCGGTGGGCGAAGACCTGCCAGAAGGGGTCTATGGGTTCAGCCGCGCGCCGTTCTATGCCATTGATACGCCACAGATGGCCGAGTTTATCGAGAAGCACCTCGATAAGATGGACGGTGAATATCCGTCGGACTGGGCGATTTTGACCTATGATGCGGTATATGCGCTGAAGGCCGCCGTGGAGGCTGCCGGCAGCACCGAGGGTGATGCGGTCGCCGCGGCGTTAGATGACTTGACGTTTACCTCGCTGCGTGGCGAGCTGACCATCCGCGCCTGTGACCACATGGCCAACGCGCCCGATTATATCGGCGTTGCCACGCAGGACAGCCCCTATGGGTATCCGATTATGAAGGACGTGGTGCAGGTGGCTGCCGAGGACGTGTGGTACACCTGTGAAGAAGTCGCCGCGCTGCGCGGCGAGCAGTAATAGCGAGATGCTGCGCCGTGGGGGCATGAATCCCCCACGGCGCACTGTACGGGGTGCTTGAAAGCACTGGAGGCCGATGCCGTTTGAAACCGTGGTGATTCAGGCGCTGGTCGGGGTGTCGTCGGGGATGATTTTGTTCATCGTGGCCTCTGGCTTGTCGCTGATTTTTGGGGTGCTGCGGGTGATTAACTTTGCCCACGGCGGCCTCTATATGCTGGGGGCGTTTTTGGCCACCAGCGTTGGTGCGTGGATTGCCAATCGCGAGGTTGGATTTTTTGGCGCGCTGCTGATTGCGCCGCTGGTGGTGGCGTTGGTGGGTGGTGCGCTTGAGGCGGTGCTGTTCCGCCGGATTTATCGGCGCGAGCACCTGCTTCAGCTGCTGCTGACGTATGGGCTG
>DAOUCZ010000039.1:0-4952 GCA_034431675.1 Anaerolineae bacterium | reverse complement strand
TCAAGCATCACGATGCGCCCGTCAAGCATCACGATGCGCCCGTCAAGCATCACGATGCGCCCGTGACGTCGGGCAGTTCACGAACTGCCCCTACAAAACCTGTCGCGATGGGTTTTGACCCTACCAGAAAATTTGAAGCGATTACCCTAGGGCCGGTTGCCTTGCATATCTACTGCAAATTTGGCGCGGGCGTGTTAAACTAGCGAATGTTTGTTTAACTCATGACCCGTGAAGGGGGCGCGATGGGCTATCGCCGCTCTGACCGTGATTATGACCGCCGGCGCAGCACCAACCGGCGTCGCAGTGCCAGCCGGCGCAGTGACACCGGCTTTACCCGCGGGCGTAAAAGCTATGCCGAAATCCGCGTGGAGCACATCACATGGGCGCTGATGGTGGGTGTGTTTGCCGTGCTTTATCTCTCGCGAGACACCGAGTTCGCCGCCAGCATCCCTGCGTGGTTTGCGCCAGTTGCAGGTGCACTCATCCTGTTGGGATCAGGGTTCTATCAATATGCCAACCGCTGGCGGGTATCGCCGGCCACATGGGTTGGTGGGTCACTGATGCTGGTGGCGGCCTACTACAGCCTATACATCTCGCCCGGTCGTGATGTCAACGGCTTTGCCCTGCTGGTATTTGCCGCCGTGATTGGTTTTGGCGTCCTCACCGGCGAAACCTAGAATAACGCCCGCCCACGTGCGGCGTTTGCTTTTATATAGCCATCAAAAACGGATTAAGGTTGTAACGATACTGTGGACGTACAGACAGACTCTTCTCACCGCGTGACACTGGAAGATTGCCGAAAGCTGGCCCTGCCGCTGGAGACGCGGGTGCTGGCCGGCGAAGGCTTGCTCTCGCGCCCGGTAGCGTGGGTGTCGGTGCTGTACCCGCAAGACGACCCCACCCACAAACAGGTGCAGCCCACCGAGCTGGTGCTGGTCTCCCCGCAAGAATCGGGCGGCATCCGCCGCACCACCGATGTCGAGCTGGTGCGCTGGGCTGCCGAGACCAAGCTGGCCGGCCTCGCCTTTTTCGAGGCGGTCTCGCCCTCGGCGCTGGCCGAGGCCAAAGCATACAGCGTGCCGGTGCTGCTGCTGCCGGTCAGCAGCCGCCCTCGCCTTGTCGAGCGCTCCACCATCAGCCTGTTGGTTGACCACAAAGGTCAGCTGGAGCGCCGCGGCCAGCAAATCTATCGCCAACTGACCGAAATCATCGCCCGCAATGAAGGCCTCAACGAGCTGATTGAGGTCATCGCCCGCCTGACCAATAAAGCCGTGGTGCTGCAAGACAAAAACCTGCGCGTGATGGTCAGCAAGCCGCACCCGCAGCTGGTCGGCGCATGGGACAGCGTGGAGGCCTTTCTGCGTGACCCACGCAATCTGCCGGTTGAGCTGCAAGACCGCACCAAAGTTGCCGATATTGAACAGCCCGGCATCATGCAGGCCCTCAGCCTGCCCGGCCTTGCGCGCCTTGTCGCGCCGGTCATCACCAATGATATGGGCCGCGGCTACCTATCCATCATTGGCATCGAGACCGAGCTGGACGAAATCGACGCCCTGATGGCCGAGCACGGCGCTGCCGCCTGCGGCCTAGAGATGGCCAAAGTTAAGGCGGTCAGCGAGGCCGAAAAGCGCCTGCGCGGCTCATTTTTGGAACGCCTGCTGGTCGGAGATGTCAGCCAGCAAGAAGCGGTAAAGCAGGGCGAGCGCCTAGAGCACGATATGGCCGTGCCGCATATCGCTATCCTGTTGGCATGGCAGCCCTCCGAGCGGCAAGTCCCCTCACTGCGCCGCCTCGAGACGCTGGTCAACGGCGTGGTGAACAATCAGCGGGCACAGGCGCTGGTGTGGATGCGCGAAAGCGAAAACGAGGTGCTGATGTTCTTCGCCGCCAATCCCGACCACCCGATCGACTCGGGCCTGAAGCTGGCGCGCGCCCTCACCGAAGAGATCCACCGCCAATACCCCTCGAACAAAGTCGCGGTCGGGCTGGGCCAAATCGCGCGTGAGGTCTCGGCATGGCGCAGCAGCTACCGAGACGCCCGCCAAGCCCTCGACCTTGCCCGCCGCCTGCAAACCGATACCCCACTCTATATCGGTGACCTTGGCGTCTATCAGCTCATCCTCAACCTGTCAGATGCCGACATGCTCAAAGAGTTCTGTCAGCACACGCTGGGGGCTTTGCTGGACTATGACCAGCGCCAAAACGCCGACCTGATCAAAACCCTCGAAGCCTTCTTTAACTGTCATGGCAACCTCAGCCAGACCGCCGAGCAGTTGATTGTGCACCGCAATACCCTGCTCTACCGCATGAACCGCATCAACGAAATCGCAGGCATCGACCTCGATCGCCCCGAAACCCGTCTTGCGCTGCATCTGGCCCTCACCATCCGCCGCCTGCTCAGCCTCGGCTGATGGCGCTGGCCGCGAGCTTATCGGTCTCCGACGCGACAGCCCCACCCCTAACACAGGGATGGGGCTTTTTGTTGGGCACGGGTCACTGCCAGCCCTGACTCAGTTGATTTCTTTGCGGATGGTCTCCAGCAGGGTATCAGCACGCAGCTGCGCCAGCGAATAGCACGGGCCACCCAGATGGTCGGCAAGGCGCGCGGCAAGCCCTTGGTCAAAAGCGGCGTGTTCCATGTTGATGGTGATGGTGCGGATGCTCTCATCCCGAATCAGGTGGGCGATGCGATAGGCCTCTTCGTTGGGGGGCATGGTCGGCGTCAGGCTGACGTTGCCTGCCCCGTCCGTCAACACGATAATCAGGGGCATGATGTCGGGGTTGAGCAGCTTTTCGCGCCGCACCACCTCATAGCTGGCCAGCAGGCCGGCGCTGAGCGGGGTCTTGCCCCCCACCGGCAAATCCGAGAGGGCGTGCTTGGCCAAAATCACCGAGTTGGTCGGCTTGAGCGCGATGGTGGCACGGTCTTTCTGGAACACCACCAGCCCCACGCGGTCGCGCCGTTGATAGGCATCAGTCAGCAGCGAGAGGATTGCGCCCTTGGTGGCCTGCATCCGCTCGGCCACCGCCATCGACCAAGACGCATCCACCACGAACAAAATCAGGTTGGCGGCCTTTTTCACACGGATCTTGCGATGCAGGTCACTCTTGCGCAGGGCATAGGCCATCCCCGTCTGCGCTTTTTGGCCGGCGCGCGCCCGCTGATGCACCGCGGCGGCGCGCAGCGTGGCATCAAACGCGATGTCGCTGTGCTTGCCATTGGCCGGCACGGCGCGCACGTAACGCCCGCGCTTGCGGTCGGTGATGGTGCGGCTGCGCCGACCAGAGGCGCGGCGCGTCTGGCGGTCAAACTCGGTCTGGAGTTTGCGCGTTTCAAACTCGGCAGCGGGTTTGACCCGTTTGCCCCCCTCCCACCAATTTTCGGCCTGATTGGGAGCAAACGGGTTTTGTGGGGACGGCATGATATCCTTGACGTCGGGCTGTTTATCGGCGTCTGCCGCGCTGCTATCGGTTAACGGCTGGCTTTTTTTTTGCCATCCGGGTTGGCGTTATCCGAGAAAGACATCTCTTGCGGCGTGCCATCACCTTCGGCGTCGCTCATCTCACCGAGCTGGCTGGCGGCCTGCTCCATGATTTGATCGCCGGTCAGCTGCTGCCCCTGCGTGTTCATCGGGCCGCCCTTGCTGCGATGCCCCATGGCCAGATTGAAGGCCAGCAAAATATCTTCCCGCGAGATTTGCCGCCGGCCTTCGTAAGCCGCATTGGCACGCGCCGTCTTGAGGATGACGAGGTCGGCACGGTGGCCGTCCACGCGGCGCATACTGGTCATCAGGGCAATCAGGCGCAGGTCGCCGCGCGTATATTGCACCTCGTCCACAAGGTCGCGTGCCTTCGAGATGCGTGCCGCGAGGGCTTGTTCTTGGGGCTGACACTGCTCGATGAAGCCCAACGGGTCAGCCTCAAAGGCGATGTGACGCTCCAGAATCTGCACGCGCAGGTCGGGGTGATGCACCGCCCCCACCTCCACCGACAGCGCAAAGCGGTCAAGCAGCTGCTGGCGCAGGTCGCCCTCTTCGGGGTTCATCGTCCCGACAAGGATAAAGCGCGCGGGGTGGCTGAAGCTGATGCCTTCACGCTCAACCACGTTCACCCCCATCGCCGCGCTGTCCAGCAGCAAATCGACGATATGGTCATCCAGCAGGTTCACCTCATCGACATACAAAATACCGCGGTTGGCTGATGCAAGGATGCCCGGCTCGAAATGGCGCTCCCCCTTCTGAATCGCCCGCTCGATGTCCAACGTGCCGACCACGCGGTCTTCGGTGGCGCTGACCGGCAGGTCGATAAAGCGGATGCGGCGCTTCTCGGTTGGGATGCTGGCGGGGTCGGCGCTGCTGTAGCGCTCACGGCTGGCGTCTGACCATGTGGCCGGGCGGTGTGGGTCGTCATTGAATGGCGAGTCAGCAATCACGTCTACTTCGGGCAGCAGGGCAGCCAAAGCACGCGCAGCGGTCGATTTACCCGTACCACGCTCCCCCCGAATCAACACACCACCGATACGCATATCGACAGCATTCAAAATCAGGGCGCGCTTCATGTCGTCTTGGCCGACGATGGCGGTAAACGGGTAGATATAGCGTGGGGGCATAATGGGTTCCGTCCGTTCAAATCTTCTTGAATGGCGATTTTATGGTATCACCGAACACAGGGCGATTGCAAGCACCGTCAGAGACCAAACGAGGCGTTTTATGGCTGGGCTATCCGGATATGTAACGATTTATATCATCACGGAAATGAGTCAGACTTCGCCGTACAGACTCTGATAAGCTGCTGTAGTTATCCAGACAGTCCTTTAGAGTCGATATGTTTAGAGCGTGTATGCAAAATAGGATAGTCGGAATAAAATAGCGGTATGAGCAGACATGACCTAACCGACGAACAATGGGCGGTGATCGAACCGCTCATTCCCAAGCAGAAGAATAAGCGGGGTC
>DAOUCZ010000038.1:0-41265 GCA_034431675.1 Anaerolineae bacterium | reverse complement strand
AGAGTAGGCCGCTGCCAACCCTGTCTCTTTTTTCTTTCGGTGCAAGACCCCCAAAGTCCACTTGCCGCATGTGCGCAAGGCGGGCTTTTTTGATTCTGGTGGTCAGGGTGAGGGGGCAGGGGGGGTGTCCTGCCCCAATTAACCGTAAAAGACGGCCTTACAGCACCAACTGACGTTCAATTTCGCCGTAATTGTGCGACAGGTCGCGCCACACGTCACCCAGACGTTTAAAACCGGCATCGATGTCGGCGGGGCGGTGCGCGCCGTAGTTCAGGCGCATGGTATAGGGGTCAGGGTGGTTGGGGTAGAACACGCTGCCGATGGCGTAGCCGACGCCTTTTTGGATGGCGGGGATATACAGCTCGGCGGCGGTTGGGCCATTGGCCGGCAGGCGCACCCACAAATACAGCCCGCCTTGCGGCTCGCGCCACTGCGCACCGGGCGGAAAGTACTTTTCGGCGGCATTGAGGGCAGCGTCGCGGCGGCGGCAGAACTCGCGGTTGTTGCGCGCCAGCTGCTGCGCCATGATGCCGCGCTCCAGCATCAGGTGGATGGCACGCTGATTGAGGCCGGGGGTCGAGATGTCGGCGGCCTGCTTGACCCGCACAAGGCGCTGGTGATGCTTGTTGTCCGAGATGACGTACCCGATGCGCAGCCCGGGCAGCAGCATCTTGGTAAAACCGCTGGCATGAATCACCACACCGTAATCGTCCAGCGCCCGCAGCGGGGGGATGTGGTCTCCCGCGTAGCGGAACTCGTGATAGACCCCGTCCTCAAGGATGGTCATGCCGTGCTGATGGGCAAGGTTAATCAGCTGCCGCCGCCGATTGAGCGGCATCACGCTGCCAGACGGGTTCTGAAAGCTGGGCATGACGTAAATCAGGCGCGTCGGGTGCTCCATCACATATTGTTCCAGCAGGTCGATGCGCATACCGTCTTGGTCGCTGGGGATGCCGTGGATGTTGATGCGACGGGTGCGAGCGATGTCGAGCATCCCGATATAGGTTGGCTCTTCAGTGATGATGGTTTCGCCCTCACTGACCAGCGCTTGCACCACCAAATCGAGCGCCTGCTGTGTGCCCCCCGTAATGAGAATATCATTAGAGGTGCAGCGGATGCCGAGCGCGCTGACATAATCGCGCACTGCGGCACGCAGCGGGGTGTAGCCTTCTGGCATCTCGTAGCCAAGGGCTTTAGCCCCATCGTGATCGAGGATGTAGTTCAACGCGTCGCGCAGGGTGTTGACCGGAAAGAACTCGGGCGAGGGCGCACCCTGACCAAAATTGATCACGCCCGGCTGACGGGCAAGGCGCATCATCTCGCGCAGGGGGCGGTCAGACGAGTTCGGTTCTTTGAGCGGTTGATGGGTGATGGGTTTCGGTTCTATGCCGCCGCGCTCTGGCGTGACATCCCGCGCGACAAATGTCCCACGTCCGGCATGGGCGCTCAGATAGCCTTCTGAGCGCAGCTCGGCATAGGCATTGACCACCGAGATTCGGCTGATATTGAGCTGGTCGGCCAGCTCGCGGCTGGCAGGCAGGCGTGAGCCAGCGGCCAGCGAACCGCTCTCGATTTGCGCGCGGATGTGGCGGATAAGCTGACGGTAAATCGGTTCTTCACCGTCCCGATCCAACGCCATAGAGAGTTGTGCGGCGTTGAACATCTGCACATGCTCCTTTGATAATTGTTATGTAAAGGGTTTCACAACACCATATAATACCATTATATGGGTATTTATGACCAATAGAATCAACAGACCCCACGACAAGCTAAAAAGTGGTGGGGTCTGAGTGGTTCAGTGCGGGGGATTAGGGGCTAGCTGCGGCCTTCACGCACGCCGCGGATGACGCGGATCAGCTTTTGGAAGCTGAGTTCGGGCAGCGACTCGCTGAGGATGATGCGGTGTGCATTGGGCACGGCCACCGGCACGGGGATGGTCTGCGAGGTGACGCAGAAGAAGATTGGCTTGTCGCGGTTGCTGAAGCGGCGGATGATGCGCTGGATGTTCTGCGACTGCATGGCCCGCGGCGAATAGACCACCACCAGCCCCCAGCATTCGGTGCTGGCTTTTTCGATGCCGACGCGCCAGTCCTCGCTGTTGAGCGGCAGGTGCTGCTCTACCCACACCTTGACGTTGTTGTCCATCAGGCGGTTGACCAGCAGAGCGACGTGCTGCTGCCATTCGTCGCGCTGATACAGGCAGTACAGGTGCTCGCTGAGGTCGCCGGCCACCGGCACAACATCAGACGGCGGCTCGATGCGCTTGCCGGTGAGGCCTTGTGTGACCGGCTTGATTGAGCCGTGGCTGGTGACCGATGTGCCGTCCTCGTCGGGGGTAGCCAGATGAGAGGTCTTAAAGTCTGAGCCGGCGAAGTTGTCGGGGTTGGTGGTATAGACGATGCGGATGTTCTGCCCGATGCGGATGATGTCGCCCGATTTGAGGTGACGCGGCTCGATCAACTCGATTTCGTTGAGTTTGGCGCCGTTGGTGCTGCCGGTATCTTTGATGAGATAACCAGAGCCGTCCCAATCAAGGCGCAGGTGCTGGCGGCTGACCTCGGGTTCGAGCAGGATGATGTCGTTCATCGTGCCGCGCCCGATTTGGATGCACTCGCCTTGGAGGGGATAGACGTTGCGATTGGTTTGGCCTTCCACCATCACCACCAGATACACCGACATCCCATCCACGGCGCTCTGGTTCAGCGGGTCAGTCTCGACCACCTGCATTTCCAGCGTGATGGAGTCGCCCAGTTCGATGATGTCGCCTGATTTGACCGGCCAGCAGTCGCTGACGCGATGCCCGTTAACGAACGTGCCATTTTTGGACGACAAGTCACACAACTCATAGCCGTTTTTGGTGCGCATCATGCGGCAGTGTTCGCGGCTGACCTCGTTATCGTCAATGATGATATGGTTTCGGACGCCCCGACCGACCAGAACGGATTCCCCTGCGCACAGAAATATCCGTCCAATCTCCGGCCCCCGGCGCATAATGAGTTGGGCAGGCATAATCCTACTTTCAGAGCTGATAAGGATAGCTCTAATAATATGGCATCTAAGGACAAGTTTACCCTTAAACTTGCTTTTATCACAAGTTCTGGTGTTACAGGGTAGTATTGTGGTACTGATTAGCGAGGATGCCGGCCAGAGTCGTCTTCTGCCCACAGCTTTTGAGCGAGGGCGGGGGCGTTAATGATCAGCTGGGCTTCGACCTGACGGGTGACATAGTGGCGCAAACGCTGCCATGCCGCAGGAGAGTCGTATTGTCCGGCGCGGATGGCAGCGCACACGGTTTGTCGGCGGGCGGCAAGGGCGGTTTTGAGGGCCTGCGGGGCGGGTGTGGGCGGCGTGCTGTGCAGGCGGTCAAGGTCTTCCCATTCGCGCAGGTCTGGAGTTGGGCCGGCGGCCAGCTCGCGCCCGGCGATTTTGAGGGCGTTGATGGCCACCAGCGTTTGGAAATACAGGCGCTGGTCGGCGCGGACGGCGGGGATGACCTGTGCTTCGAGGTGCTGCTGTACGGCTTCGATGAGCTGTTCGAGGGTGGGGCGGTCGGTCATGGGGGTTAGCCTGCCTTGTGATGTTCGTATTGGTCAATCAGGCGCAGGGCCTCGGCCTGCATCTCGATGGAGCGTCGGCCCAAGCTGGCCAGCTCGATGCTGGGGTCTTGGCCGGACAGGTGTCGTTGGGCTTGGGTCAGGCAGATGACGGCCCAGCGCAGGTTGCCGATGATTTCCCACCATGTCACCGCGTCGCGGTCGATGTGGACGCCGGCAGCCTGCTCATAGGCACGCAGAAAGGTCTCGCGATCGGTCAGGCCGGCAGCGCGCAGCTGGTCGCTGCCAAAGCGCCAGTCGCGCATGCACAGATAGCCCAGCTCTTCGCGCGGGTCACCGACGTGGGCAAATTCCCAGTCGATGACGGCCTGTAGGCCGTGCGGCCCGACCAGCAGGTTGCCGATGCGAAAATCGCCGTGGACGAAGGTGATGCGGTCTGGGGATGGGGCATGGCGGGCGCACCAGCGCAGCCCATACTCGATGGCCGGCACAACCGCGCTGATCGAGTCGATGAACTGATAGGTTTCCTCGATGGCGTGTTGGGCGGGATCACCGGCGGGGCGGCGCAGAAAGTCGAGGCCGTCCAGCGGCAGGCGGTGGATGTGGGCCAGCTGTTGGGCCATCTGGGCCGGCAGGGCGGCGCGGGCCTCGGCCAGTTCGGGGGCAGTCATCACCTTGCGGCCAATCGAGACGCCCTCGATGTGCTCCATGATAAAGAACGGTTGGCCCAGCAGGTCGGCTTGCTCTTGCAGCCAGCGCACCCGCGCCACCTTCACCCCATGCTGATGGGCGGCCTGCATGACGTGAAATTCTTGGGCGCGGGTCAGGGCTTTGTCGTTCATGGTGGTGGGCAGGTCGCGGCGCATCACATAGCGAGCGGTGCTGCCGTCGGGGTGACGGACGTCGAAAGCCCATGTATCGCGCGAGGCGCCGCCGGCCAGCGGTTGGGCGGCGGTGATTTGGATGGCTTGGCGCATCTGATCGGTCAGATAACTGGACAGTCGGTCGAGTAGGGGTTGTGGGAGAGGTGGGGTCATTGGCGGTAAAATCACTTTCTGGTGCGGTCAAAAAAGACGAATTGAACCCAAAGGATTTTGTATGTACGACTTTAGTATAGCGCCACATGTGCAAGAACTGGTGGAACGGGTGCGGCGATTTGTGGACGAGGTGGTGATTCCGGCAGAGGCCCATGCGCATGACGACCCCGTGGAGGGGTTAGCGCCGGCGCTGCTGGCCGAGCTGCGCGCGCAGGCCCGTGCTGTCGGCCTATATGCCCCGACCATGCCGACGGCATTGGGTGGATTGGGCCTGAGCATCACCGAGTTTGGGCCGGTGCTGGAGGCGGCGGGCCGCAGCTTGATTGGCCCGCTGGCGCTGGGCTGTGCCGCCCCAGACGAGGGCAACATGCACCTGCTGCACCTGTTTGCCAATGATGACCAGCGCGAGCGCTATCTAAAGCCGTTGGTGGCCGGCAGCATCTTCTCGGCGTTTGGGATGACCGAGCCAGCGCCCGGGGTGGGCAGTGACCCGTCGATGCTGCGCACCAGCGCGCGTCGTGACGGGGACGAGTGGGTGATTGATGGGCATAAGTGGTGGACGACCAATGCCAGCGTGGCTAGCGTGCTGATTATCATGGCGCGCACTGACGAGGTGGGCGGGGCGACGCTGTTTTTGTGCCCGATGGATGCGCCCGGGGTCGAGGTGGTGCGGCGGATTGGGCATCTAGGTGAACCGGATTTTGGCGGCCACTGCGAAATCCGGCTGAATGGGGTGCGCCTGCGCGATGCGGACATCCTTGGCGAGGCGGGGCGCGGGTTTGCTTTGGTGCAGGCACGTCTTGGGCCGGCCCGCCTGACGCATTGTATGCGCTGGACGGGGATTGCGCAGCGCGCGCTCGAAATCGCGGCCGGCTATGCCAGTCAGCGCGAGGCGTTTGGCGCAACGCTGTCTCAGCACCAGTCGGTGCAGTGGATGCTGGCCGACAGCGCGCTGGAGCTGCACGCTGGCCGCCTGATGATTCAGCACTGCGCATGGCTGTTGGAGCACGGCGAGCAGGCCCGTCAGGAGACCTCGATGTGCAAAGTCCACGTCAGCGAGACGGTGTGCCGCGTGCTGGATCGGGCGATTCAGGTGTGTGGGGGGCTGGGCATCTCGCACGATATCCCGCTCAGCCGTTGGTATGCGGCGGCGCGCGCTTTTCGCATCTATGACGGCGCGTCGGAGGTGCACCGGATGGTGGTGGCGCGCCAAGTGCTCAAGCAGCATGGCGCGCCGCGCGCGTGAGCCGTGGGGTTAGCCGACGGGCAGCATCACCATCACGTCTGCGCCCTGCTCGGGCTGACTGATGATGGAGAACTGCCCGTCATAGAGGTGCACAAGCCGGCGCACAATGGCAAGGCCAAGGCCAAGGCCCTGCTGCTCGAACAAGGTGCGCTGGAACTGGGCAAATGGGGCGATGCTCAAGATTTCTTCGGCCTGCATCCCCCGCCCTTGGTCAACCACGCGCAGGGCAAACACATCCCCGTTGATGCGCGTCTCTAGGCGGATGGGTGTGCCAGCGGGTGAGAATTTGCAGGCGTTGTCAATCAACTCGGTCACGATTTTTTGCAGATTGTCTTCCATCACTGCCACAGCAGCGTTTTCGACGTCCAGATGCAGGTCGGCGGCGCGCTCGTGGTCGGCGGCGCGCTCGGTGGCTGCGGTATAGATGATGCCGGCGGGGTTGGTGACGAGGTGATTGGAGAACTCGGCTTTTTGCTCAGCGTCGTTCGAGGCCAGTTCAAGCTGGGCAAAGTACAGGTAGTTTTCAATCAGGCGTTGAAGGCGTTTGCCGCTGCGCTCGATGATGCGCGCCACGTTCTGCACCCGTCCCATCTCGAGGCCGGTGGGGTGATCCATCAGCAAGAACTCGGCACAGCTCAGGATGCCGGTGAGCGGGGAGCGCAGCTCGTGCGGCAGGGCATAGATGATGTTGCGGCGGATTTGCTCGATTTGCTCGGTTTGGCGCAGGCGCAGTTCGTCACTGCGTTTGAGGCGCGTGCTGACGGTATCCAGCAGTTCTTTGTGGGTGAAGGGCTTGGGCAGATAGTCATCTGCCCCGTGCGACATGCCTTTGCGGGCGTTGGCGCGGTCGGCCAGCGCGGTCAGAAAGACAAACTGCACGTTGGCGGTGGCGGCGTTGCTGCGCAGCTCCAGCAGCACATCCCAGCCATTGAGGCCGGGCATCAGCACGTCGCACAGCACAAGGTCGGGGCGGTGCTCGGCGGCCAGCTGCACGCCGGTCAGGCCGTTGGGGGCTTGGATGACGGCATAATTTTCGTAGGTCAAAATCTCGCAAATGTTGTTGCGAATATGTTCTTCGTCTTCAATCACCAGAATCAGGCTCATAAGGCAGGCTCTCCGCTTCGACCATCAATAAGGAAGGCCCTAGTATAGCGTGAAGGCTTTACCAACCCCATGTGCCTTTAGCCCCCTTAAACGGCCCGATGATGTCGCGGGTGATCCACCCGCCATAAAAGCCGCCTGCTTGCGCCTGCACCTGCTCGTCATCCACATAGCACGCGTCCATCAGGTGGGGATAGAAGGCAAAATAGCCGGCAATCGCCTCAAAGCCGGCGGCAGGGGTGGGATAATACCAGCACGCCCCGTCTGCACTTTTGTCGCCCACGCTCACCCGCATATAGCTGGCTGCCCCCTTAAATTCGCAGTAGGTGGTGCGCGGGATGGGGATGAGCGCGCTCATCAGGGTATCCGCCGGCGGCACATAATAGACCGGCGGATGGCTGGTCTCGAGCACGCGATAGGCGCGGGTGGTATCCACCAGCGTCACGCCGTTGAAGATGACGCGGATGCGCTTGGGTGTTGGCTCGACGCGCGGCGGGCGCGGGTAGTCCCAGACCGATTCTTGGCCGTCCTGAGGGGGGATGCGCTGTATCATATCAAAATATCCTGACAAATTGGGGGTGACCTAAAGATGGGATATTTTGCATTATAGACTATTCGTCCACAGCGGGCATTTAGTGGTGTATGATTAAATGGGTATGTTTTTTGTAATGTCCATTGAGTGAAGACGGGGCGATCATGTCGGCGGCAGAGGACATCAAAGCGAAACTCGATATCGTGGCGTACATTCAGCAGTATGCGCCGCTGAAAAAGGCTGGGCGGACATATAAGGCGTGCTGCCCGTTTCACAACGAAAAGACGCCGTCGTTTGTGGTTGATCCGGTGCGCGGGACGTGGCGGTGTTTTGGCTCGTGCGCCACGGGCGGGGATGTCATCAGCTTTGCGATGAAGAAGCACGGCTGGTCGTTTAGCGAGGCGCTGCAAGAGCTGGCGCGCCAGACCGGTGTGCAGCTGCGTGCTCGCACCCCACAGGAGCAGGCCCAATCGGCACGGGATGACCATTTGCGCGGGCTGCTGCGCACGGCGTCAGAGCGCTATCACAGCTGGCTGATGGAGGCCGAGGCGCAGCGTGTGCCGTGGCAGTCGGCGGCGCTCAAGACCTTGGCCTATGCCCGTGACAAGCGCGGCCTGACCGATGAGACGCTGGCCCGTTTTCAGATCGGGTATGCGCCGGGCGAGTGGGGCGCGATGACCGATTATCTCAAGACGCTGGGCTATGCCGAGGACGACATCGTTGAGGCGGGGGTGGCCATCCGCAGCGACAGCGGGCGGGTGTATGACCGCTTTCGTCACCGCCTGATGATACCTATCCGCGATGAGCGGGGACGGGTGGTGGGGTTTGGCGCGCGTGCGCTGGCCGCCGACGATAACCCCAAGTACCTCAATTCGCCGCAGTCGGGGGTGTTCGATAAAAGCCGGCTGCTGTTTGGCCTTGACCTCGCGCGGGAGGCCATCCGGCAGGCCGAGAGCGTGGTGATTGTGGAGGGGTATCTGGACGTGATTCAGGCGCATCAGGCCGGCTATGCCAACGTGGTGGCCCAGATGGGCACGGCCTTTACCGATGCGCAGCTGAAGCTGGTGGCGCCGCGCCTTGCCGCGCGCGTGCTGCTGGCACTGGACAGCGACGCCGCCGGCCAGAATGCCACCATGCGCAGCCTTGAGGTGGCACGCCGCGCGCTGAGCGAAGACTTTGGTGGGCGTCTTCAGATTGATATGCGGGTGCTGAACATCCCGGGCGCCAAAGACCCCGATGATTTTCTGCGCGAGACGCCAGAGGGCTGGCCGGAGGTGCTGCGCGCTGCGCGCCCCGTGGCCGACTTTGTGATTGACTTTGAGACGCGCACGCTGCCGGCGGACGCCTCGATTTTTGAGCGGGAGGCGGTGGCGCGGCGGGTGCTGCCGCTGCTGCTGGCTGCCGAGCGAGACCTGTATCGGCAGGACAACGTGCAGAAGCTGGCCGGGCGGCTGCGGGTGGATGAGCGCACGCTGATGCGCTGGGCGGCCAGCGAGGCCCAACCGCGTGAGAAGCCTCGCCCGTCCGCGCCTGATGAGCCGCGTGCGCGCTCTGCCGCGCCGGCTGCGCCGCCGGCCTCTGGGGGGCGGGGGATGGGGATGACAGATGACATCTCTACCTCGCCCGAGCTGCCGCCGCGCGCCGAGCTGGTCGAGCCGCCGATGTACGATGAGTATGGCGCGCCGCTGGTTTATGATGACGACATCGGGCTGATGGAGGACGCCGCGCCGCCCGTACAGTTAGAAGCGCCATCCGCGCTGGCTGCGCCTGAACAGGCGGCACAGTGGGCCAAAGAGCAGCACTGTTTGGCGTTTTTGGTCGAAAACCCCGAGCTGCTGTACCGCATCAACCGCGCGCTGCGTCAGATGGCGGGCCAGCAGACCGAGCTGGCCCGCGGCCCGCTGTGTGATTTTGGCCCTGACGATTTTCTATCCGCTGACTTTCAGGCGCTGTGGCCGGTGTTGTTTGATGCGTTAGCCCAGAACGACATGAACGCGGCGGATTATGTTCAGCTGGCGGCGCAGGGGGCGCTGAGGCCGGTGCTGGAGGCGCTGCGCCTGCCGGCTGAACAGCGCGCGCGCGGCGTGCTGAAGGCGCGCATGGAAGGGGATGCTGATCGGAGCTGGCAGCAGCACCAGCAGCATCTGAGCGGTTTTTTGGCGGGGGGTGAGGATGAACCGCTGCTGGCGGCGCTGCGCCTGCGGGCTGGGCGTTTGCAGCGTGATGGTGAAGCGTTACAATCGCTGATCCGTGACCCTTTTGGCGATGACGAGGCGGATGACAGCGATACACGGGCATTGACGCGGCAGGCGGCGCTGTTGGCCATGGCTCGTCACCGGATTAATCAGGCGCTTGCGATGCGCCGACTGTAAGGCTTGCGGGTTGGTAGAGGGGGGTTTGGGGATGCCGAATAACGACGATATGACCGACGATTTTGAGATTGAAGAAGAGTTCGAGCCGGCGGACTTCAGCGAGGATGATGACGAGGCCGAGACCGAAGCCAGCAGTCTGGACGAGGGCGATTTTCGGCCCGGCCTTGATGAGGACATCGAGGACGACCTGAGTGATTTGACGCTGGACGGGGTGATGCCCACCGATGACCCCGTGCGGATGTATCTGAAGGAAATCGGGCAGGTCACGCTGTTGGATGGTAACCGCGAGGTGTGGCTGAGCACCCAGCTGGCGGCCAATCACATGCTGGAGGCCATCAAAGACCGCCTGAGCGCCATCGATGCCGACTCGACCAAGCGCGGTTTGCCCAAGGCCCACGAGGTGATTTTGGCCGCCTATCGAGAGACCTGCGAGATGTGGCAGAACGTGCAGAAGCGCTCGTCCAAGCTGAAGGTTGAGCCGCCCGACCCGATGCGCCTGATGGAAGAGGTGCAGGCCATCCTGAGCGGGGCGGACAGCTCCAGCGATAAGTCGTATGTGCGGCAGTATCTGCGCCAGCGCGAGTGGGGGCGTGATGAGGCGTGGACAGAGTTTGCCACGCTGGTGTTTGGTGCGATGCAGGGGTTCTATTTTGTGTCGCCGCTGGTGTGGCCCAAGTTTAAGCGCTATGTGCGCGAGCATGGCACGCTGCCCACCGCCGAGGAATACGAGCGGATGCTGATGTCGGACGAGGACGCGGTGGAAGAGCTGCCCGACCTGTTGGGACAGATTGAGCGGCGCGCCGAGATGGCCAGCGAGGCGCTCACGCGGGCCAACCTGCGCTTGGTGGTGAGTGTGGCCAAGCGTTATATGGGGCGCGGCATCAACTTCCTTGACCTGATCCAAGAGGGCAACATTGGCCTGCTGCGCGCGGTGGCCAAGTTTGACCACACCAAGGGCTTTAAGTTTAGCACCTATGCCACGTGGTGGATTCGGCAGGCCATCAGCCGCGCGATTGCCGACCAGAGCCGCACCATCCGCATCCCGGTGCACATGGTCGAGACCATCAACCGGCTGGTGCGGGTGCAGCGTCAGCTGCTTCAGCAGCATGGGCAAGAGCCGAGTGCCGAGCAGATTGCGCTGGAGATGGAGTTCTTGACCCCCGAAGAGACCGATGCCATCAAATATCTAAAGGAGCACGGCACGCCGCTGGAGGCCGGCTTGCAGCGCAAACTGCGGCGCGCGGCCCAAAAGGTGCGCAAGATTTTGCGCGTCAGCCAAGAGCCGCTCAGCCTTGAACAGCCGGTTGGGCAGGAGGAGAGCAGCCAGTACGGCGACTTTATCCCCGATGACAAGACGCCCGGCCCTGCCGAGTCGGCCACGCGCCAGCTGCTGAAGGAGCAAATCACCGCGGCCTTGGGCGTGTTGAGCGACCGTGAGCGCGAGGTGCTGGAGATGCGCTACGGCCTGTTGGATGGGCAGGATCGCACGCTGGAAGAGGTGGGCAAGTATTTTGGGGTGACGCGCGAGCGCGTGCGCCAGATTGAAGCCAAAGCGCTGCGCAAGCTGCGCCACCCGACGCGCAGCCGCCAACTGCGCGATTATCTGGACATGTAGGCTGGGAGCTGCCTTTGTTTACCGATGCTACCGCACTGATTCGCCACAACCCCCACCAGATGAGCTATGGCGTGGCGGTGAGTGATGTGGATGGGGACGGCGAGTTCGAGATTTTGGTCGCGGGGTTCGGTTTTGCTAACCGCGTGCTCAAATGGGATGGGCAGTTCTTGGTGGATGTGGCCGATCCGGTGCTGGCTGACCCCGAGCGGCAGGCGATTGGGCTTGCAGCTGCCGACATCAATGCAGATGGGCGCGAGGAAATTTATGTGCTCAACGCCGATACGTTTGGTGGGGCAAAGCGCCATGCCGACCGACTGTTTATCAACCGTGGGCTAAAGTGGGTCGATTTGTTCTCGCTGCCCGATAACGAGGGTGTGGTCAACCTGACGTCGGGGCGCTCGGTGGGGGCGCTGGATCGCGACGGCGACGGGGTGTATGGGTTTTTTGTGGCCAATTATGGCGGCCCGATGCGCTTGTATGAGCTGAGCGCGCGCGGGATGCTGCAAGATGTCGCCCCGCAGGCCGGCCTTGACCTGACGGCGGGGGGGCGCTCGGTGGTGGCGCTGCCGCTGGTGTCGCCGCGCATGGATGTGTTTGCCGGCAACGAGCGCGGGGCAAACTTTCTGTTTTACAACCGCGGGGACGGCACGTTTCAGGAGTCTGCCGAGCGCTACGGCCTGACCGACGGGCTGGAGAATGTGCGCGGGGTGGCGGTCGGCGATTTTAACGGCGATGGGCGGCTGGACTTGGTGTATGGCAACTGGGAAGGGCCGCACCGCTTGTTCGTGCGCACCGATACCGGCGTGTTTCGCAATGTTGCCCCGCCCGAGATGGCGCTGCCCAGTAGGGTGCGCACCGTGATTGCGGCAGACTTTGATAATGATGGCTATGAAGAGCTGTTTTTTAACAACATCGGCGAGCCAAACCGCTTATTTGCCTTTCGCGAGGGGCGCTGGACGCGCATCAACATCGGGGCGGCCAGCGAGCCGCACGGCTTTGGCACGGGGGCAGCAGTCGGCGATTTTGACGGGGACGGGCGGCTGGAGCTGTTGATTGCCCACGGCGAATCGAACCTTCAGCCCCTTACGCTGTATCAACCGCTGCCCAGCCTTGGTCATTGGCTGCGCGTGCTGCCGCTGACGCGCTATGGCGCGCCGGCCCGTGGGGCGCTGGTGCGCCTGTTGGGGGCGCGCCGCCCGCAAATCCGCGCCATTTGTGCCGGCAGCGGCTATCTGTGCCAGATGGAGCCGGTGGCGCATTTTGGCCTTGGGCCAGAGCCAGAGCCAGAGCTGCGCATCGAGGTGACATGGCCAGACGGGGTGATGCGCTCGATGCCGATACCCGAGGTCAATCAGCTGTACAGGGTGGAGTATCCAGCCTAAGCCGATAAGGGCCAACCCCGCAGGGCGATCGCTTCAAAATCAGCCATGGGTTCATGAGAGGGCAAAATGGCGCGTAGGGGCGCATCGCGATGCGCCCGTGACGTCGGGCAGTTCACGAACTGCCCCTACGACCAGAAAATTTGAAGCGATTACCCCGACCAACCCCGCAGCAAAAACGCCATCTTGTGGCATCTCAAGCCCCATTTGCGCTACAATTTGAAGCCTTGCAACAGGCAATTTTAACCGAGGGTGAATTTGACAATACCCTATGGTTATGCTAACCTGTAGCGTAGTTAATTGTGCCAATTTGAACAAATGGAGCCGGAGGTCGAAGATGGCGTTAGAGCAGTTTGCGCCGATCTCGGTGATGGTTATTCTCGCGATCGTGCTGACGTTCATCATTTTGGTGATCAGTCGAATTTTTGGCCCGTTCCGGCCTACCACGCGCAAGACTGCCCCTTACGAGTCGGGCATGAAGCCGATTGGGCCGGGGTCTCGTCGGATGCCGGTCAAGTTTTATCTGGTGGCCGTGCTGTTCATCTTGTTCGACGTGGAAGTCATCTTCTTCCTGCCGTTTGCGGTGGTTTTCAGGGAATTGGGACTCTATGGCCTGCTGGTCATGGGGTTGTTTACGTTGATTCTTACCGTTGGTTTGGTATATGAGTGGAAGAAAGGCGCGTTGGAATGGGAGTAACACAAAAACTCGGCGACCTTGGCGTCGTGACGACGACGCTGGAGACGGCGGTCAACTGGGCGCGCACCGGCGCGACGTGGCCGCTGTTGTTTGGTTTGGCATGCTGTGCGATTGAGTATATGAGCACGCAGGGCGGGCGTTATGACCTTGCCCGTTTTGGCATGGAGCTGAACCGTGCCAGCCCGCGTCAGGCCGACTTGATGATTGTGGCCGGGCGTGTGACGCGCAAGATGGCCCCGGTGGTGCGCAATCTGTATGACCAGATGTCGAACCCCAAGTGGGTGATTTCGATGGGCGACTGCGCCTCGTGCGGGGGGGTGTATAACAACTACGCCGTGGTGCAGGGCGTAGACGAAATCATCCCGGTGGATGTCTATGTGGCCGGCTGCCCGCCGCGCCCAGAGCAGTTGATGCACGGCATCCTGACCCTGCAAGAGAAGATTATGGGTGAGCGCATCAAGGAGTGGGCCTAATCATGAATGTGAAGCCCGCAATCGATCCGGTGGAGGCGGTCAGGGCCAGCTTTGGCGCTGCGCTGCTGGATGTGGTGGGATATGCCGGCGAGACCACCTTGGTGATTGAAGCCGCTCAGCTGCCGGCGGTGGCGCGCTATGTGCGTGACACGGCCGGCCTGATTTACAACTTCCTTAGCGACATCAGCGCGGTGGATTATTATGAGCCGACCGGTGGCTTTAGCGGGCGTCCGGCCCGTTTTGGCGTCAGCTATCACATCTATTCGATGCTGTATAACCGCCGCTTGCGCCTGAAGGTGTATGTGGACGAAGGTGATGACGGCAGCAAACCGGTTGTACCGACGGTGGTGACCGTGTGGCCGGCGGCCAACTGGCTGGAGCGCGAGGCCGCCGACATGATGGGTATCGTGTTCGAGGGCAACCCCGATCAACGCCGCCTGTTGATGCCGGAGGACTGGCAGGGTCACCCGCACCGCCGCGATTACCCGCTCGGCTACGAGACGATTCAGTTCTCGTTTAATGCCGAGGAAATTATGAAGCACAAGCCGTTCGCCAAGGAATAATAAGGGAGGAGCGCCGAACACTATGGCTGCCAATGCTGCGCTCGATACAAACGTCACCGAATGGGCCGGAAGCCTAGATGATGTCAAGAACCTCGTCTCGGAACGGGCCTTAAACGGCGAGACGATGCTGTTGAACATGGGGCCGCATCACCCCTCGACGCACGGCGTGCTGCGCTTGCTGCTGGAGTTGGACGGGGAAGAAATCGTGACCTGTCTGCCCGACATCGGCTTTTTGCACACCGGCATCGAAAAGACCATCGAGTCGAAGTCTTATGAGAAGGCGGTGACCTGCACCGATCGTATGGACTATCTGGCTCCGATGTCCAACAACACCGCTTTTTGTATGGCGGTGGAGAAGCTGGTGGGGCTGGACGTGCCAGAGCGCGCGCAGGTGATGCGCGTCATCTGCCTCGAGCTGACCCGCATCCAGAGCCACTTGGTGTGGCTGGGCACGCACGCCATCGACCTTGGGGCGATGAGCGTGTTCTTGTACTGCTTCCGCGAGCGCGAGAAAATCCTCGACTTGTTCGAGATGATTTCGGGCCAGCGCATGATGGGCAGCTATATGCGCCCGGGCGGCGTGTGGCGCGACTTCCCTGCCGAGTTCATCCCGGCTGTCGAGGCCTTCTTGGACGACTTTCCGCGGCGCATCGATGACTATGAGCGTCTGCTGACCACCAACCCGCTGTGGCTTGACCGCACGCAGGGCATTGGGGTGATTGAGCCGGATGTGGCGCTGGCGTGGGGCTTCAGCGGCCCGTCGCTGCGTGGCAGCGGGGTCAACTGGGACATCCGCAAGGCCATGCCGTATTTGGGCTATGAGAACTACGAGTTTGATGTGCCGCTGGGCGAGCACGGCGACGTGTACGACCGTTATCTGTGCCGCGTGCGCGAGATGCGCGAGTGCATCAAGATTATCCGTCAGGCCATCAAGCGCCTGCCGCAGGCCAAGGGCAGCTTCCGCAGCGAAGACCGCAAGTACTGCCCGCCGCCGCGCGCCGAGCTGGGCCGCAGCATGGAGGCGGTCATCCACCACTTCAAGCTGTGGACAGAGGGCTTCAGCGCCCCCGACCAAGAGGTGTATGTGGCCATCGAGTCGCCGCGCGGCGAGATCGGCTGCTATCTGCACGGCACGGGGGGCAACAAGCCGCGCCGTGTGCACTTCAAGACCCCGTCGTTTATGCACATTCAGGGCATCCCCCTGATGAGCGAAGGCCACATGATTGCAGACCTCGTGGCCGTAATCGGCAGCGTGGACATCGTGCTGGGCGACTGCGACCGCTAAACCCACCTAGGAACGTATTGAAGATGAACACCCTACAGCAAAAATACGCGGATCGCATCGCCAAAACCCTCGCCAAGTATCCCGATAAGCGCTCGGCCGTGATGCCGATGCTGTACATCGCGCAGGAAGAATACGGGCACGTCGAGGCGCAGGGCATTCAACAAGTCGCAGAAATCTGCGATATGGACCCGACTCAGGTCAAGTCGATTGCCGGCTTTTACACCATGTATTCCGAGAAGCCCAAGGGGCAGTATTGGCTTCAGGTGTGTGTGGACTTGCCGTGCGCGCTGCGCGGGGCAGATGAGTTCCATCATTGGCTGTTGGACGAGCTGGGCATCGAAGAGGGCGGCACAACCGAGGACGGCGTGTTTACCGTCGAACATGTGATGTGCCTTGCCGCCTGCGACAAAGCCCCGATGCTTCAGTGCAACTTTCACTTTGAAGAGAACCTGGACAAAGAGAAGATGCGCGCCAAGCTGAAGGCATGGCGCGAGCAAGCACTGGCGGCCAAAGCCGCCGGCAAAAAGTAGGCGTATTGGTAGTTTAGGGCAGGTGCGCATGATTACGGTGGGCGACAAGCAAATCCCAAACATCATCTACCGCGAGAAGGACATCCCCGACATCCGCAAGTTCGAGGTGTATGTCAAGAACGGCGGCTATGACGGGCTGAAGAAGGCGCTGGGGATGCCCCGTGCTGCCGTCATTCAGGAAGTGAAGGACTCCAACCTGCGCGGTCGCGGCGGCGCAGGCTTTCCAGCGGGGGTCAAGTGGTCGTTTATCCCGCAGGACAACCCGGTCAACTATGTGACGGTCAACGCCGACGAGAGCGAGACCGGCACGTTTAAAGACCGCCAGATTATGGAGAACAACCCGCACCAGCTGATTGAAGGCGCGCTGATTTGCGCCTATGCGGTCAAGGCCAAGGCGGTCTATATCTATCTGCGCGGCGAGTTCTGGGACGTGGCCCACGAGCTGGACAAGCACATCGAGGACGCGCGCAAAGCCGGCCTGCTGGGCGCAAACAGCACGCTGAAGGACGCCGATGGCAACCCGTTCACCGTGGAGGTGTATACCCACCTTGGCGCAGGGGCGTATATCTGCGGCGAAGAGTCGGCGCTGCTCAACAGCCTCGAGGGCAAGCTGGGTCAGCCGCGCGTTCGCCCGCCGTTCCCCGCCCAAAAGGGCGGCGGCCTATATGGCGAGCCGACGGTGGTCAACAACGTGGAGACGCTGGCCAATGTGCCGTGGATCATCACCAACGGCGCGGCGGAATATAAGAAAATCGGGGTGGGTGCCAGCACTGGCACTAAGGTGTTCTGCCTGAGCGGGCATGTCAAGAACCCGGGCAACTATGAGCTGCCGTTTGGCATCACCTTCCGCGAGCTGCTGTATGACTATGGTGGCGGCCCGCTGGATGGGCGCACATTTAAGGCGATTTTGCCCTCGGGCGGGTCTGGCCCGATCATCCGTGTGACGGATGAGCTGCTGGATACCCCGCTGACCTATGAAGACCTGCAAAAGCACAACTCGATCCTCGGGTCGGCCTCGGTGATTGTGATGGATGACTCGACCGACATCGTGTGGGTGGCGTCCAAGGTCATCAAGTTCTTTAAGCACGAGAGCTGCGGCAAGTGCACCCCGTGCCGCGAGGGCACATATTGGCTGGACAAGGTGCTTGACCGCATCTTGCGCGGCGAGGGCAAGCCGTCGGACGTTGATTTGATTGCCAACGTCGCGGCCAACATGAAGCCGACCACGCTGTGCGCATTGGGCGAATTTGCGGCCAATCCGGTGATCTGGACGATCCGCAACTTCCCAGAAGAGTTTAAGGCGTGGGTGGAGGGCGACAAGAAGGCCGCCGCCGCCGCGCTGAAGGATGGGCGTCACAAGCCCGCCGCGCTGCCCGGCTCTGCCGCAGACTAGGCGTTAGGGGCAGGGGATGGGCTTCTGGGAAATGGTCGGGCGCCCGTCGCCGCGGGGGCGCGCCGCGCAGATTGAGGCGCTCAGCAGCGCCATTGCGCAGTCGCCCGATCTGCCGGCGCTGTATCTGTACCGCGCCGAGGCCTATGCCGGGTTCGGGCAGTTCCGTCAGGCTGTCGCCGATTTTCAGCGCGCGGCAGAGCTGGCGGATGGACAATGCAAGACAAAGTCGTGGGGCGTGGTCGCGCAAGTCATCCGTGACCGCGCCCTACGCGGGTTAAAGCAGGCGCAGGCGCAGGCCGCCCGTGCCAGCACACAGGGCGGGGAAGAGTAGAGGTTGAAAGACCGATGACCAAAACGGTTACGATTACGATAGACGACAAACAATATCAAGTTCCGGCAGGGGCAAACCTTGTGGACGTGGCCAAGTTCCACGCCGACAACGACATCCCGGTGTTCTGCTATCACCCCAAGATGTCCCCGGTCGGAATGTGCCGCATGTGCCTTGTCGAACAGGGCAGCATCGAGAAAGACCGCGCCACCGGCGAGGTGGTGCTGGATGAGAACGGCCAGCCCAAGGTGCGCTGGATGCCCAAGCTGCAAACCGCCTGCACCCAGACGGTGGCCGAGGGCATGGTGATTCGCACCACCACCGAGCAGGTCAAGGCCGCGCGTGAGAACGTGGTGGAGTTCTTGCTCACCAGCCACCCGCTGGACTGCCCGGTGTGCGATAAGGGCGGCGAGTGCCCGCTGCAAAACCTGACGATGGCCCATGGCAAGGGCGAAAGCCGCATGGCCTTCGAGGACAAGCAGCATCTGGACAAGCATGTGCCGCTGGGGCAGCCCGACTCGGCGCTGATTTTCCTTGACGAAGAGCGCTGCATCCAGTGCGCGCGCTGCGTGCGCTTTCAGGATGAGATTGTGGGCGATGACGTGTTGGCCTTCCACGAGCGTGGCCGCCGCTTGCAAATCATCACCAACAGCGCCCCGTACGGCTTTGACAGCTATTTCAGCGGCAACACCACCGACATCTGCCCGGTGGGGGCGCTGACCACCGCCGACTTCCGCTTTGGCGCGCGCCCGTGGGAGCTGACCGAAATCCCCAGCATCGACCCGTTTGATGCCGCCGGCAGCAACATCAGCCTGAGCGTGCGCCTTGACCGCGACTTTGGCGGGCGGGCCATGATTAAGCGCGTGATGCCGCGCCAGAACGAGTTTGTCAACGAGATTTGGATCAGCGACAAGGTGCGCTTTGGCCATCACTTCACCCGCAGCGAAGACCGCCTGCAGAAGGCGCACGTGCGCAGCAATGGCAAGCTCAGCCCGGTCAGCTGGGCCGAGGCGCTGAAGGCCGCCGCCGACAAAATCAAGGCGGCAGCGGGCAGCACAGCGGCGATTGCCGGCAGCGGCATGAGCAACGAGGACTTGTATGTGCTCAAGCAGCTGGTGACCGCCGCGGGCGGCAGCCAGTTGGGCGCGTGGCCCATCACCCACACCGGCGCTGACCTGCTGGCGCAGGTCGGCCTTGGCAAGGGCAGCAACCTTGGTGAGCTGGGCAAAGGCGATGCTGTGCTGGTGATTGCCAGCGACCTTGAAGAAGAAGTGCCGATGTGGCGTCTGCGCCTGAAGCGTGCCCATGACCGCGGCGCGTATGTGGTGGTGGCCAACGCCCGCAAGACCCGCATGGACGAGTTTGCCAGTGAAGTGGTGCATTATGAGGCCGGCAAAGCCGCGCACTGGCTGAATGACATCCGCAAAGCTGCCCCGCAGGTGGCCGACAAGCTGGCCGGCGCGGCCAATCTGGTGATTGTGACCGGCGCGGAGGGCTTGACCCTAGACGGTCACCGCGCGCTGATGCAGGCAGCGGCCAACCTGCTGATTGAGACCCAGCACGTCGGCAAGCCCAACAACGGCCTGCTCTCGACGCTGCCGGGAGCCAACGGCGTTGGCCTGCACTATCTGGGCTTTTCGCCAGAGCACACGCTGGACATCGCCAAGAACGCCCCCAAGGTGTTGATTGTGGCACAGGCCGAGCTGCTGGCCGATGACCCCAACGCCGAGGCGTGGTTGTCGAAGGTGGACACGGTGATTACGCTGGGGCTGTTTGCCGATGCGGTGGCCGAGAAATACGCCGCGGTAGCCCTGCCGATCCAGTCGTTTGCCGAGCGTGACGGCACGTTTACCAACGGCGAGCGGCGCGTGCAGCGCTTCTATACCGCGCAAGGCCCGATGGGCGAGGCGCTGCCGGCGTGGCAGGCGGTGGGGCGTCTGGCCGAGGCGGCTGGCTTGGGCAAGGCCAAGCTCAGCGCCGCCGCGGTGATGCTGGAAATCAGCCAGAACGTGCCGGCTTTTGCGGGCATGACCTATAAGAACCTGAGCAAGGTCGAGCGCCAGTTCCCCGATGTGGGCGGCAATGACCTGTATTACGGCGGCACGGCCTATCAAAACAAGGGTGGGCTGGGGATGGTGATCCCGACCGCTGCCGATAACGGCGAGGCGGTCGCTGCCGGCAAGGTGACGCTGCCGGATGTGCTGAAGCCGGGCAAGGGCGAATTCATCGTCATCCCGTCCACGCGCCTGTATAACCACGAAAGCGTGTTTAAGCCCAGCTTGCTGGTGCAGCCGCGCGTGACAGCGCCCTATGCCGAGGTCAACAGCGCCGATGCCAGCAAGTTGGGCATCACGCAGGGGGCTGTGATTGAGATTAAGGCCGGCGGGGCAGTGGTGAAGGTGCGTGCGCATGTCAACGGCGGTGCGCCGGCGGGCAGCATTGTGCTGCCGCGCCACCTGACCGCCGAACCCGTGCCCTATGCCATCACCACCGGTACGGTCAGCAAGGTCGAGTAAGAGGAGGAGCGTGTCATGAATCGGAAAGTCTTTGGCATCCCGCTGCCCATCCTGATCGTCGTCGGTCTGATTGTGCTGGTGGGCGGCGCTGTGCTGACCTTCGCGGCGGGGCAGGCGCTGTATCAGATGATTGAGGCCGGCGGGCACAACAACCCGGTGATGTGTGAGCGCAGCGAGGGGTGCGCCTTCTGGCAGCCCATCATCTATTCGGCGCTGTTCTTGTTCATCGTGGTGACCGGCTTTGCCTATACCACCCTGCTGGAGCGCAAGTACATCGCGTGGTTTCAGCAGCGCGTCGGGCCGAACCGCGTCGGGCCGGGCGGCCTTTTGCAGCCTGCTGCCGACGGCCTGAAGCTGATTTTCAAAGAAGACATCATGCCGGCCAAGGCCTATAAGTGGGTGTATCGCATCGCTCCGATGCTCAAGGCCGTGCCGGTCTTGATTGTGATGGCGGTGACCCCACTTGGGCCGCGCATCACCCTGCCGTGGTTCGATGGGGTGTGGTACAACGTGCCGCTGTATGTGTCGAACATCAGCGTGGGCGTGCTGTGGATTTTGGCCGTCACGTCGATTGCCACCTATGGGGTGGCGCTGGCGGGCTGGAGCAGCAACAACAAGTATGCCATGCTGGGGGCGCTGCGCGCCTCTGCTCAGATGATTAGCTATGAGCTGAGCCTTGGTCTGGCGCTGATTGTGCCGGTGATGCTGGCCGGCTCGATGAGCGTGGTAGACATCATCGAGGCGCAGGCCGGCTCGCCGCTCAATTGGTTTGTGTTCCAGAACCCGTTGGCTGCCGGCATCCTGATTATCGCCCTGATTGCCGAGACCAACCGCGCACCGTTTGACCTGCCAGAGGCTGAGCAAGAGCTGACCGCCGGCTATATGACCGAGTACAGCGGCATGAAGTTCGCGCTGTTTATGATGGCCGAATATCTGGGCATGATTGCCACCAGCATGATTGCGATGTCGATGTTCTTTGGCGGCTATCACTTCTTCTTGGTCGAGACTGCGCCGATTTTGGGCGTGGTGGTGATGATTGCCAAGGTGGTACTGTGCTTGATTGGGTTTGTGTGGATTCGCGCGACGCTGCCGCGCATCCGCTATGACCGCTTGATGAGCTTTGGCTGGAAGGTGATGCTGCCGCTGGCGCTGCTGTCGGTGCTGTGGACGATGATTGCGGTGGTGATTGGCGACGCCTTTGGGCCGGTAGGCTATGCCATCGTCAGCGGCGCGATGTTTGTGCTGCTGATTGCTGGGGCGTACTTCCTGTTTGGGCGCGACAAGGCCAGCGAGGAAGAGCCAGACGTCGATGATGACCCGATCATCACCGGCGAGCGCCGTGGGCTGGGCTATGCCACCCTGCAAGTGGTGGGTGGTGTGCTGGCCGTGCCGTTTGTGCTGTATAACAGCGGCCTAAAGCTGCTTGACCGTCTGTCGTCGCTGGCGCCAGAGGATACCAAGAAGACCCCGCCGTCGGATGGTTCGGCGGATTAGGGGAGAGGGGAGAGGGATTGAGGCTATGAACATCATTCGCGGTTTTGCCACGACGTTCAAGCACCTCTTGGAGGAGCCGACCACGCTGCAATACCCGGAGCAGGTGCGCCCTTTCCAAGAGCGGTTTAAGGGGCGTCACCACCTGCGCCGTTATGACAACGGGCTGGAGAAGTGCATTGGGTGTGCGCTGTGTGCAGCGGCCTGCCCGGCCGATGCCATCTGGGTAGAGGCGGCAGAGAACACCGACGAGCAGCGTTACAGCCCGGGTGAGCGCTATGCCAAGACCTACGAAATCAATATGCTGCGCTGCATCTTTTGCGGGTACTGCGAGGACGCTTGTCCGACGCAGGCCATTCAGCTGGGCCACGAGCACCGCCTGAGCTTTACCGACCGCCGCGACGCCATCTATACCAAAGAGATGTTGATTGACCCCGTTCCAGAGGGTCAAGAGGGCACGCCGCGCCGTGTTGAGCCGGGGGTCTATACCCGCTCGATTCCGGATATGGAGAACCCGCGCTAGGCCGACTTATGCGGCAATCGGAGAGCGCCGGAGGGTGTGAACTGCGGCGCTCTTGTGTTAAACTGCACAAGCCGCGTACTCCGCGCAAGGACTGGACTTGAAGCATGACTGTTGAAATCCTGTTGTTCATGGCGGTGGGCGCTGTTACCATCGCCACCGCCGCGATGATGCTGCTGAGCCAAAACGCTGTGCACAGCGCTTTGTTCCTCATCGTCAACTTCATCGGCGTCGCATTTTTATACCTGATGCTGGAAGCCCCGTTTTTGGCGATGGTGCAAATCGCCGTCTACGCGGGCGCAATCATGGTGTTGTTCTTGTTTGTCATCATGCTGTTGGGCGCCGAAAAGACCGGTGCGGGTGCACACCTGCGCCGGTTTCGCTGGATGGCCCCCGTGGCGATGGCCCTGTCGCTGATGTTCATCATCACGGTGGGCTGGGCGCTGACGCAGGGCCAGATTGACACCCAGCAGCCGGCTGACACCTCGGCCTCGGTGCGCTTTATCCATGCCGCCCCGCAGGCCGACCCTGCTGCCGCCCCGCTGGAAGGCGAGGAAGCAGCCGCGCCGGCCCTGCCTGCCGAGCGGGCCTTCGTGCTGCTGGTCAATGGCGAGGTGGTTGATGACAGTTTTGTGTATGGCGAGGCCAGTGGGTTTGTTAGCCTGCCTGCCGGCCTTGTCACCCTCAGCCTGCGCGAAAGCGCCGACGGCGAAGACCTCGTCACCACCACGCTGGAGCTGACGGCGCAGAGCGTGCAGTCGGTGGTGCTGGCGGGCGATGAGGCCATCAGCTTTTACAGCGTGCCGCAAGCCAGCGAGCCGGGCCTGACGCTGTTCAACGCCTACAGCCCACTGCCGGCGTTGGCCATCGGCGATCTGAAGGGTGAGCTGTTCGACGACGCGCGCCGCATCCTGTCGGTGGGGGCGGATGAGCTGCCGTTTGGCACGGCCAGCGCCCCGCTTCAGTATCCGGCGGACTTCCCCAGCTGGGTGGCCTATGTGCCGGGCGTGATTGCCAACACCAACAACATCCCCAACGAGGCCGACCTGCGCAACGTGGTGATTCGCATCAGCGAGGCGCTGCCGCAGATGCGCTATGGCGAGAACGCGCTGGTGGTGATTGCGCCAGAGCGCCGCCCAGACGGCACGCTGCGGGCGGTGGCGGTGCGTCATGCGTTGTCCAGCCTAGAGCCGTATGGCTCGGCGGTGACGGTTGGGGCGCGCCTGTTTACCGATTATCTGCTGCCGTTCCAGCTGGTGGCGATGCTGCTGCTGGCGTCGATGGTCGGCGTGATTGTGATCACCTATCGCGGGGATCATGTGCCCAAGCCAAGCCGCGCCACGCGCCGCAAGGTGGCCCGCCCGCTGACCAGCGTGATTACCAGCCAGACCGGGGCTGATCTGGTGGAAGACACGCCCAAGCTGCCGGAACGCGCCGATCAACCGGCGGGTGACTAGAGCGCAAGGACAGGGGAGAGACATCGTGGTTCCAACGGAAGCGTTCGTCATTTTGAGTATGGTGTTGTTCGCGATGGGGACGCTGGGCGTCCTGCTGCGCCGCAACGCAATTATCGTGTTTATGTCTGTCGAGCTGATGCTGAACGCGGCTAACCTTGCCCTTGTGGCGTTTAGCCGGCAGTGGCAAGGGCCAGATGGTCAGTTGTTTACGTTTTTCGTCATGACGGTGGCCGCTGCCGAGGTAGCGGTCGGTCTGGCGCTGATTGTCGCGATTTTCCGCACCAAGCAGAGCATCAACATCGATGAGCTGCACCTGATGGAAGGGTAAGAGCCGATGCAAAACCTCGCGCTCCTCGCGCCGCTGATCATCCTGTTCCCATCGGTTGGCGCATTCATCAATTTTGTGTGGGGGCCAAAGCTCAACGAGCGCGCCTCTGCCATCATCGGCACGGTGGCCTCTGCTGCCACCTTCTTTGTGGCGTTGGGCTTCTTTAGCTATCTCACCGCCAACTACTATGAGCCGGTCATCATCAACCCGCCGCTGCTGGATGGGTGGATTCGCATCGGCTCGGTAGACCTCGAAATCCCGTGGCAGCAGCGCATCGACACGCTGAGCGTCACGATGTGCTTGTTCGTGACGTTCGTCGGCACGTTCATCCACCTGTATGCCGCTGGCTATATGCACGGGGATAAGCGTTTCAGCCGCTTCTTTGCCTATCTCAACATGTTCCTTGCCTTCATGCTCATCCTCATCACCGGCAACAACCTGCTGATGATGTTTGTGGGGTGGGAAGGCGTGGGCGTGTGCTCCTACCTGCTGATCGGCTTTTGGTGGGACAAGCCCAACGGCGAGGGCATCAAGAACGCCAATGCCGCCCGCAAGGCGTTTATCGCCAACCGCGTGGGCGACTTTGGCGTGTTGATGGCGATTTTCCTCAGCTTCTGGACGTTCGGCACGCTCGATTTCTTCAAGCCGACCGAAGTGACCAACCCGTCGCACGTGGCACACCTTGTCCACGCCGATGACTCGCACGGCGAAGCGGCCACCGATAGTCACGGCGAAGCGGCTACCGACGGTCACGGCGCTGCCACCGACGGTCACGGCGCTGCCACCGACAGCCACGGCGCTGCAGCTGCGGCCACTGGCCCGACCTATGTCGATAACAGCCACCTGAAGCTGAGCCAGATGGGCATCTTTGGACAGGCCGAAAAGCTGATGAAGCTGGGCGAGGGCCAAACAGTTGACCGCGGAGATGGCACGCAGGTCGGGCGGGTGTTCACCCTTGGCGGCGTGACGATGGACATCGGCACGATTGTCAGCCTGATTGCGCTGTTTATGCTGCTAGGTGCTGCCGGCAAGAGCGCGCAAATCCCGCTGTTTGTGTGGCTGCCAGACGCGATGGCCGGCCCGACGCCGGTTTCGGCGCTGATCCACGCGGCCACGATGGTGACGGCGGGCGTGTATATGATGGTGCGCTCCAACACCTTCTTCTATTTTGCGCCCGAAGTGTCGCTGATTGTGACGATTATCGGCGGGGTGACCGCACTGATGGCGGGTTTCATCGCGCTGGGGCAGTGGGACATCAAGCGCGTGCTGGCCTATTCCACCGTGTCGCAGCTGGGGTTCATGGTGGCGGCAGTGGGCATCGGGGCGTATGCGGCGGCCATGTTCCACATGATTACGCACGCCTTCTTCAAGGCGCTGCTGTTCCTTGGCAGCGGCTCGGTTATCCACGGTATGGAGCACGGGCATCATCACCTGCATGGGCACGGCGGGCACGACTCGCACGGGCACGATGACCATGGGCACGGCCACGACTCACACGGGCATGACGCGCATCACGCCGAGGAAGAGCACTTCGACCCGCAGGACATGCGGACGATGGGCGGCTTGCGCAGTCGGATGCCGATTACCTATATCACCTATCTGATTGGGACGCTGGCGCTGGCCGGCATCTTCCCGCTGGCGGGCTTCTGGAGTAAGGACGAAATCCTTGCCGACTCGTGGGTGGCCGGCGTGTTTGATGGCAAGCTGAGCGGCTACATCGCGCTGTCGCTGCTGATGGCTGCGGCCTTTATGACCGCGTTCTATATGTGGCGTCAGATTGAGATGGTGTTCCACGGCGACGCGCGCCACGAGGCGGCCAAGCACGCGCCCGAGAGCGTGTGGCAGATGACCGTGCCGCTGATTGTGCTGTCGGTGTTCAGTGTCGGGATTGGCTTCATCAATATCCCGTCCGAGACCGGTTTGTTTGCGCTGGGGCTGGACGGGGTGTTTGGCATCCACGCGCTGACGGATTGGCTGGAGTACAGCGTGCTGCACGCGCACGTCGGCACGTTCCAACCGCTGATTGCGATTGTGGCGACGGTGCTGGGGATTGGCGCAATTATCCTTGCCAACCGTGTTTATGGCAGCAACAAGGCCTTGACCGAAGACGGCAAAGACCCGCTGCAAGCCAATGCGGCGATGCGCCCACTGTGGTCGTTGGCCAATGCCCGTCTGTATTGGGATGAAATCTACTTCCGTCTGTTTATCCACCCCTTCCAGCGCGCGGCCAAGTTTATGGCGGATGTGATTGACTGGAAGTTCTGGCACGATTATGTGCACGACAGCGTGATTACCAAGGGCTTTAACGGGGTGGCCAAGCTGCTCAGTCAGCCGGTTGATCAGGGCCTCGTGGACGGCTCGGTGCGCGGGGTGGGGCGTCTGGTGAAGGCGGTCAGCGGTGTGCTGCGCCGCACCCAGACCGGTTATGTTCGTGTGTACGCGGTGGCGCTGCTGGTCGGCGTGGTCGCCGTGGTTGTGTTGATGCTGCTGCCTGTGCTGCAAGGCTAAGTGAGGGTTGATAATGGATACGAGTGGGCTTTCGCTCCTGACGGTGGTTTTGTTCCTGCCTATGGTGGGCCTGACCATCCTCATGTTCATGAATGAGGAAAAACAGCGCAACGCGATTCGCTGGACGACCTTCGGGTTCAGCATCGCCACGTTCTTGCTGTCATTGGTGCTGTGGGCGCTGCACGACCCCAGCAACCCCGGGCTGCAATTTGTGCAGCGCAACGATTGGCTGCCGACCTTTGGCGTCAGCTACTATGTCGGCATTGATGGTCTGGCGCTGATTTTGGTGCTGCTGACCACCTTCATCATGCCGCTGGCGATTTTGTTCTCGTTCACCAGTCACATCTTTGAAGAGCGTGGGCGTGAAAAGCTGTACTACATGTTCATGCTGCTGCTGGAATGGGCGATGCTGGGCGTGTTTGTGGCCCAAGACCTCGTCATCTTCTACATCTTCTGGGAAGTGACGCTAGTGCCGATGTACTTCTTGGTCGGCATCTGGGGCGGCGAAAACCGCGTATATGCCGCCATCAAGTTCTTCCTGTATACCATGGCCGGCTCGATTTTGATGCTGCTGGCGGTGCTGTATGTGGGCGGTCAGGCCGGCACGTTTGCCCTGCCCGACATCCTCGCGCTGCAAGCGGCGGGCACGGTCAGCTTCCCGTTTGACGGTCTGCTGAGCACGCAGTCCTTCTTGTTCCTTGGCTTCTTGATTGCGTTTGCCATCAAAGTGCCGATTTTCCCGTTCCACAGCTGGCTGCCCGATGCGCACGTGCAAGCCCCGACCGCTGGCTCGGTCATTCTGGCTGGCGTGCTGCTGAAGATGGGCACGTATGGCATCATCCGCTTCTGCCTGCCGATGTTCCCCGAGGCCTCGGTGGCGTGGGCGCCGGTGGTCGGCACGCTGGGCGTGATTGGCATCATCTATGGCGCGTGGGTGAGCTATGCCCAGCAGGACATCAAGAAGTTGGTGGCGTATTCATCCGTGTCGCACATGGGCTTTGTGGTGATTGGCATCTTTGCGCTGAACGCGCAGGGCTTGCAGGGCGCGACCATCCAGATGGTCAACCACGGCATCAGCACCGGCGGCTTGTTCTTGCTGGTGGGTATGCTGTATGAGCGCCGTCACACCAAGGACATCAACGCCTATGGCGGCATCTGGAAGGCGCTGCCGTTCTTTGGTGCGCTCAGCTTGGTGATTGTGCTCAGCAGCATGGGGCTGCCGGGCTTGAACGGCTTTGTGGGTGAGTTCACCATCTTGTTGGGTACGTTTGGCAGCTCGGTGTTGGGCTTTACGTTTGCGCTGTTCAGCACGCTGGGCGTCATCCTTGCCGCCATCTATATGCTGTATATGTTCCAGAAGGTGTTCTTGGGCGAGCTGGATAAGCCAGAAAACGCCCATCTGCACCCGATGAACTGGAAAGAAATCACCGTGTTGGTGGTGGTGGTCATCATGATTTTCTGGATCGGCTTGCAGCCCTCGGTCTGGTTCAGCATCATGGACGCTTCGACCCATTCGATTGTTGAGGGTATCGCGCAGGTCGCCCCGCAAATCGTGGCGATGATGCGGTAAGGGGGGATGATGACCATCCCATCGTGGACGGACTTAAACCTAGGGGCGACCCTGCCGGCGGTGCTGCTGGCCATCGGGACGACCATCCTGCTGTTGGTGGACGTGTTCCTGCCTAAGGAACGCCGACACCTGACCGCGTGGCTGGCGCTGGCCGGCCTTGGCATCAGCTTTGTGCTGACGCTGGCGACCTTCAATGAGCAGTCGCTGGCGCTGGCTGATATGTTCATCGCCGACTCGTTTGGCGGCTTTATGAACCTGATTGTGCTGGTGGCGGCAGCGCTGACCATCCTGCTGGGCATCGACTATCTGAACCGCACGGGCACGGCACGCGGTGAGTTCTGGTCGCTGCTGCTGTTGTCGACCTCGGGCGTGATGTTCATGTCTGCCGCCAACGATTTGGTGGTGGTGTTTGTGGCGCTCGAGCTGCTGTCCATCCCGCTCTATGTGATGGCGGCCTTTCGCAGCAACAACCCCAAGAGCGAAGAAGCCGGCATGAAGTACTTTGTGCTGGGGGCGTTTGCCAGCGCGTTCTTTGTGTATGGCGCGGCGCTGGTCTATGGCGCGACCGGCACAACCAATCTGCAAGGCATCTTTGCCGCGGTCAGCGACATCAGCGCCAACGGCGGCGCTAGCCTTGCCTATCTGCTGGTGGGCGCGGGCTTGATTGTGGTGGCGCTGGGCTTTAAGGTGGCGGTTGTGCCCTTCCACATGTGGACGCCAGACGTGTACGAAGGCGCACCGACCCCGGTCACCGCGTTCATGAGCGTTGGGGCTAAAATTGGTGGCTTTGCCGCGCTGCTGCGCGTGCTGGTCACCGCGCTGCCCACCCTGACCGCCGGCCAATCGCCTGATCCGGTGTGGCTGAACACCGTGATGATCATTTCGGCGCTGACGATGATTGTCGGCAACTTTGTGGCCGTCAGCCAGACCAACCTCAAGCGGATGCTGGCCTATTCGTCGATTGCGCATGCCGGCTACATCTTGATGGCGGTGGCGGCGGCTGGCCATCCGCTGCAAGCCGATGCAGCGGCCAAGGCTGCACTGGTCTATCTGCTGTCGTATACCTTCACCAACCTCGGCGCGTTTGCAGTGGTGATGTCGATTGAGAAGAACGACGGCACGGGCACAGAGCTGTCGGATTTGGTGGGGCTGGCGCGCTCTAAGCCGCTGCTGGCAGCCATGATGGCGGTGTTTATGCTCAGCCTGACCGGCATCCCGCTGACGGCTGGGTTTACCGGCAAGTGGTTCATCTTTCAGGCCAGCATCGATGCCGGCTTGTTCCCGCTGGCCATCGTCGGTGTGCTGACCAGCGTGGTGAGCGCCTACTACTATGTGCGCGTCATCGTCAACATGTACCTTGCCGACGGCGCGGGCGACCCTGCCGAGGGCGCAACACCCTATGTCAGCTGGGCGGTGTATGTGTCGTTTGCCGGCACGCTGGTGGTCGGCCTGTTCCCGATCCTTGCCACCAACCTGACACAGGCGGTCACCCTAGTGGCCTCGGTGGCGCGCTAGGCCGCACGCCTCTCTCACAGATAAACAAACACCCCCCACGGCTGAGCATCTTGGCTGTGGGGGGTGTTTTGGTTGTGGGGCAGGACAGGTCAACCTTTGTCATCCATTTGCTTGGCCTCGTCCCACAGCGCATCGGCGTAGTGCTGAAAGTCTGGCCCATAGTCGTACATCTCCTGTGCATATTCGCGCAGCAGGTCGGGGGTGCGGCCACACAGCGCCAGCAGGCGCTCATAGGCGGGGCTTTTCATCTGCACGGGCAGGCGGCGCGAGCGCAAGTCAAGCGCCAGCGCCGAGCGGATGTCGTCGGGGGATTGGGCGCGCTGCACGGCCTGAACGAACTGCTTTTCGGCGCGTTCAAACTCGGCGCTGCGGGCGCTGCGCTGAAACAGGCCCAGATAGTGATAGACGATTTCGGCCAGCGTAGGGGGAGTTGGTTTAGCGCCCATCGGTGGTTTTGCTCCTATTGCCATGCGTGTCGGTTTTCCAAGTGGTCGGGTGGTTGCGATTCTACTGTAAAAGGGTGAAAATTAGACAAGAGGCATCTCAGTAACTTTTGGATAGGAGATGGTCTTATAACCTATGACCCTTGCACGTCTGACATGGATACACCCCGAAACCAACGCCCCGATGTCATATGACCTTGCCGAGGGCGCGCGTGTGACAATCGGGCGCGCAGCGGCCAACGAAATCAGTGTGCCGCACGTCACGGTATCGCGCCAGCACGCCCTGATTGAATATGCCGACGGTATGTTTATCTTGTCTGACCTTGGCAGCTCCAACGGCACATTTCTCAACGACCAGCAGGTGCTGACGCCGCAGCCGCTGATGTCTGGTGACCGCATCCGCCTGTTTGGGCCAGAGCTGAACTTTGTGGCGGTGGAAGCGCCGGCAGACCTCTATGCCACACAGCCGCAGCCGCAGGGCGCGCGGCTGGCTTCTGGCATTGTCGACATGATGACCGAGCGCCCGCCGGCCTATCTGATGTTTTTGTCTGGCCCACAGAAAGACCACCGCGTGCCGCTGGCGTGGACAGAGGTGCGCATCGGGCGGGCCACCCAGAACCACGTATGGGAAATCGGGGTGCAGGATACCGCCGTCAGCCGGCCACACGCGCGGCTGATGCTTTCTGAAGGCTTGTGGATGATTTATGACCTTGGCAGCTCGAACGGCACGATGGTGAACAATATCCGCGTGACCGAAAAAGGCAAAATCCTTGCCGATGGGGACATCATCACGGTCGGCTCGACCATGCTGCAATTTCGCAGCCACTGAGCGGCGCGCGTGAGGGCCGTCGGTCAGGGCTGAAGCATCAGGCGGTTGTATGCGCAGGATGGTTGGGAGACTGCGCCACCGCTGACAGTACCTGAATCATCACGAACAGCGGCGGAATGCGCTTTAGCATGTTGTCCCCCAACGATTTTTGGGATATTTTGGGATAAGTGGTGTTTGGCCCTAATCGCGCTCCAGCACGGCGACCGCGTCGATGTAGTAGGTTTGGGGGGATAGGTCGATGGGCTGGATGTGCGTGAGGCAGTAGCCGTGGCGGGTCAGGCGCTGGGCATCACGGGCGAGGGTGGCGGGGTCGCCGCTGACATAGACGAGGCGGCGGGGCTGTAATTCGGCCAGCCCGTCAATCACCGGCAGGCTGAGGCCGCCCGGCGGCGGGTCGAGGATGACGCGGTCGATGCTGCCGGCCCATGTGCCCACTACGCGCTCGGCGCTATCTTCCAGAACGGTGACGTTGTCGAGGTCGGCGAGGTTGTGGCGCGCATCGGCAGCCGCTGGGGGGTGCGAATCGACCAGCGTGACGCTGCCCGCGAGGTCGGCACAGGCGGCACTAAAGAAGCCGATGCCGCCGAACAGGTCGAGCACGGTTTCGCCGCCGCTGAGGGCCAGACCGCTGCGTACCAGCGCCATCAGCGCGGGGATTTGGTCGTAGTTGGCGCGCAGATAGCTGCCGGCGTTGGCGCGCCACTGCCGGCCGGCCAGCGTCAGCGACAGCGACAGGTCGCCAATCAGGTTGACTGGGGTGTTGTCGGGCAGCAGCAGGTTGACGCTGAAGGGGAAATCGACCTCTAGCTCTGGGGTATCTTCGGTGTCTGTGATGCTGAGGATGAGCATGGTTTGGCCGTCTGTGCCGCGGGCCAGCTTGACGCGCTGGATGTTGGCGTCTTCGAGGGCAAACTGCTCAAAAATTGGCAGCAGGTCGGGGTGCAGGATGTGACAGGCTTCGATCACCTGCGCTTTGCCCTCGATGGTCGAGGCGAGCGCGAGGCCGTCGGGGGTGGGCAGAAAGCTGAGGTTGCTGGCATAGCCCCACTGCTGTGGGCTGCGGATGATGTCTTGTAGGGCGGCCTCGAGCACGGCATCGTCAAAGCCGCCCACGCGCGCCAGCTGGTCGGCCAGCACGTCTTGTTTGAGCAGCAGCTGGGCCTCATAGTCGATGAACTGCCATTGGCAGCGCCCGCAGCGCCCGGGGCCAAAGTGTGGGCATTCGGGATAGACGCGGTCGGCAGAGGCCTCTAGCAGGGTGACGCCCTCGGCAAACAGCACGCGCTTGCGCTCGGCGGTGATGCGCGCCAGCACCCGTTCGCCGGGCAGGGCATAGGGGATGAATACCGTGCGGCCTTGGGCGTGCCCGACGGCGCTGCCGCCGTGGGCCATGCGGGATAGTTCGACCTCGATCAGGTCGGGGGCTGAGGGGTGGGTGCTGCGGTTGGACATATTACTGAAGACGCAGCCCTTCGCTGAGGATCGTGCCGATCAGGGTTTGGATGGGGGTGGGCATGTAGCCTTCTTGCGCGCTGATGCTGCGCTCATAACTGCCGCTGGTGACGGTCAGGTTGTAGATAAAGGGGAGGGGAGGCTCGGCCGGCACAGGCCCAAGAAAGGTGGCGTTGAGGGTGAAGATGTTGGCGCGCGTCACCATCTCGGCCAGCTGGGTGATGGCAGGCTGACTGAGCGCACCGCGGGCGATGCCGCGCGCGCCGCTGGCTTCGATGCTGCCATCACGCCGGATGGTGATGCTGAGGGTGGGGGTGCTGCCGTCATCGAGGGTTGGCCCGCCCGTTCTGATCAGCACCAGCTGGTCAAAGCCAGATGGCGGCGGCTGTACCTCCTCGGTGGGGACGGGGGGGGCGTTGGGGTCTGGGGTGGGGAAGCCGGGGTCTTCCAGCGTCGGGTTGATCGGAATATCCAGTGTGGGGAACGGGCTGAAAACGGTTGGCTCGGCGGTTTGTGGACTGACCTGATCGGACGGGGTAGACTCGGTTTGGGGTGGCAAAGCCGAGGACGGCTCTGGGCTAGGCGCTGGCGAGGGGTCGCCAGCGCACGCGGCCAGCGCCAACAGCGCGGCCATCAGCAGCAGTAGGAGTGGGAGGGGGCGTGATGTGTTCATATGCAAAGTTTGGCCCAAAAGCCGGCGCATGGCAAGTGAAGTTTGTGCAGATTCAGTATAATAAAGCCGCGTAAAACGAAAGGGATGCTTTCTATGGCATGGCTCAAACGGTTGGGGCTGGCAGTTTGCCTGATTGGGATGGTGGTGGGGTTGACCACCGCAGCCCCGATTGGACAGACCGTCCCAGCAGAGGTTTTTGAACTGAACTTGCGCGCAGACTTGGATCTGCTGGCCGGCGTGGTGTTTGGCGAGGCGGGCCTGCCAGAGACGTGGACGGGCAACAACAACCGTGTCACGCCCAATTATATCGCCGATCTGTTTTTTGATAATGAACAGCTGGCCAACCGCGTGTTTGGGGACGGGGTGCGCCCAGAGGGCTGGTTTGGCGCATCTTCGCCCTCGCGCGAGCTGGTGACGCGCAACCTGCGCCACGACCTTGAGCAGACCGCCACCTTTTATTATGCCGGCAACACGCGGCCCGAGGGCTGGGCCGGCGCGCCGGCGCGCTATCGGTGTGACCGCGTGCTGCAAACCCTGCTGCTGGTGCTGGCGCGCGATTATAACCGCGTCCCGACCACCATCGAGGGGGTGCTGAACTACTGCGCGGTGCTGCTGGCCGAAATTGAAGACACCATCTATACCAGCTTGCTGCCGACGGCGGGCCGCGCCCTGCTGGACAGCGACGTGGTCGGCGGGCTGCGCGGCGACCTTGAGCGCCTTGCCGATGAGCGCCTTGGCCTCGAGACCCGCCCGCCGGGCTGGATTGGCAACCGCAACGAGAACAGCCCGAGCTTTATCAATGACGTGTTTATAGACCTTGGGCGGCTGGCCGATAATCAGCTGGGGGCAGGCAATCGCCCAGAGGGCTGGAACGGCGCGCTGAGTACCTCGCAGGTGTCATCGGTGCGTAGGCTGCGCATCGACATCGAGCTGCTGGCCGATGCCACGCTGGGGGAGGGTGTGAGCAGGCCGACTGGTTGGCAGGGCACAGACCCGCTGGCCCGCTGTGATTCCACGCTGCAAACCCTGATTGTGCTGGTGGAGGCGCGGGCCGGCACAACCCGCGCCGACATCGAGGCCGATGACCCCGACTACTGCGAGAAGGCGCAAAACGCGGTAGTGCAGTTTGCCGAGAACCCGCTGACGCCGGTGGTTGACGAAGAAGGCGGCGGCTCGACTGTGGACAGCCGGCGGCTGTTTAAGTCGCGCAATGCCTTTGCCTATCTGGATGTGGCGGCGCTTCAGTATATGGGCGCGATGCCCTATGACATCGAGTTCCGCCCGTGGTTTCGCAACTTCCAAGATTCCAACATGATGTTTGTTACCGGCCCGAACTTTGCGGTGTTCATCGACCGGCGCTGGACAACCATGCCCGAAGAAGTCTTCCGTCTGCTGCCCAATCTGGAAGACCGCAAGCCGCTGACCTTCTGCGATGCCACATGGTGCAATGGCCCCGGGCCGACCCCGACCCCGACTGGCAGCGGCCCGATCATCGAAATCTTGAACGCCGGCACGCCCGCGCCCACCAGCGTTTCGCCGATTACCGGCCCAGTGCCAACCAACAAGACGCAGGTGACATGGAGTTATATCCGCGTGACCTATCTGTTTGACAACCCGGCCACGCAGACGGTGCAGGTGGCGCTGGAAATCTGCGCCGAGACCGCGCAAATCAGCTGCGAAGGGGTCATCAGTGTATACAGCGGCGTGACCAACAGCTATAAGCCGATTTTGCAGCAGTACAACGGCCTCAACGTGTTCGAGTTTGGCTATGGCTATCAGACCAGTGTGCTGATTGAAGGCCCGACCCGTTACAGCCGCGACATCTTCATCAGCGAGCCGGGGCTGCGCAGCGCGCTGACCACCGCCACCCCAACCACTGCCGCGCCGTGATGAGCATCGCGGATGCAGGGGCACGGCGAGTTGTGCCCCTGCATCGGCCTTGGGATAAAGACCGAAACAAAAAGCCCCTCCGCTGCGGCGGGGGGGCTTTGCTGCGTGGTGGGGGCTAACGCTTAACCGAAGCGCCCGCTGATGTAGTCGGCGGTCTCTTTTTTGGCTGGGCGGCTGAACAGCTGGTCGGTTTGATCGAACTCGACCAGCTCGCCCCAGCGGGTATCCTTGCCGGTGTTGGGGTCTTCGGTGCGGCGGATGCTGTAGAAGGCGGTGAAGTCCGAAACGCGCTGGGCCTGCTGCATGTTGTGCGTGACGATGACGATGGTGTAGTGATCGACCAGCTCCAGCATCAGCTCTTCGATGCGCTGTGTCGAGATCGGGTCGAGGGCCGAGCACGGCTCGTCCATCAGGATGACCTCTGGCTCGACCGCGATGGTGCGGGCGATGCATAGGCGCTGCTGCTGCCCGCCCGAGAGGGCTGTGCCCGATTTCTTGAGGTCGTTTTTCACTTCGTCCCACAGGGCGGCGCTGCGCAGCGACTTCTCCACGATTTCGTCGAGGGTGGTCTTGTCACGGATGCCCAGCAGGCGCGGGCCATAGGCCACGTTGTCATAGATGCTCTTGGGGAAGGGGTTGGGCTTTTGGAACACCATGCCGATGCGGCGGCGCACCTCGACCGGGTCAACGTCGGGGCTGTACAGGTTGCGCCCCTGAAAGATGACCTCACCCTCGAGGCGCGAGCCAAGTACGAGGTCATTCATGCGGTTGATGGCGCGCAGCACGGTGCTTTTGCCACAGCCCGACGGCCCGATGAAGGCGGTAATCTTGCGGTCGTGGATGTCGATATTGACGTCGTGCACAGCGCGATACGAGCCGTAATAGATGGACACCTTCTTGATTTCGATGGCGTTGGTCGCGGCGCGCGGGGCGCTGGCGGTGGGAGAGGGGTTCATGCTCATGATGTGAAGCTATATCCTTCTGCTAGAAGCACGGTTACGCAGGTAGATGGCGGCAGAGTTCATAATCAGCAGCAGCACCAGCAGCACAAGGATGGTGGCGCTGGCGTTGAAGCGGAACAGCTCGCTGGGCTGACCTGTCCATGTGTAGATTTGCATCGGCAGCACAGTAAAGCGCGAGAACGGGCCTGTCGGGTCGGTGTTGATGAAGGTGGTGGCGATGCCGAAGAGTGGGGCGGTCTCGCCGATGGCGCGCGACATGCCCAGAATCGTGCCAGTCAGCATGCCGGGCAGGGCGGCAGGGAAGACCTGCCGGCTGATGGTCTGCCACTTGGTAGCCCCAAGCCCATAGGAGGCCTCGCGGATGGTGGACGGCACAGCGCGCAGCGCCTCACGCGCGTTGATGATGATGACTGGCAAAATCAGCAGCGACATGGTGAGCGCGCCAGACAGCACGCTGCGCCCCCCTGTGATGCCTTCTAGCGACCGGACGAAAATCGTCAGGCCTAACATGCCGTAGATGATGGAGGGCACGCCGGCGAGGTTGCGGATGTTGGTTTCGATCAGGCGGTTAAACCAGTTGTCTGTAGCATACTCTTCCAGATAGATGGCAGCGCCCACCCCCAGCGGGAACGAAATCAGCAGGGTGAGGGCCAGCAGCCACACCGTGCCCAGCGCGGCCTGCCGGATGCCGGTCTCGACCGGCTTGGTGGAGAGCGGGCTGGTGATGAAGCGCGGCGACACCCACGAGCGCCAGACCACGTCGCTGTCGGGGTAGCGCTCGGCGGCGATGGCGTCGATAGACGCGCGGTTGAACAGGCTTTCGGTCAGCGTCCAGCCGGTGGGGATTTCGGTTTTGACGATTTCGGTGTCAATCAGGGTGGTCAGCACTTCGTCTGACAGGTTGAGGGCCAAAATCTGCTTGAGGGCCTCGTTGCGCTCGGCCTCCGAGAGGTCACGCGGGGCGACGGCGCGGTATTGCTCTGGCACCTGCCCGTTGATGCTCTGCTCGAACACGGTGTTGGTGAAGGCGTCCGGCGCAACTTTGCTCAGGTTGTCACGCGCAATCACCAGCAGGCGGCGCGGCACGTTGTCGTACAGAATCTGCGCCAGCTCGTCCACATTCAGGTCTGCGATGGGTTTATCGGTGAGGGTGTCGGGGTCAACCGAATAGCGCTGCACCACAAGGCCAAAGCTGCGATTGACCACGTTGAACAGCAGCAGCACCAGCACAATCATGGCGATGATGAGCGAGATCAGGTATAGGTTTTGGAACAGTTTGGCGCGCCCGTTGCGGTTTTGCACGCCAGAGCGATAGATGCCGACATCGATGAGCTTGGTCATGGGGCTTAGTACCTCTCACGCAGGCGTTCAGAAATGTAGCCGCTGATGACATTGAGCACGAAGGTGACGATGAACAGCGTCATGCCGACGGCAAAGATGCTGTTGAAGTCGATGGTGCCATAGGCGATGTCGCCGGTGCTGATGCGGGCGATGTGGCCGGCCATTGTCTCGGCGTTGCTCAGCAGGTTGAAGGTGAAGTTTGGGCCAGCGCCAGACGCCAGCAGCACAATCATGGTCTCGCCGACCGCGCGCGACATCGCCACGATGATGGCTGCCGAGATGCCAGAGGCGGCGGCAGGCAAAATCACGCGGATGGTGGTCTCGAGCTTGGTGGCCCCCAGCCCGACCGATGCCTCGCGCAGGGTGCGCGGCACGGCGCTGATGGCGTCTTCGCACATCGAGCTAATCAGCGGGGTGATCAGCACCCCGATGGTCAGGCCGGCAGACAGCATGTTCAGCGAGTTGATGCTGGGGCCGAAGAATAGGTCACGCAGGGCTGGGGTGACAAAGGTGAGGGCGAAGAACCCGTATACCACCGTCGGGATGCCGGCCAGCACCTCTAGGATGGGCTTGAGCGTGCCGCGCACGCGCTCACTGGCATATTCGCTGAGATAGATGGCCGAGCTGAGGCCCAGCGGGATGGCCACCAGCAGGCCGACCAAACTGGTCAGCAGGGTGGCGGTCAGCAGCGGCCAGATGCCGTATTCGCCGTTTTGCGGCTGCCACGTGGTGTTGGTGATAAATTCCAAAAACGTGACGTAGTCGGGGCTGGCCAGAGGCTCATCCACGCTGTGGTTGCGTGCACGCGTGCCTTGTGCCCCGCGGATGACCGTCAGCTGGCCGACGTCTACGCCGGTCACAATCATGACCTCGGCGTCCAACTCGATTTCGTCGTTGACGTTGAAGCGCTTTTCGTAGCCCGGCTCGATATAGATGACCGAGTCTTCGGCGCTGACGGGGCGGACTGGACGGACGAGGACATCGCGCATCGGGATGATGTCGGCATTGGCGTCATGGGCTTGTGGGGTGGTGTCTTCCAATCCACGGGTGACGACCACGGTGTTGCGCTCGCGGCTGACGATGCGCATGATTTCGTCACCCACTTGCAGGTATTGCTGATTGGCAAACTGGGTGTTGGCCGCCAGATAGCTGATGCGAAAGCTGGTCTGTTCGGGGGTGATCGGCTCGGCCAGTGTGGCCAGCGGCGCGGCCTCGGCCACTGGCAGCTTGATGTAAATCCATGCGCGCGAGTCGAAGAAGTTGATGGATTGGCCTGCCAGCACGAAAACGATGCCAATCGTGGTCAAAATCGAGACCGCCCCGCAGAACAACAGCAGGCCGCGGATGATTTCTTCACCAATGTTGGGTTGGCGTCTTAGCGAACTCTCAGCCGGCACGAGTGCCCGGATGATTTCGGTGCTGCGTTCGCCGGCAGGTTGGGATGTACTGCCCTGCATCGGATGTCTCCCTTTTGTACTCAAGGTCTGTTTGGCGATCCTCAGGCCATAAAGATAAACGGAAAGTTTTTAATTTTGTTTAATTTTAGAGGGCAGTTTGTTAATAATTTTTCGGTCAAACAATAGTCCGCAGGGCGATAGGCTTGGCAGCCTATCCACCCTGCGGAGGTTTGAGGGGTTAACCTCGGCGTGCTTTAGGGTTATTCACCGCTGGTGTCGGCCTTGAGGGCCAAGAGCACCAGCTTGCTGATGTTGAACTCGAACGGGTTCGGCAGGAAGTAGCCGACTTTGGGGGTGATTTCGGGCACGAGGGTCAGGTAGTAGTCGATGAAATCACCGACCTGAGGCTTGGCAGCCATCACCGAGGCCGCAGTGTAGATGTAGAGCGGGCGGGCCAGCGGGTAGGTGCCGCCGTTGACGGTCTCGGGGGTGGGCAGCACGTCATTGACGGCCACGACCTTGACCAAGCCCGGGTTTTCGGCGACATAGGCATAGCCGTAGTAGCCGATGGCGTACAGGTTGTTGGCCACGCCGTCCTGAAGCACGTTGTCGTCTTCGCTCAGGTTCAGGTTGCTGGCGCCGAGGATCAGCGACTGGTCACGGCCAAGGACAGCCTCGACGAAGTAGTCGAAGGTGCCGCTGTCGGTGCCCGGGCTGAAGCGGACGATCGGCTCGGCGGGGAACGACGGGTCAACGTCGGCCCAAGTCACGGCGGTGCTGAAGGCCAGCTTAACCTGCTCGAGGGTCAAGCTGTTGGCGAAGTCGTTGTTCGGGTTGACGACGATGGCGAGGCCGTCGTCACCGACGCGGAAGCCGACCGGCACGCGCTGGTTGTTGTTGGCGCAGGCTTCCACTTCGCTCTGGCGGATGGCGCGGCTGGCGTTGGAGATATCGCTGGGGCTTTCGGCAGCGCAGAAGCGCTCAAAGCCGGCGCCGGTGCCGATGTTGTCCACGGTGATTTCACCGGTGAAGCCTTCGAGGGCGAACTCTTCGGCCACAGCCTGAGTGACGGGGTAGACCGTCGAGCTGCCGGCGATGATGATGTCACCGGTCACGTCGGCGGGGATGACTTCCGGCAGTTCGATCGGCGGGACCAGCACGCTGTCGATGATGTGGATCACACCGTTGGAGGCGACGATGTCGGCGGTCACCACAGTGGCCTGATCGACCATTACCTTGCCATCGACCACGTCGATGGTCAGCTCAGCGCCGTTGACGGTGGCGGCCATCATCGGGCTGACGGCGTCCGAGGTCACGGCGGCCGGCAGGGCGTGATAGGTCAGCACAGCGGTCAGCAGCTCGACATCCGAGGTCACATATTTGACCACGAAGTCGGGCAGGGCGGCGAAGGCGTCATTGGTGGGGGCGAACACGGTGAACTGCACGTCGGTGCTGTTGAGCACGTCGGCGAGGCCAGCGGCCTCGACCAGCGCCAACAGGGTGGACAGCTCGGGGGTTTCGGCGGCGAGCTGGGCGATGGTTTTCTCTTGGGCGAAGGTGAAGCTGACCGAGGCCAACATCGCCAGCGCGACGAACAAAGCGACAATACGGTTCTTCATGTGGTGGATTGCTCCTTGATAGAAATCCGTGTTTTTTTGTTTCTGGGGAACCGTTTCCCCATACACGTCACGGAAGGATAGCGGCAAACGTTTAACGCAATGGGGGCAGTTTTTTAAGCCGTTTTGCCAGTTGATTTAAGCAAAACCCCGATCAAAACCACGATTTTTAATATGATTAACACCGGCTGAGGGGAGAACACGGCCCTCAGCTCTGTTTTACCCCTCAGCCCCAAGCCCCTCTCCCACAGCACGTTGGCGATAGCCAGAACCCAAAGGGCAAGCGCCGCGCTGCACACCTGCCCAATGCCCCCAGCAGTTGGGGGCATCTGACGGTTTACACGCCCATCACGCCGCGCGTATACTGTGTGAGGTGTCAAAAAGGATTTTTGGGGGTCACAGTGGTTCAGAATGCCGGCAAGCGTTGAGGTCTTGCAACAAATTCAAATGTTCAAAACCCGTCATATTGGGGTACAATGCAAGCTGCACACACAAGGTTAACATCAACACACTCACTCACCTGCTGACGCGCCGCAGCGCACAGCACCGTACCCCCGCAACCGTTTACATCACCCATCTTTGCACGACTTTGCTCTTTCCACCCTTATTAAGGAGGCGATGGACGTGTCTGCTGTCCCAAAGACACCACATC
>DAOUCZ010000037.1:0-12432 GCA_034431675.1 Anaerolineae bacterium | reverse complement strand
CCTACCAGAAAATTTGAAGCGATTACCCCGCCCTCCCTGAGAGGGCCGGGGCTTTTGGGCCTGAGAGCGTCGTCGGGGGGTGTGCTATAATCAGCGCCCATTGCTGTTGTTGGAGCGTTTGCATCAGACCGTTATGGCTTCCCCTTCGATTTCGCCCCCCCCGCCGGCCAAAGCGCTGCCGGTTCGCCTGATTCGCCCCCCGCGCCGCTTTGAGCCGCTCAACCTGCGTGAGCTGTGGGACAACCGCGAGATGCTGCTGTTGTTCACCTTTCGGGACATCAAGGTGCGCTATAAGCAGACCGTGCTTGGGGTGCTGTGGGCGGTGATTCAGCCGTTTATGACCATGATTGTGTTCAGCTTTGTGTTTGGGCGGGTGGCGCGCATGCCGTCGGACGGCATCCCGTATCCGCTGTTTAGCTATGTTGGGCTGCTGCCGTGGAACTTCTTCTCCAACGGCTTGACCAAGGCCTCAACCTCGCTGACGCTGAACGCGCACATGATTCGCAAGATTTACTTTCCCCGCCTGATTCTGCCGGTCAGCGCGATTTTGTCGGGGGTGATTGATTTCGTCATCAGCCTTGCCATGCTGCTGGTGCTGTATGCCTATTATGGGTCGGCGCTGCCGCATGTGACCGGCGGGTTTGCCGCTTATCACCTGACCAGCCCCGAGTTTACCGAAACCGCGCTCAAGCTGGTGACGTCTAACTACGAAATCACGGCCAACATCATCTGGCTGCCGGCGCTGATGCTGCTGGCGTTTATCTCGTCGCTGGCGGTCAGCTTGTGGCTGGCGGCGCTGAACGTCAGTTTTCGCGACATCGGGCAGGCGCTGTCGTTTTTGACGCGCATCTTGATGTACTTGACGCCGGTGATTTACCCGATCAGCGCGCTGCCGGAGAGCTTTCGCTGGGTGGCGGCCATCAACCCGATTACCGGCGTGGTGGAGGGCTTTCGGTGGGCCATGCTGGGGGTGGACAGCGCGCCGGGCAGCGTGCTGCTGATTTCGACCTTGGCCAGCATCGTGCTGTTGATTAGCGGCCTGTATTACTTTCGCAAGGCCGAGACCACGTTTGCCGATTTGATTTAGAGGCTGGGCGATGAGCAAAAACGCAATCGAAGTGGAAGGCCTTGGCAAAAAGTTCTATATCGGCAGCGCCAAGCAAGAGGCCGAGCTGGCTACCCAGCTGATGGACATCGTGGTTGGGCCGATTCGGCGGTTGGGGGCGGTGCTGCGCAACCGCCCGCCCGAAGATGCCGAGACCGAGTTCTGGGCGCTGCGCGAGGTGTCGTTCGAGGTCAAGGCCGGCGAGGTGTTCGGCGTGATTGGGCGCAACGGGGCGGGCAAGAGCACCCTGCTCAAGACGCTGACCGGCATCAGCTCGCCGACCGAGGGGCTGGCGCGCATTTATGGGCGGGTTGGCTCACTGCTGGAGGTTGGGACGGGCTTTCACCCCGAGCTGACCGGACGCGAGAACGTGTATATGAACGGCACGCTGCTGGGGATGAAGAACGACGAAATCCGCCGCCGCTTCAATGACATTGTCGAGTTTTCGGGCATTGGCGAGTTTATCGACACGCCGGCCAAGCGCTATTCCAGCGGGATGCAGGTGCGGTTGGCCTTTTCGGTGGCAGCTCATCTCGACCCCGAGGTGCTGCTGGTGGACGAAGTGCTGTCGGTGGGGGATGCCGAGTTCCGCCGCCGCTCGATGGGCAAAATGCGCGAGGTGACCGGTCAGGGGCGGACGGTGCTGCTGGTCAGCCACAGCATCCCGGCCATCCTGAACCTGTGCAACCGCGTGATGCTGCTGGAAGGCGGGCGGGTGTCGATGATTGGCGACCCTCAGCAGGTAGTGACCGAATATCTCAAGCGCACGCATGTTGCCCCGTCTGATGCGGCGGTTGACCTGAGCAACCACGCGGGCCGGCCTGATGGGTGCGTGCCGGTGCTGCGGCAGCTGCGCCTGCTGGATGCGCAGGGGGAAGAGAACAACAGCTTTTTGGTCGGGCAAGACGTGGTGCTGGAGCTGACGCTGGATTCCGGCGCGGAGCAGTATCAGAACGCCAACGTGGTGGTGCTGTTTTATGACGTCAACGACGTGCTGATTGCCCGCTGCCCGCTGCGCCAGCACGCCAATGAGACGCTGACGGTGCAGGGCCGGCATCAAGTGGTGATGCGCTGGCCGGAGTGCAACCTTGCCCCGGGGGAATACCGCATCGAGCTGGAGTTTCGCTCGCGCATGGTGCAGTCCCCACTGGTGGATGCGGTGCGGCGGGCGGTGTCGTTCGAGATGCTGCCGTCCGATTATTATGGCACGGGCCTTATCCCCAAGAAGTCTGAGGGGCTGGTTTGGGTGCGCACACAGTGGCAGACCGAGCCGTTGGGCCAGCTGGAGCAGGAGGGCTAAAAACCCATGACTTCGACGTCATCAGAAGTGGGCATCGGCAGTTGGTGGGGACGCCGCCTAAAGGCGCTGCAATACTGGGGCAAATGGCTGCTCAATCGGGTGCGGCGTGGGTATATCCGCTGGCGCAGCGGTGACCTGCTGCTGCAAAAGCCGGATTACGCGTTGGTCTCGTTCCCCAAGTGCGGGCGGACGTGGGTGCGCTTTATGCTGGCCCGTGCGCTTCAGTCGCATCACGGCTATGCGCTTGACCGCTATTACCTGCTCAATTCGGCGCTCTATTACCGCCTGACCGGCAAGCAGCTGAGCATTGTGCACTTTGTCGGCCACCCGCACCCCGAGGTGCGGCGCGTCCGGGCCGAGGACAAGGCCTATTTTCGCGGGGTGCACGTGCTGCTGCTGGCGCGCGATGTGCGCGACACGCTGATTTCGTATTACTATCACAACTCGCGCCGGCCCAAGCTGGGTCAATACACCCTGTCAGAGTTCATCCGCCTGCCCTATCACGGCATCGAGGCGCTGGTGCGCTATTATCAAGGGTGGTATCAGTACCGCGACGTGCCGCGCTCATTCACCTTGGTGCACTATGAGGATGTGCGTTATCGCACCGAGAGCACCCTGCGCGAAATCGTCGATGTGCTGGGCATGGAATACCTGACCGACGAGGCGGTGCGCTTTGGCATCCAAGAGGGCAGCTTTGAGAAGATGCGCGCGCTGGAGGATGCCGGCCAGCTGGAGCACTACGATTTGCGCTTTAGCAAGGGCGCTGGCGACAATCCGGCGCGGCGGGTGCGCAAGGGCAAGGTGGGGGGCTATCGTGCCGAGCTGAGCGCCGAAGACCTCGCTTATATCGACAGCGTGGTGCGTGCCTCGGGCCTGCCGCTGGACTGGCTGTACTATCCCCCCGACGAGCAGGCCGCGCCGCCGGCGCAGTCGTGAGGCTCTCGCAGACAATCGTGAAAGGATGGTGGCAGGCTTATGCTGATTGTGGTCAACGGCGCGTATAAATCGGGTTCGACATGGCTGTACAACATCACTGCCGAGCTGATGACCGGCTTTGGCGCACCACCCAAGCCGCTGCTGCACCCCGACTGGAAAGAGCCGTCCATCCGGCCCGAGCGCCTGACCGACGCGCTCAACGCCTTGCAACCGCAAGACCGCTGGTTGGTCAAAAATCACTTTCCGTCACGGGCCGAGCGGGCTGCGCTGCTGGCGCACCCCGAGGTGCGCGTGCTGGACATCCGGCGCGACCTGCGCGATGTGGTGGTGTCGTCTTATTATTATGACCGGCGGCGGCTGGGCTTTACCGGCAGCTTTGACGCCTATTACTGGGCGATTGGGCGCGGCTTTGCGCGCAAAGTGTGCTTGTATCATGCGGTGTGGGAGACCCCGCCCTCTGCGCAGTGTTTTTGCGCCTCCTACGAGGGGCTGCTGACCGACTTTGCCGGCGAGGTCGGGCGCTTGGCGGCCTTTTTGGGCGTGTCGGTCACGCCAGAGCGGGTGGAAGCGATTCGGCAGGCCACCTCGCTGCACGCCCTGCGCGAGCGCTATGGCGAAAAAGACAAGGCCAAGGACGACGACAACTTCTTTCGCAAGGGCACAACCGGCGATTATGCCAACCACATGAACCGGCGGATGCTGCTTGACCTTGCGCGGATCGAGTGGGAGGTGCGCCTGAAGTTTAGTGCGCCGTACCGCGCGCTGCAAGCGCTCAAGCGGCGCATTGTGGGATGACGCGGCAGGTCGGTGCTGCCTACTAAAAAGCCAAAAAAAGGAGGATTTTTTGATGTCTGCTGAGCAGGGGCGCGCCGACCTTGCGGCGTGGGAGAACGGCAAGCCCAATAATTTCTTTACCGCCGATGTGAACCTGCGCGCGGTGCTGCGCCGCATCATGGGCAGCGCGCGCTATGAGGCGTTTAGGCCGCGCCTTGTTGAGTTTGGGGCGCAGGCCGCCACCGTGCTGGACACATGGGCCAAACAAGAAGACCGCATCGGCAACCACCCGCGCCTTGACCGCTACACCGGCATCGGCCAGCGCACCGAGCAGATCGAGTTTCACCCCAATCACGACAAGGCCGGCGAGCTGATTTGGCGGTCTGGCATCTTAGCCTTGCAGCAGCAGCCGGGCCACAACGTCGAGCAGATGGCGCTGTTTTATCTGCTGGGGCACAACGGCGAGGGCGGCCATGCCTGCTCCATCGCCTGCACGGCAGGGTTGATTCGGGCGCTGCAAACGGTCGGCAGCGACGCGCTGAAGGCGCGCTATCTGCCGCCGCTGCTGTCGCCCGATTATCATCAGATGCAGCACGGGGCGCAGTTTTTGACCGAGGTGCAGGGCGGCAGCGATGTGGGCGCAAACGCCTTGCAAGCCCATCCCGACAGCGATGAGGCGTGGCGGCTGAGCGGCGAAAAATGGTTTTGCAGCAACATCAACGCTGACCAGTTCTTGGTGATGGCGCGGCCTGCTGGCGCGCCAGAGGGCACGCGCGGTCTGGCGGTCTTCCTTGTGCCGCGCGTGCTGGCAGACGGCACGACCAACCGCTTCTTTATCCGCCGCCTGAAGGATAAGCTCGGCACGCGCACCTTGGCCAGCGCCGAGCTGGATTTTGATGGCGCGCTGGCCTACCCGATCGGCCCGCTGACGCACGGCTTCAAGACCACTGTCGAGCTGGTGCTGAACACCTCGCGCCTGCTGAACGCGGTCAGCTGCGCGGGGGTGATGCGGCGGGCGCACATCGAGGCCAGCATCTATGCCTGTAACCGGCGGGCCTTTGGCCAGACCATCGCCTCGTATCCGCTGGTGCAAGAGGCGGTGGCCGACTGCCTGAGCGAGGCGGCGGCGGCGGTGGCCTCGGGGTTTGCGCTGGCCGACCTACTCGACCGGCAGGAGTTGGGGCAGGCCACCCCCGACGAGCACGCGGTTTATCGGATGCTGGTGAACCTGAACAAATACATCACCAGCGTGCGCGGCAGCGAGGTCGTCCACCGTGCGATTGAGGTGTTGGGCGGCAACGGCGCGATTGAGTCGTTTAGCATCCTGCCGCGCCTGTATCGCGATATGGTGGTGCTGGAGAGCTGGGAGGGCACGCACAACGTGCTGTGTTTGCAGGTGCTGCGCGACATCGGGCGCTATGGCCTGCACGAGCCGTTTGGGCGCTGGCTGAACGGGCTGCTGGCGGGGGTGACGCATGACTCGCTGCAAGATGCGCGCGCGCAGGTGACGGCAGCTGTCGGGCGGGCACACACCCTGCTGGCGCGCGTGGCGGCCCTCCCGCAGGACTCGCAAGTGGCGCACGCGCGCCGTCTGGCGGATGCCTATGTGCTGGCGGCGCAGGGCGCGCTGCTGCTGCACGAGGCCCAATGGGAGCTGACGCAGGGCCTGATGACCGCCAAGCCCGACATCGCGGCGTATTTCATCAACAAGCGGCTGTGGCCCGGCTATGACCCGCTGGACGACGAGCAGTATCTGAGGCGGTTGGGCCGGCTGATGGCGGTGGTTTAGCCCGCGTGCTGGGCGCGGAGAGTGACGAGACAGGATACCTATGCTGATTTTGTGGGACATCGACGGGACGCTGCTGCGCGGCAAGGGATTGGGCAAGGCGGTGACGACGCGTGCCATCCGCGACGTGTTCGGGGTGGCGGACGAGCTGGAGCATCATTATTTTGGTGGCAAAACCGACTGGCAGAGCCTGATTGAGATTTTGACCCCCCACGGGGTTGCGCCCGAGACGGTGGGGGCGCGGATGGCGGACTATATGCAGGTCAAGGCGCGGCACATGGCCGAGCTGATTGACCAGTTTCATGTGCGCCCGCTGCCCGGGGCGATGGAGGCGGTGACGGCCCTGCGGGCGGTCGCAGGCATCGCGCATGGGGTGGTGACGGGCAACGTACAGAGCACCGTGCCGGTCAAGCTGCGGGCCGCGGGCTACGATCCAGCATGGTTTCCGATTGGGGCATATGGGCACGAGTCGGTCAGCCGCAACGATTTGCCGCCGCTGGCGCTGCGCCGTGCCGCCGAGCTGACCGGCCGGGCCTATGCGCCGGATGAGGTGTGGGTGATTGGCGATACGGTCAGTGATGTGGAATGCGCGCGCGCCAGCGGCCTGCGCGTGATTGTGGTCACCACCGGGTTTGACGAGCGGGCGGCACTGGAGGCCAGCGGGCCGGATTATCTGGTGGATGACCTGCGCGAGATTGTGCCGCTGCTGGGGGGTCAGTCAGTGGCGGTGGTATAGCTGTCGATGAGGGCGTGCTGCTGGCACAGCGCGGCAAACTCGGCCTCGATGCGCTGACGCACGCCGTCGGTCAGCGGCAGGCGCATGTCATAGGCGTTTTCGCCGTTGTCGTGATAGTAATGCGGCTTGATGCCGGCCACCTGAAAGCCGTGTTTGACATACAGCGATTGGGCGCGGTTGTTGGAGACGCGCACCTCCAGCGCCACATAGCCGGCCTCGAGGGTGACGGCACGCCGCAGCATGGCCAGCAGCGCTATTTCGCCATAGCCTTGGCCGCGGTAGAGCGGGTGGCTGGCGATGGTGCTGATGTGCGCTTCGTCGTATAAGTGCCATAGGCCGCCGTAGGCCACCACGGTTTCGGGGGCGGGGGGCTGCCAAAACTGCTGAATCAGGCGCGCCCAGCGGCTTTGCGGCTGGTAGGGCTGAGGCAGGGCCACCACCATCATATAGCTGTATTCCGACTCGGTGACCTCATAGGCATAGGTCTGTGGTGACCACGGTGAGCTGAACGACTCGCGCTCGATTTGGATGATTTGGGCGATGTCGCCCAGCTGCATCGGGCGCACGCGCACGGTTACACCGCCGAGCCGCTCTTGACGTAGATCGGGGTGACCTGCGCGGGGTCGAAGGGGGCTGCCGAGTCGGCGGCGCGCAGCTGTGCCCATGCCAGCTCGGCAAGCATGCCGGCGCGGCGCAGGCGCAGGCCGCCGGGCGCGATGCTGAGCGGTGTGCCGCCGGCTTGCGCGTCGCGCAGCAGCTTGAGGCCGCTGGCGTCAAGCTCGCCGGTGATGATGGCTTCGCCGTCGATGGCGGCAATCAGGCCGAGCCAATCGAGGTTGCGCATGTCGGTGCGGGGCGTCCATGTGCCTTTTTGCCAATGGTGACTGCGGGCCACCACGCGCCCACGTCCGGCGTGTACCACTGCCACCAGCGCGGCGCTGTAGGTGCCCGGGTGGGCGGCTGCCACCACGTCCAGCGTGTTGATGCCGACCAGCGGCGCGCCCGAGGCGGCGGCCATCCCCTTGGCGGCGGCCACCCCGATGCGCAGGCCGGTGAATGACCCCGGCCCGATGGTGACGGCGTAGGCGGTCAGGTCGCTGGGGTGCACGCCGGCCTGTGCCAGCAGGCGGCTGATGCCCGGGGCGAGCTGGACGGTGTGTTGATTGTCGGAGGGCCACGTGTGTTCGGCCAGCAGGGTTGCGCCGTCGTGCAGCGCAAGGCTGATTTGCCGGGTGGCGGTGTCGATGGCCAGCAGCATGGGGGTTACGCTCCGGTGACGGCTTGGCGGTAGTGGTTAATCAGCTGCACATAGCGCTCGCCGACCGGCGTGAAGTGCACGCTGCGGTGGATGTCGCTGACGGCGCGCAGGCGCACCCATAGGCGCTCGGGCGGCAGGGCGTGTTCGATTTTTTCGGGCCACTCAATCAGCAGGGCTGCGCCGCTTTCCAGCAGGTCATCAAAGCCGATGCTGTCGATGTCGTCAGCCGATTCGAGGCGGTAGCAGTCCAGATGGGCGAGGCGCTGGGCGTCTTGGGCGCGCTGGTGCTCGTGCACGATGGTATAGGTGGGGGAGGCCATCGGGTCGAGCGCGCCCCATCCGCTGCCGACGCCGGCGGCGAACACGGTTTTGCCCGCGCCCATCTCGCCGGATAAGCAGATGACATCGCCGGGCCGAAGCAGTGCGCCAAGGCGCGCGCCGAGGCGCTGGGTCTGCTCGGCGCTGGTGCTGATGAAGTCGAGTTCGCCTTCTTTAAGGATGGGCACGGTGGATTTTCTGGGGTGGTAAGCCGATAACAAGATGGGCTGTGCAGCACAGCGCGCGCATAGTATATCAGAAAGTGCCGGCATGCGCGCCTTATAGGGCCAGCTGTGGGACGAGCACGCGCAGCAGCAGCCACGCGCTCAGCCCGACCATGCCGACGGTCAGGGCGGCGGGGGTCAGCCATGGCCAGCGGCATATCAGCGGCAGGCGTGCGCGCCATGCGTCAAGGCCGTGGGCCACCACCATCGCCAGCGGGATGAGCACCGCATAGGCATAGCGGCCCTGAAACTGCACAAACTGCGTGTTGTAATAGACCAGCATGGCCACGCCCAATGCGCTGGCGGTCAGCATCAACAGCCATGCGCGCGGGGCGGCCTCGCGCCAGCCGCGCCACACCCCAAACCCCGCCGCACCCACCAGCACCAGCGCGCCAAACGCGGCCTGAGTCCACAGCGGGATGGGCACAGCCATCCAGCCGAACATGCCCCAAAAGCTGGCATAGGTGGTCTGGACGGCGCTTTGCAGATAGGCCGATGCCCCGACCTGCGCAATCAGGTCGGCGGTGCGCAGCTGCCCAATCACCACCGCGTCGTGTGCGCGCAGGCCAAACACATCCCACAAGCCATAGGTCAGCAGGTTGCGCCCCCACCACAGCGCCGCCAGCGGCAGCACCGCCAGCCCAAAGCGCAGCAGGGCAGGCCAGCGCCCCGCCCCACGCAGCACAATCGCCAGCACCGCCACCCCGCCCATCAGATAGACGGTGGTCTTGGTGGCCAAAATCAGCCCGACCAGCAGGCCGAGCGCCCATGCCGGCGTTTTGCCCCCTGCCGCATGGTCGATGCAGGCCCACAGCGCCCATGCCCCCAGCGCCCACGCCAGCGCGTCGTTGTTGACCGAGGCGAGGATGTGCAGATGCTGCGGCACAAACCCGACAAAGGCCGCCGTTCCCACCGCGGCCCAACCGTGCGCCGGATACACCCGCAGGCTGATGGCATAGGCGGCCAGCACCACCGCCGCACCCATCACCACCGAGGCGAGCCGCAGCGCCACAAGGCTGCCCCCGCTCAGCTGATAGACCGGCGTCAGCAGCAGGTAATACAGCGGCGGCTGATGGTCTTCGTATTGAATCGCCTCAAAATCGCCCAGCAGGGCCGGCGCAAATTTGGCCGCGGTCAGCTGCGCCAGATAGGCTTGATCCCAGTCGCCTTCGGCAATCACCGGATACGGCCCGCCAAGGGCCAGCTGGCGCACCACGTTGTAGTGCGCCGGCTCGTCTGGCGACTGCCATGCCGGCGTCTGCACGGCATACAGCCCTGCCACCAGCAGGTATAGCAAGAGGACGGTCGCGGCAGCACGCCGATGCAGACGGGGCATCATGGGTGGGGCTAGGCCTGTGCGGCTTGCGCGCGCTTGTGCACGGTATCGACGAACTCGTCAAACAGATACAGCGAGTCGTGCGGGCCGGGCGAGCTTTCGGGGTGATACTGCACGCTGAATGCCCCCAGCTCGACATGACGCAGGCCCTCAACCGTGTTGTCATTCAGGTTGATGTGGGTGACTTCTGCCCCGTTCAGCTGACTGTCGGCGGTGACGGCAAAGCCGTGGTTGTGCGCGCTGATTTCGACGACGTTGGTCAGCAGGTTCTTGACCGGCTGATTGCCCCCGCGATGCCCAAAGCGCATCTTCTCGGTCTTGCCGCCCAGCGCCAGCCCCAAAATCTGATGCCCAAGGCAGATGCCAAACATCGGCACTTGGCCCAGCAGGCCGCGCACGTTCTCGATGGCGTAGGTCACGGCGGCGGGGTCGCCCGGCCCGTTGGACAAAAACACCCCGTCGGGGTTCATGGCCATCACCTCGCTGGCAGGGGTCTGGGCCGGCACGACGCGCACGCGCAGGCCGCGGTCGGTCATCATGCGCAGGATGTTGCGCTTGATGCCGTAGTCATAGGCCACAATCAGCGGGCCGGCAGGGTCGTCGTGGTGGCTGCCCTGATACCATGCGGCGCTGCTGCGCTCGTTCCAGTTGTAGGGTTCGGCACAGGTCACTTCGTCCACCAGATTCGCCCCCGACATATCCAGCGAATTGCGCGCCATCTCCACCAGCGCCGCGCCATCGGCGGCAGCTTCGCCGTGGGCGATGGCCGCGCGCATCACCCCGACGTCGCGCAGTTTGCGCACCAGCGCGCGGGTCGAGACCTCGCTCAGGCCAATCACGCCCTGCTCTTTCAGAAAGCCATCAAGGTCGCCGCGGTTGCGCCAGCTGCTCACAATCGGGCTGAGCGCGCGCACCACAAACCCCGACACCCAGATTTTGTCGGACTCGGTGTCTTCGACATTGACGCCGGTGTTGCCGACGTGCGGCACGGTCATGGTGACGATTTGGCGATAATAGGACGGGTCGGTCAGGATTTCCTGATAGCCCGTCATGGACGTGTTGAACACGACTTCGCCGGTCTGGACGCCTTGTGCGCCAAATCCAACCCCCGGAAACAGCGTTCCGTCTTCTAGAGCCAACAAACCTTGCATGTATCCGTCCCCGCAGCACCTGCTTGATTGTACAGACCCATTGACACCGCGCGGGCTGTTGCTTGACGCGCCCCCCGCGCGGGGTTAGGATGCAGGAAACAAGTATAACAAGAGATGGGCCTATGATTGAGGTCGAAAACCTATGCCGGCGCTACGGTTCGATGATGGCGCTGGACGGCGTGACATTTGACGCACAGCCTGGCGAGGTGGTGGGCCTGCTTGGCCCTAACGGGGCGGGCAAAACCACCACCATGCGCATCCTGACCGGCTTTATGCCTCCCAGCAGCGGTCAGGCGCGTGTGGCTGGGCATGACGTGCTGCGCGACTCGATGGCGGCGCGCGCCAGCGTGGGCTATCTGCCAGAGCGCACCCCGCTGTATCTGGAGATGTCGGTGGAGGCGTGTGTGACGTTTTGGGCCGAGCTGCGCGGGGTGAAGGCGGCGCGCAGCGCAGCGCATGATGCGCTCAAGAAGGTCGATTTGTTTGACCGGCGGCGCTCGCTGGTGCGCACGCTGTCCAAGGGGATGCGGCAGCGGTTGGGGCTGGCGCAGGCTTTGGTGCACAATCCGGCGGTGGTGATTTTGGACGAGCCGACCATCGGCATTGACCCTGCGCAGGTGATTGAGGTGCGCCAGACGGTCAGGGCGCTGGGGCGCGAACACACCGTGCTGTTCAGCACCCACATCCTGACCGAGGCCGAGCAGGTCTGCGACCGCGTGGTGATTTTGAATCAGGGGCGGGTGGCGGCGCAGGGCACGCCCGAGACGCTGCGCCAGCACCTGCGCAGCGGCGACCGGGTGCGCATTCAGGCCAGCGGCCTCGATGCGGCCACCCTGCTCAAGACCCTCAAGGCGGCGACGGGTGTGGCCGGCGTGGAAGCCGACGGCGACGGGTTTATCGTGCGGGCCAAGCCCAATGTCGATGTGCGACCGCACATCTCTGGCGCGGTGCAGCGCGCCGGCGGCCTGATTATCGAGCTGCGCGCGCTGGAACTGACGCTGGAAGACATCTTCTTGAACCTTGTCGGTGCAGATGCATCATCGAAGGCGGTGTAGCGATGCGTGGGATTTCGATCGTTTTTCGGCGCGAGATGCTGGCTTACTTCACCTCACCGATTGCTTATGTGATTGCGGCGGCCTTTTTGTGGGTGACGGCGCTGGTGTTTAACACCAACCTGACCCTCAGCGTCACCCTTCAGCCGGTCAATCCGGCGGCAGTGCCCAATGCGCTGGCGTTCTTTCTGATTTTCTTTGGGCCGGTGCTGACGATGCGGCTGTTGGCCGAGGAAGCGCGTGACGGCACGCTGGAGCTGCTGCTGACCGCGCCGGTCAGCGAGCGGGCGGTGGTGTTTGGCAAGTTTTTGGGGGCGTGGGCTTATTTCTCGCTGCTGCTGGCGCTGACGCTGGTGTATCAGGTGATTTTGGTGGCGGTGGCTCAGCCCGAGGTCGGGCAGGGCGTCAGCGCCTACATCGGCATCTGGCTGTATGGGGGGGCGGTGCTGGCGATTG
>DAOUCZ010000036.1:0-9964 GCA_034431675.1 Anaerolineae bacterium | reverse complement strand
ACCAGAAAGCTGAGCAGGGCGAGGATTTCGGGGGGGAGCAGTGCGTAATATTCGTCCAGATAGGAGCGCGGGTCAAAGGCGTGATAGTCGTTCATGGGGTGGGGGTGACCTGTGCGGTGGGGGCTGTGGTTGGGGTGAGGGTGGGCTGGGGCGGCGCGATAATCAGGCCGACGGTGGCGGGGATGACGCGCACGCCGTCCGTCCCGATCATCCCGCCGCTGATGATGGCCTGCGGCTGGACGTCGATGGTGCCGGCAGGTAGGCCGGTCACGTCCACTGTGACAATCACATCTTCGGGGCGCAGGCCGTCGAGGATGGGCTGTGCGCCGGTCAAGATGACCGAGACGCGGCTGGGGATGATGCGCACTTCGCCCTGTGCGCCGGCCACCTGCACGCTGACGCCGTCAAACTGGCGCTGTATCACACGTGCCTCAATCACGATGCTGACCTCAATCATCTGCCCTTCGAGGATGGTGACGCTGCCGGGCGGCAGGTCGGCGGGCAGGCGCACCGGCACACGCTCGGTAAAGCTGGCGGTGCGCCCGCGCAGGTCAATCTCGTCGGTATCGAGGATTTCGGGCAGGCTGGCCAGTATTTCGGGCGAGGCGCGCACGGTGGCTGTTTCTGGCGAATAGGTATTCAGGCGTGCCACATAGCCTGCCGGCACGCTTTCATAGTCAATCTGAGGGCTGATGGGCACGGCCAGCACGTCCTCGCGCTGGCGGATGTCGATGGTGACGGTGACGGTGCTGCGGGCCATCACCACATCGCTGATGACCACGCCGTTGGCGTCTATGGGCTGAAGGGTGACCTCGGCCTCGAAGGGGCTGCGGGCCTGACTGAGGTCGATGCGCCCGACCAGTGCGCTGACGGCCTCGACCTGTGCCAGTGTGCCGCTGATCAGGCCTTGTGTTTCGGAGGGGGTGACGCTGACGCGCACAAATCCGGTAGGGACGTCGTTGACTACCTCAATCTGGATGGGCTTTTGGCGGGCTTGGCGCTGTTCGAGCGTCACGGTGATTTGGGCTGGGCGGGTATCGACGGTGGCGCGGCGGGCGGCGGTCACTTGCAGGGGGACGGCGTGCGTGCCTGGGGGCAGGTTGCGCAAGTCGGCGCGCACGGTCAGGTCTTCGGCGGTGAACAGCTGAAGTACCGAGTCACGCGCGCGCACGTTGACCGAGACGGTGCGGCGCAAGCTGTTGCGATTGACCAGAATCATGGCGTCGTTTTCGTCCAGCTGGATCGGGACGTTGTTGAACACCACGGTGCGCAGCGGGTCGGCCTGAAGGGTGGCGAATACCCATACAAAGAAGGCCAGCCCCACCGCTGCCATAAACCACACTGCATCTGCCGAAAGTCGCCGCATGTTTGCCCTTTATGTCCTGTGTGCCTGCATCACCCGATGATGCCGCCGGCAGGGGGAGCGGACTGACGGCTGAGCCAGCGGCGGATGCGCCGGCGCAGACCCGCCAACCACACCCCTTGTTCAGCGGCGGGGATGGTCGCAAAAAAGCCCTCTAGCAGCGGGCGCAGGCGGTCGATTTCGATGCGCGTAATCATGCGCCCGCCTTGTGTGACCGCGATACGCCCGGTCTCCTCGCTGACCAGCACGCAGACCGCGTCGCTGACTTCACTGATGCCCAGCGCGGCGCGGTGACGTGTGCCCATCTTGCGGTTGGGCATATTGCGACTGGCCGTGAGCGGCAGCACCGCGCCGGCAGCGCTCAAGCGCCCGCTGCGGTTGATGATGACCGCGCCGTCGTGCAGCTCGGTTTTGGGCCAGAACACCGTTAGCAGCAGCTGTGAAGTGACTTCGGCATCGAGCGGGATGCCGGTGCGGATGAAGTCGCTGAGGGTGCTGTCACGTTCAAGGACGATGAGCGCGCCGTGGCGGCGTTCGCTCAGTTTTTCGGCGGCTTGCACGATTTCGTCCAGCAGTTGGGCGCGCTGACTCTCGGCATACTGCCCGCCGTTGAGAAAGCTGGCCCGCCCGAGCTGTTCCAGCGCGCGGCGCAGCTCTGGCTGAAAGATGATTGGGATGGCCACGGCCAGCACGGTCAGCAGGTTGTTGAGCACCCACCCCAAGGCCTGAAACTCGAAAATCTGGCTCAGCGCCACCATCCCGACCAGCAAGGCCAATGTGCCGCGCAGCAGCGCCACCGCTTGCGTCCCGCGGAACAGCAGGCTGACGCCATAAAACAGCACTGCCACAATCAGGATGTCAACCAGCGCACGCAGGTCAAAGTTTTCGAGTGCCCACAGCAAATCCACGACGTATGACCTATCCTTTGTGCTCTGTTTGTGCTCGTGTCTTATTCCAATTGACGCAGCAGAGAGCGGTATTCATCGACATTGGGCGGCTCCATCTTGATGATTTGTCGGATGGTGTTGGCGGCGTCGGCTTGCAGGCCGGCCTTCAGCTGAAGCTCGCCCAGCATATCGAGCTGTTTAATCGAGTCGGCGGTGCGGCCCAGCTGGCGGTAGATGCCTGCCAAGCGCGAGCGCAGGCCGATTTCGTTGGGATACAGGCGCACCAGTTCTTCCAGCGTCTTGAGGATGGGGTTGACCTGTCGCTGTTTGGCATACATGCCCAGTAGGGTATCAAGGCGCTTCATCGCTTCGACGGGGCTGTCCTGCCCCAGCAGGATTTCGACCAGCTGACGATAGGCCCGCTCGTCTTCTGGGTTCAGCTCGACGATTTCTTCATAGACCCGTTGGGCGCGGCGTGGCTCGAGGCGGCTCATATAGATGCCGGCGAGGGCGTGCTTAATCACCAGCATATCACCGCGTGCGTTCAGGCGTTTGGCGAGGCCGTCGGCGGTGACGTAAATCTCACGCGCGCTGTCGATGTTGCCCAACTGCTGGAAGGTCTGAGCCAGCTGGATGTAATGGGTAAGGGCTTCGTCGATGCGCCCCTGAAATTCCAGCACGCTGATCAGCTCTTGGCGGATGGTGGTATCAATCGGGGCCATGTCGATGACCTCGCTGAGCACCGAGACGGCGCGGTCGTATTCCTCGCGGATCATGTACACGCGCGAGACGGTGTAATACTTTTGGATGGCCTGCCGCATCCGGCCCTCTTTGACCATGATTTCGGCCATGCGCACGTGCGCCGGCAGATAGGTCGGGGCTTGTTCGACTGCCTCGTGGGCTTCATCCATGGCAAGGATATAGCGCCCTTCGCGGATGTAGCGGTCGATGCGGGCCATGGTATCGGCCAGTTCTTCGCCGCCCTCGCTGACGAGGAATTCGGGGATGTTGCCCGCCCCGCCCACGCCGCCGATTTCGAGCAGGTGCTGGCGCAGGTCGGTGACGCGCTGCGGCCAGTCGTTCCCGCTGAGGGTGCGGATGAAGCGTTCGACGATGGCCGTCAGGCTCTCGGCGGGGCTGTCGTTAATCGATTCCAGCAAACTGCGATAGCTTTCTTCGAGTTCGTCGGGCTTGCCGCTCTGACGCTGGGTTTCGACGCTCTGCATGCACTGGATGAGGTAGCGGGCAGCTTGCTCGGTTTTGCCGGTCTTAAAGTAGGCGATACCGAGGGCGTGCATGGCGCCCGGGGCCAATTGGGCATCCACCAGCGCATCACCCAGATAACGGATGGCCTCGGCGTGCTGTTCTTCTTGCACCAATAGGCCGCCGAGGTTCATCTTGAGGGCGGGGTGCGGCAGAGCTTTCACGGCGCGCTGATAGGCGGCGATGGCTTCGGGGCGCTCGCCCTTGCTTTGATGCTCCATAGCGCTTAGGGCGTCCATGCCGGTGGCGTCCATCAGCCCCTGCTCCAGCACATAGGTGGCCAGCTGTCCCAGCGCAATCTGGATGGCTTCGCCCAGCGGGCCGAGCGGGTCGGCCTCGTGCTCGATGCGTTCGCTCTCCTCGTCCTCGCTGGAGGTGAAGTCGTCGTCAAGGCGCTTGACCGTGCCTTGTGGGCGTGCCACGCCAAACTCTGCGCCGTCTGGCGGCTGAACGTCGCCGGTGGATTGTAGGGCGGTGAGCATGTTGAGCGCCTGCCGGTTGCGCGGTTCGATGGTTAGGGCGCGTTCGACGGCTTTTTGGGCTTTGTCGTAGTCGTTTTGGCGGGCATAGCTGTAGGCCAGCATCAAAAACTGATACATGGCCTTTTTCTTATCACCAGTGCGGTCATAGGCTTGGGCCAGCTTGCCGTGGATGACTGCCGCGCCCGGAGTGATTTGAGTGACGTGTTCCCATGCCGCAATCGCTTTGGGTAGGTCGCGCAGCTGCAAATACAGGTCGGCAAGGCGGGTATAGCGCTGGGCGGCCTCGCGCAGGTTGCCCACCTGTTCCAGCACATATGCCGACTGCTCAACGACTTCGGGGTTATCGGGCATCTGCACATAGGCCCGCTCGTAAATCTGGCGGGCTTCGGGGTAGCGTTCCACGCGCAGCAGCATCAGACCAAGGTTCATCAGCGCTTCAGGGTCATCCTCAAATTCTTTGAGGGCAAGGGTATAGTAGCGGATGGCGGTGTCCCAATTCTGCTCCCATGCCGCGTCATGCCCTGCTGTCATGTAGGTCTGATAGGCTTGTTGGTTGCCTGCCATGGCGAACGTACCCTTCCTAAAAACGGATGAAACGTGTGCAGTGATGGGGGTGGGGCTGTACCGTTGCGCCAATCACACCGGTTTAGCGCAGCAGCGTGGCGAGGATGGCTTTTTGGGCGTGCAGGCGGTTGTGCGCCTGCTGGAACACGATTGAGCTTGGGCCATCCATCATCTCGTCGGTGATTTCTTTGCCGCGATAGGCCGGCAAATCGTGCATGGTGACGGCGCCGGCGTTGGCCTGCGCCAGCAGCTCGGCGTTGACCTGATAGCCCTGAAATACCGCGATGCGCTCGGCGGCCTCGTCCTCTTGCCCCATGCTAATCCATGTGTCGGTATATAGGATGTCCGCGCCTTGGGCGGCATCTTGCGGCGTGGTCACCTCGCTAAAGGTGATTTGGCTGCGCTGAATCAGCGGCGCGGCGGCGTCTTTCACCTTCTGCGGGATTTCGTACCCTTGGGGTGCGGCAATGGCGAAATCGATACCGAAATGGGCGCACATCAGCAGCAGCGACGAGGCGACATTGTTGCCATCCCCAATATACGCCAATTTTAGGCCCTGCGTGCGGCCAAAATGCTCCCGAATCGTCAGCACGTCGGCCATGGCCTGACACGGGTGGCGCTCGTCGCTCAGGCCGTTGATGACTGGAATCTGCGCCCAGCGCGCAATCTCCAGCAGGTCGTCGTGGCCGAACACACGCGCCATGATGCCGTGTACCATCCCGTTGAGCACGCGCGTGACGTCGGCGATGCTCTCGCGCTTGCCAAGGCCGATTTCGGATGGGCCAAGATAAATCGCTGTGCCGCCAAGGTGCTGCATCCCGACGTCAAAGCTGACGCGCGTGCGCAGTGACGGCTTCTGGAAAATCATCGCCAGCACCTTGCCTTGCAAAATCGGGCGGTTGCCGCCGGCCAAATACTCGCGCTTGAGTTCCAGCGCCAATTCGATCAGGTCGTGCAGTTCCCCGGATGTCCAGTCTTCGAGTTGGAGAAAGTGCCGCATTGAACGCCTTCCATATGCAGGGTGCAAGCTGTGCAGCATCACCGCTGCACGGCTAAATCTTATCGGCAGAGTATAACACAGCGCAGTCCGGTCGGGCGAACAACCAGACCATCTATAGGTTTGTTATCGTATGTAATTTGAGGGTCAAACACCCCACACTCCAAAAATCATACCAAGATAAGTTACAAGAAACTGGTCATCTGGCTAGTTGCGATATTCAAACCATTGGCCCTACAATCCTACAGACGGTGATAAAGTTAAGAAATCATCGGCAACAAAAGGCCACCCCTCTCATGAAGCATTTCATCACTGCACTTATCTCTGTGATCGCTGTATTGGCCACCGGCTGTGGGAGTGCTCCCACAGCTGCTCCGACTGCCGCAGCGCTGACGCCGGTTTCGATCCAGCTGTCGTGGATTCACGAGTACTCTTCGTCCCCGTTCCATGTGGCCGTGCGTGAGGGGTTGTTTGCGGCCAACGGCATCGACATTCGCCTTGATGTGGGCGGGTTTGGGCCGAATGGCTACATCGACCCGATCCAGACCGTGCTAGACGGCCAAGCCGACTTTGGCATGAGCAGCAGCCAAGACTTGATCGCGGCGGTGGCAGAGGGCAAGCCGGTGGTTGGGGTGGCCAACCTGCTCCAGCGCAGCCCGCTGGCGCTAATGGCGCTCGACCCCTCGATTCAGACGCCGGCAGATTGGGCGGGGCGCACCATTACCACAGCAGATGGGGGCGCGCGCACCGCGCTGGAGGCCTTTTTGAACGCTCAAGGCGTCCCACTGGAGTCGGTCACGATTGTGCCGCGCACCGATTTTGGCATCGAGCCGCTGACTAGCGGCGCGGTAGACGGGCTGGTGGCATGGCGCATCAATGAGGGCGTCAGCCTCGAAGAGCAGGGGTTAGAGCCGGTGGTGTTCTTGTTCAGCGATTACGGCATCGACAACTATGAGTTTGTGCTGTTTACCACCCGCGAACGGGTGGATCAGCAGCCCGCGGTGGTGCAGGCGGTGGTCAATACTATCCAGACTGCTGCGACTGTGACCGCTGGAGATGCCGGCAGGGCCATCCAACACACCCTGAGCTTTGCCCCCGACCTGAATGCACAGGCCCAGCGCCTGCGGCTTGAGGCCACGCTGCTGTTGATGCGCGATGCCAACCGCACCTATACCATGGCGATGAACCCGGCGGTGTGGGAAAGCTCATATCAACTGCTGGTGGCTGAGGGGCGCGTGCCTGCCGGCTTTGATGTTACACAAGTCTATACCACCCGTTTTACTGAGGAATCTGCCAATGGCCAGTGAGACCCCACTGATCGTCCAGCCCCTGACGCCAGAGCAAGCGCGCGCCGAAGTGCCGTTTTGGCGGCGCATCTCGTTCCGCCTAATCAGCACCAACCTGCTGCTGGCGGTGCTGCCGGTGACGCTAATTAGCTTTTTGGTCTTGGAGCTGATGGCCAACCAGATTAACCGCGACACGCGCGCCGATCTTGATGCGCTGTCCACTCAGAAGGTCGCTCGTCTGGAAGAGTGGTTGGATGCCAACATCACCACCTTGCGCGTGATTACCGAGAGCAACATCGTGTTTGGCAACGCGCTGACCACCACCGGCGCAAACAAGGCCGTCGCCACCGGCGTGGCCAACCGCTACTTGGCACAGGTGGCCGAGACCGACCCCAAAATCCTGTCGTTTGTGCTCTATGATGTTGAGGGGCGTATCATCGCGGCATCCGAGGCGCGCCGGATCGGGCGTTTGGTCAACCGTCAGCCGTATTTTGCCCCCAGCCTTGCCATGTCCGATGACCTGCACATCGAGCCGCCGTTTTTTGACATCAGCGAGAATGCGCTGGTGGTGGTGGTCACCGACATCATCGAAGATGAGGTGACCGGTGAGACGATTGGGGTGCTGGCGGCCTATCTCAACACCAACACCCTCAGCGAAATCACGCTTGACCGCACCGGTTTGGGCGAGACGGGCGAGACCTATTTGGTCAGCCGCGACAACCGTTATCTGCTCACCCCCAGCCGCTATGAGTCCGATGGGTTTGTGCAAAACCGCGCCTATAGCAGCTTTGGCATCGATGAGGCGCTGGCCGGGCGCGAGGGGGTCTCGGTCTACAATGACTACCGCGGCGTCTCGACCATCGGCAGCTATCGCTATCTGCCGCGCCTCGACTCGGCCCTGCTGACCGAAATCGACGAGGCCGAGGCCTACCGCATCATCGAGATTATCCGCGTCAGCCTGCGCTATGGTGTGTTGATGTCGATCGCGGCGGCGGTGGCCTTTGGGGTGTGGAACGCCCTCAACATCTCGCGCCCGATTACGAATCTGGCCGCTACGGCAACTCAGATTGCCAGCGGTCAGCTGGATCAGCGTGCCGAGGTGAAGGGCGGCAGCGAGGTCGGACTGCTGGCCGGCGCGTTCAACAGCATGGCCGACAGCCTCACCCGCACCCTGACCGACCTTGACAACAAGGTGCACGAAGTGGAGCGCGCCAACCTTGACCTGAAGGTGGCCAACGCCAAAGTGCGCGAGGCTGCCCGCCTGAAGTCGGAATTTTTGGCCAACATGTCGCACGAGCTGCGCACCCCGCTCAACGCCATTATCGGCTTCACCGGCATCATGTTGGAGGGCTTCTCGGGCGAGATGGATGACGAGGCGCGTCACATGACGGGCCGTGTGTATGAGAACAGCCAAAACCTGCTGCGCCTGATTAACGACGTGCTGGACATCGCCAAAATCGAGTCGGGCCGCTTTGACCTTGTGCGCAGCCCGTTCAACCCACACGACCTCGCCCGTCAATGGCAGTCCAACGTCAGCATCCTTGCCGAGCAAAAGGGCTTGCAATTTGTGGTGGAGGTGGATGAGAAGCTGCCCCTCACGCTGTATGGCGACCCCGAGCGCCTTGGCCAGATTGCCTTTAACCTGCTCAGCAACGCCTTCAAATTTACCGAGGCTGGCTCGGTCACACTGCGCCTGTACGAACACAAGGGCAAGCAGTGGCGCATCAGCGTGCGCGATACCGGCATCGGCATCCCTGCCCACGCCAAGGAGTACATCTTCGATGAGTTCCGTCAGGTCGATGGATCGACCAGCCGCTCGTATGGCGGCACGGGCCTTGGGCTGGCCATCACGCGCAAGCTGGTGTTGATGATGGGCGGCACAATCTCGGTTGAGACCGAGCTGGGTAAGGGATCAGAATTCACTGTGGCGCTGCCTTTGCTGGATAAAGAGCGGGTCACCGCAGCACTTGACGAACTGATGGTAAAGGAGAGCTAATCGTGGCTTTGCGTATCCAGAAAAACATTCTACAAGGTTGGAAAGTGCTGATTGTGGAGGACGAGCCGGACAATCTTGATGTGATTTGCCGCATCCTCAACCACTATGGCGCAGACATCGAAACCGCCACCAACGGCAAAGAGGGCTTAATCGTCCTGCGCCGTTTCAAGCCCGATTTCATCATCAGCGACATCTCGATGCCGGTGATGGATGGGTGGGAATTTTGCTATAACGTGCAAAACGACAGCGCCTTTGCCAGCATCCCGGTGTTTGCGCTGACTGCGCACGCCATGATGGGTGACCGCGAGCGCGCGTTGGCCGCCGGCTTCACCGATTACATGACCAAGCCGCTAACCCCCGGTACGTTTATGCAGCAGCTGATTGTGGCGCTGTCGAAACTGCCGCAGTTTCAACAGCGCATCTCCGACTTGTCGGCCTCAGCCTAATCTTTCTCTCTCATCGCACGCAAAGGACGTAAGACCCCATGCAAAACTGGCATATTCTGGTGGTAGAGGATGACCGCGACGGTCAGGAATTGGTCAGCCGGATGCTGAAGTTTCACCGCATCCCGCACATGGTGGCCGAGACCGGCGAAGAGGCCATCCAGATGCTGGGCCAAAACACCTTCACCGGCTGCATCATCGACCTTGCGCTGCCCGGCATTGACGGCTGGGGCGTGCTGGGCAAAATCCGCGCTACGCCGCAGCTGTCTGCCCTGCCATGTGTGGCCGTCACCGCTTTTCACTCTGCCGAGGTGGCGGTCAAGGCCATCGAGGCCGGCTTTACCGCCTATTTCCCCAAGCCTCTCGAGCCGACCTCGTTCGTCCGCGAGCTGACGCAGGTGATGAGCAGTTAGGCGTTTTGGCGGCGGACGTGCTAAAGATGTACAAAAAGTGGACGGCTGCTGCTGTCCCCTTTTGTTTTGTGTTGAGAGATGCCATTTATGGCGCGGGGGGCGCGTCATGCTGATACCATATGTCCCCCAAGGTCATTGCTTCAAATTTTCTGATAGGGTCAAAACACATCGCGATGGGTTTTGTAGGGGCAGTTCGTGAACTGCCCGACGTCACGGGCGCATCACGATGCTTCACGGGCGCATCACGATGCTTCACGGGCGCATCACGAT
>DAOUCZ010000035.1:0-20454 GCA_034431675.1 Anaerolineae bacterium | reverse complement strand
GTATGGGATGTAGTAGATGTCAGCGATACCCATATCGTGATGCGTACGCACGGCGGGGCAGATGGCCCGTTGAGGTGGCCTTTTGCCTATGCTGCCGAGGCGGAGTACCGTCTGGATGGGGAGGACTTTGTATGGGTGCTGCGATTGACCAATGTGGATACCCGGCCCATGCCGGCAGGTTTTGGCCATCACCCGTATTTTTCAAGGCGTGGGCAGACACCCATCCTGACCGTGCCTTGCAGCCGGCAGTTCGTGCTGAAGGATTTTATGGCCATCAGCGCACCAATACCGGTGACGTCGGCACTGGACTTTCGGCAGGGTAAGCCGCTTGATGAAGCGACGGAATACAACGATTTGCTGACAGAGCGGGATGTTCAGTCCCCGATTTCGCTGTACTACCCTGACGACTCGGTCATGCTGGAGATGCGCGCCGACTCGATTTTTGGCCATATTTTGGTGTATACGCCGGCGGGTGAGCCGTATGTTGCGGTTGAGCCGCAGTCAAACGCCAACGATGGCTTTTCGTTGTATGAAGAGGGTGTGGCGGGCAGCGGCGTGTTTGTGGTGGGGGCGGGCGAGACCGTGACCGGCACGGTCTCGCTGCGCGTCCGGCAGGTGATGGGTTAGCCGCGTCCGCTGTAGATGTCGTAGAAGTGCAGCATGGTGTGGATGCCTTTGCGCACCATGCCAAGGTCACAATTTTCGTTGATGCTGTGCGCCCCACCATTTTTATAGCCAAAGGGCATCATCACCAGCTGCGCGCCGAGGTGTTTCTGGAACTCTGACGCGACAGGGATGCTGCCGCCCTCTCGGCTGAGCAGTGGGGTAACGCCCCATGCGCGTTGATAGGCGGCTGTGACGGCCTGCATGGCTGGCGCGGTGCGATCGATGATGAGGGCTGGTGCGCCCATCTCCATGCGGACGGCTTCGACGGTTACGCTGGGCGGGGTGAGCTGTTGGATGCGGGTGCGGAAGCACTCCCAGATGTGGTCGGGGTCTTGATAAGGAACAAGGCGGCACGAGATTTTGGCGATGGCGGTGGAGGGCAGCACGGTTTTGACGCCTTCGCCGGTGTAGCCGCCGTAGATGCCGTTGAGTTCGAGGGTTGGGCGTGCACAGATGCGTTCATGCAAGCTGTATTCTGCTTCTCCCCATGGGGCGGGTGCGCCAGTGACGTCGTGCCATTCGTGCTCGAACGGCGCACGCATCGGCAGGAGGACAGTGCGTTCTTCATCGGTAAGGGGGGCGACCCCGTCATAAAAACCCGGGATGGCGACGCTGCCGTCTGGTGCATGCAGCTGAGCCACGATTTCGGCGAGGGCTTGGATTGGGTTGTGGACGCTGCCGCCATAATGCCCGCTGTGCAGGTCACGGCGCGGGCCTTTGACATGCAGCTCGAACGAGACGATGCCGCGTAACCCGTAATCGAGGACGGGCTGATGCTCGTTGGGTAGGCTGCCATCAGAGATAACGCACACATCGGCTTTGAGCAGGTCGGGGTTTTGAGCCACAAAGGCATAGATATGCTCTGACCCAGATTCCTCTTCACCCTCGCACAGCACCTTAAAGTTGACCGGCGCGTTGCCGGCCTTTAGGGCGGCCTCGATGGCAGCAAGCTGTATGACGACATGGCATTTGCTGTCTACTGCGCCGCGGGCATACAGTTTGCCGTCGATTTCGGTGGGTTCGAAAGGTTCGGTGGCCCATCCATCCGATTTATCGGCGGGCTGCACGTCGTAGTGGGTATAAATCAGGATGGTTGGCGCAGATGGCCCTGCGCCCGACCATTCCCCATAGACCAAGGGCAGGTGACCGGGGGCCTCGAACAGCTCGGCGCGAGTCATGCCCATGTCGCGCATCCAGCTGGCAATCCATTGTGCGGCACGGCGCACATCGGGCGCATGGGCGGGCACAGTGCTGATGCTGGGAATGCGCAGCAGGGCGTCGAGGCGAGCGCGGGTGTTTTCATATCCGTCATCGGCCTGTTGATGGGCTGGATTGGCCATGGTGCAAAAATCCTTTTGATTGAGAATCCAAAAACAAAGTGCTGAGAATATACGGTTATTTTAGACGGTAGGGCAAGGTGTGACGAGATCCACCACTCTTGTGATGGCGGCAATGACCCTGCAATGACCTTGCGGTTGGCTTGACAGCCTGATGGAGGGGTGTTATCCTTATCAAAACGAATACGGCGGCAAACACAGAAGTGGGCATCCCCCACTTTTTTCGTATTTGATGGGCATTTTGGCCCGTGCCGCTGTGTGATGATCGCACGAGGGACGCAGGTTTTTCCCATGAGAGACGAAGAAATCCGTTTTGACAAGGCGTTTCAAGAAATCGCCGAGTCGCGGGCGCTGCCACCGCAAGTGGTGCGCGAAGCCCTGCGCGAAGCCCTGATTTCGGCTTATCGCAAAGAGACTAACGCCAGCAAGGCGCAGGTCATCGAGGCCGAGGTTGATAATAAGCTGGGGCGTCCGCGCATTTATGTCGAGAAAGAAGTGGTCGAAGAGGTGCTTTCCCCGCTGACTGAGGTCAGTCTGGAGGATGCGCGCTTTTTTAATCCCGAAGCGCAGTATGGTGACCTTGTGATGGTGCGCGTCGAGATCACCCGTCAGTTTGGGCGTATCGCGGCACAGTCGGCCAAGCAGACCATTCTGCAAAAAATCCGTGGTGCTGAGCGCGAGTCGGTTTACCGTGAGTTTGATGCTAAGGTGGGTGAAATCGTCACAGCGACGGTGCAAAACGTCAGCAGCAGCAAGGTGACGCTGACGCTGAACAATAACCGCGTTGAAGCGGCAATGCGCAAGCAAGACCAGATCCCCAACGAGAAGTTTGTGCCCGGGCAGAAAGTGCGCGTTTATATTGTGGAAGTGCGGCGCAGCACCAAAAGCCCCGAAATCGTGGTCAGTCGTGCCCATCGCAACATGCTCAAGCGCCTGCTGGAATACGAAGTCCCTGAAATTGATAATGGTCAGGTCGAAATCAAGAACATCGCGCGTGAGGCAGGTTATCGCAGCAAAGTGGCGGTGATTGCCTTGATGGATAACATCGATCCGGTTGGGGCTTGCGTGGGCAAGAGCGGTGTGCGCATCCAGAACATCGTGCGCGAGCTGAACAACGAGAAAATCGACGTCATTGAGTGGTCGAACAATCATGCTGAGTTCATCACCAAGGCGTTGAACCCGGCCCAGACCAAGTCGGTGTTTTTGGACGATGACCCTGATAATGGGCGTACGGCCATTGTGATTGTGCCAGACGAAAACCTGTCGCAAGCCATCGGGCGTGACGGCCAGAATGCACGCCTTGCTGCCAAGCTGACGCACTGGCGCATCGACATCAAGTCAGTGAGTGATGCGGTGAACGAGGCGATGCAGGTGTTGGATGAGCCGGCCTATGAGCCGTTTGTTCAACGCAACAGCACACTGGTCTCTGAGGCGCGGCGCATTCATCAAAAAACGCTGGCTGGGCAGATGCGTCAGCCCGAAGAAATCGCCACGCTGGAGCGTTTTGCGCATCTGTTTGAGGACTATGCCTTGCAGGTTCGCACACAGGCGCGTCAAGCTCGTATGGCCGAAATCGAGGCCTTGCGTTCGACGCTGCCGGCACATGCCTTCCAGATACCGGTCAGCCGCCTGAAGCTGCCAGAGAACCTGATTGAGGCACTGCAACCATTGGAGAACGTGGGAGAAATCCTGCTGCGCTTCTTGATTGACGAAAAGCGCATCCACCGCTTGCTGCACAATCAGCCCGAAGGCTCGGTGGAGGCCCTGCAAGATGCGCTGGATGCTGCTGTGCTGGAAGAACCCGAAATCGCCGGCGGGCCGGTCGAGACGCCCGTGCCTGCGGTTCGCCCCGCCCCTGCATCTATCGCGCCCGACTTGTCTGCCCCGTTTGCGCCGGATGGCACATTCATTGAGCTGACAGACGAAGAGCGTGACCGCCGCCGCCGCAAGCAAGAAGCGGCCCGTTTTGAGGCGCCAGGGGTTGATGAAGAGGAGGATGTCGATTTGTCGGCGGATGGGCGTGCTAAGGGCGACAAAAAGGACAAGAAGAAGAAAAAAGGCCGCACGATCATGTACGACGAAGACCGCGGCCAGATGATTGTCCGTCGTCAGCACAAACGTGGTAGCGACTGGTCTGACGAATTCGAGTAGAATAGAGATAAGTCATCAGCCGGTCAGGGTTTTTTGGCCGGCTGATGTATGTAATGGTTGACGTGACGATAACGTCTGGTCATACGTAAGTCGTGTCCGTCCGAAGGAGTCCGTGCGGGGGAATCCACGCCCGCAAAGCAGGCCGGTATGAGCCAACCACTCAACAAGCATGTGCCACAACGGATGTGTGCGGTGTGCCGCACCAAAGAAGCTAAGCGCGCCATGACCCGTGTGGTCCGATTGGCCGCTGGCGGGATCGAGCTTGACCCGTCTGGAAAGCGCAGTGGGCGCGGGGCGTATTTATGCGACGACCCTGCATGTTGGGAAAAAGCAGCCACCACCGGCATTCTTGAGAAAGCACTTCGCACGAGCCTCGATGCCGAGGCGCGCGCGCGGCTGCGCAGCGCTATGCCAGCCCAATGAACGCCTATCATGACCCGCGTCGGGCGGGCTGGCCAACACATACACGTTTGATGCAGGTCTAACGCACAGCTGCCGGTGAGGTATCCTGTGCGCAGACCTCTAGGAGGTTCTATGGCACAGGAAAAAACACCGATTCTCGTCCCCGATTACATTACCGTGCGCGATCTGGCAGGTCTCATCAACGCCAGCGCTATTGAGGTGATGAAGCGCCTGATTAACAACGGCGTGATGGTGACGATCAATCAACCTATCGATTATGACACCGCTGCAATCGTTATCGAGGAAATGGGTTTTGAGGCCCAGTCTGCCACGGCTATCGCTCAGGCCGAAGCCGAGCGCTCGCGCGTGCAAAACAGCACCCAAATCGCAGGCAAGCTGATTAAGGATGAGCGCAGCGAGAACCTGAAGCGCCGCCCACCGGTGGTGACCATCCTCGGTCACGTAGACCACGGCAAAACGACCCTGCTGGACAGCATTCGCAAGACCCGCGTGGCCGAGGGCGAAGCTGGTGGCATCACCCAACACATCGGCGCTTATCAGATTAAGCGCAACGATCGCCTAATCACCTTTCTGGATACCCCGGGCCACGAGGCGTTCACCCAGATGCGCGCGCGTGGTGCACAGGGTGCCGACATCGCGGTGCTGGTGGTGGCGGCAGATGACGGGGTGATGCAGACCACGCGCGAGGCCATCAACCATGCCCGCGCGGCCAATGTGCCCATTGTGGTGGCCATCACCAAGGTCGATAAGCGCAATGCCAATATCGATCGCGTTAAGCAAATGCTAGATGAAGTCGGCTTGAAGCCAGACGATTGGGGTGGCGACACCATGATGATCCCCGTTGCTGCGCCCAAGGGAGAGGGTATCGATGACCTTCTGGAAGCGCTGCTGCTGGTGGCAGATGATGCCCGCATTGTGGCCAATCCCAAGGCTGAGGCCAGCGGTGCTGTGTTGGAGAGCCGTGTGGATAAGAACCGCGGGACGTTGGCAACTTTGCTGGTGCTGAACGGCACGCTCAAACGTGGCGATGTGATTCTGGCGGGGGATGCCTATGGGCGTGTCCGCGCGATGTATGATGCTGAGGGCAATCAGGTGGATAGCGCCCCGCCCTCGACGCCGGTGCAGGTATTGGGTCTAAGCGAGCCGCCGCTGCCCGGGACGACCTTTGAGCAGGTCAAGAACGAAAAGACCGCGCGTCAACTGGTGGATGAGCGTAAAGATGCTGCCAATGCCTTGAAGACTTCGGGCGCGCGCCAGATTACGCTAGAAGATGTATTCCGTCAGGTGGCCGAGGGCGATACCAAAGAGCTGACGCTGATTATCAAGGTGGACGTGCAGGGGTCACTGCAACCCATCACTGACTCGCTGAATGACATTGGCAAAAAGAATACCGAAGGGGTGCGTCTGCGTATCCTGAGTGCCGAAGTGGGCAATGTCAGCGAGAACGACGTGATGCTGGCAAGCGCATCCAAAGCGATTGTGATTGCCTTTGGGGTGGATGTCGATCCGGCGGCGCGCCGCAGTGCCGAAGCGCACCATGTCGAGGTTCGGCATTATGACGTGATTTACAAGCTGTTCGAGGACATCGAACTGGCGTTGAAGGGCATGCTGGATCCGGTTTATGCCCCCAAGACCATCGGGGTTGCAGAAGTGCGGCAGGTGTTTAAGGTGGGCAAGGTTGGGGCGATTGCCGGCAGCTACATCCGTGATGGTGAAGCGCGCCGCAATGCCAAGGCTCGGGTTAAGCGCGGTGGCAAGATTCTGGTGACCGAGTCGGCGGTATCGTCGCTGAAGCGCTTTCAGGATGATGTGCGCGAGGTGCGCACGGGCTTTGAGTGCGGCGTCAGTCTTGCAGACTTCCACGACTTTGAGGTCGGCGACCTGATCGAATTCTTCATCATGGAACGGGTGAACTAAGCCATGTCCATCAAGCAAGAGCGCATGAGTGGGCGCATCCGCGACATCCTCAGCGTGTTGTTGATGCGTGAAGTCAGCGACCCGCGTCTTGAAGGCGTGACGGTGACCAGTGTCAAGCTGGATCCAGAGCTGATGTTTGCCACGGTGATGGTGAATGCGTTGGGTGATGAAGGCCGCCGCGATGAAATCATGGCGGCCCTGAAGCGGGCCAAAGGGTTTCTGCGCCGCGAGGTCGCATCACGGGTGCGCTTGCGCAATGCGCCAGAGTTGTTGTTCCGCTGGGACGAAGGGCTGGAGCGGGCTGAGCGGGTGAACCGCATCTTTGACGATCTCACCATTCCGCCTGCACCGCCAGAGGAGCAAACTACTGATGACGACGACCTTTTGGACTGATGCCAACCGTCTGATACAGGCGGCACAGCGCGTGATAATCGTCACGCACCAAGCGCCAGATGGGGATGCTATTGGGACGATGTTGGGGATGCTGCACGCCCTGCGCGCACTGGGTAAGGAGGTGGACGCTGCCGTGGATGGCGGCGTCCCCGCTTATCTGCGCTTTCTGCCGGCATCGGGCGAGGTGAGTCCAGAACTGAGTATGGGGCATTGGGATGTGTGCTTGAGCGTTGATGCCAGTGATGAGGCGCGTTCTGGGGCATGTGGGGCGTATGCACGGGCCAACAGCACCAGCGTCATCAATCTCGATCATCATGTGACTAATACTGGCTTTGGGGATGTGCAGCTGGTTGTGCCGGCCGCTGTCTCTGCCGCCGAGGTTGCTTATGATTGGCTGATGGTGGGGTTGGGCTTGACGATCGGCGCAGAGACGGCGCAGTCGTTATTGACCGGCATAGTGACGGACACGCTGGGCTTTCGCACATCTGGCGTTAAGCCGCGTACCTTGCAAATCGCGCAGGAGCTGATGGCCGCTGGCGGCAATCTGACTGAAATTACTGCACGCACGTTGGATACCCGCCCGCTGGACAGCCTGCTTATCTGGCGTGAGGCGCTGCAAAGCCTGACGCTGCAAGACGGGGTCATCTGGGCGGTTGTGCCGGCAGAGGCTTTCGAGCGTCTACATATCGACCCGAGTGTCGAGCTGAACTTGTCGGAGTTTTTGGTGGGCGTAAACGAGGCGATGGTCTCGGCCACCTTTAAGCAGCAGTTTGATGGTGAAATCCGCCTGAGTATGCGGGCCAAGCTCGGTTTTGATGTCGGGGAGGTGGCCAAGGCCTTGGGCGGCGGCGGGCATCGTCAGGCGGCGGGAGCGACGCTGCACGGCCCGCTGGAAGATGCGATTGCCCGCGTTATCCCGATGCTCAAGGATGTGGTTCTCCGCGGCGAGCAGGTCATCCGTTGAGTGGAGGCGTTTTGGACGGTTTTTTGAACATTGATAAGCCGCGTGGCCTGACCAGTCACGATGTGGTGGGGCGGGTGCGCTGGTTGTTGAAACAGCGCGGCCTGAAACGAATTAAGGTGGGTCACGCGGGCACGCTTGACCCATTGGCCACCGGCGTGCTGGTGGTGTGCGTGGGCGGTGCTTCGCGCTTGAGCGAGTATGTGATGGGGCACGATAAAACCTATCGGGCTGTGGTGCAGTTTGGTGTGGAGACCGACACCTATGATGCTGAGGGCGAAACGCTCAGCGTGCGGGATGCCTCGCACCTGACGCCGGATGTGGTGCGTGCTGCACTACCGGCATTTATCGGGCAGATTGCGCAGATACCCCCAATGCACAGCGCCATCAAGCAGGGCGGCAAGAAGCTGTATGAGCTGGCGCGGGCTGGGCAGACGGTAGAGCGTCCGCCGCGCGCAGTGACCATCCATCACATCACTTTGGATGGGTGGGATGCCCGTACACATGCGCATCCCGAAGCGGTGCTAGAGATTACCTGTGGGGCGGGGACATATATTCGCAGTCTGGCGCATGACCTTGGCGCGGTGTTGGGGGTGGGGGCGCACCTGACAGCCCTGACGCGCACGCGCAGCGGGGCGTTTATGTTGTCCGACTCGCTGTCGCTGGAGGGGCTTGCGGCCCACGAGGATTGGTCTGGGCTGTTGGTTGACTTGCGAGCAGGCCTTGGCAGCGATTGGCCTGTGGTGGTGCTGCAAGGTGATGGGCTAGAGGATGTGATGCATGGGCGCGCTGTCCCGATTGTGGCAGAGGCCAGCCCGCGTGAAGGAGTATTGGCGTTGGGTTTGACGCCAGATGCTGCGCTGCGGGCGGTGCTGCGAGCCGGTGGGGATGGGCGGTGGTATCCTCATAAGGTGTTTTTGCCGGCGGACGATTAGCGTCCGCCGGTTTTTGATTGTGGCGGCGCTTGGGGCGTGTGTTTGTGCCAGATTTGTGCGTAAAATAACTATCGTGTTCGCACATTGCTTGTATCACGCTGCGTTTATTGATCGCTAGCAGTTTAGGACGTATTTTCATGGCGCATTTGCACGCTCTGACCGATGTCCATCTTCTCAGGCCCGCACTGGTGACCATTGGGGTGTTTGACGGGGTGCATGTTGGGCATCGACGGTTGATTGAGGCCTTGGTGGCACGGGCGAAGGCCTCTGGACAGCTGACGGTGGTGGTGACATTCTTTCCGCATCCAGACAAGGTGCTGCACGGTCTGACAGGGCGGTATTATCTGACCACACCAGAACAGCGTGCAGCAGAACTCCATGCACTGGGGGTGGATGTGGTGATTACCCAGACGTTTGATGATACGTTTCGTCATACACGGGCGGCCGATTATGTGCGCTTGTTGTGCCAGCAGCTCAAGATGGCCGAGCTGTGGGTGGGGCAGCACTTTGCGCTGGGGTATGACCGCGAAGGAACGGTTGCATTTTTGAGTGCTTTGGGCCAGCAGTTGGGTTTTAGCGTTCATGCGGTGGAGCTGGTTGCTGCGCCAGAGGCTGAGGGGGTGGTGAGCAGCACGGCCATCCGCGAGCTACTGTTGGCGGGCAAGGTAGAGGCTGTGGTTGGACTGCTGGGCAGGCCGTTTGCCATACAGGGCGAGGTGGTGCACGGGGATCAGCGTGGGCGTACCATTGGTTTTGCGACAGCCAATATCGCGGTCTGGGACGAGCAGATTTTGCCGGCGCGCGGGGTGTATGCGGGGTGGGCCACGGTAGAGGGCCAGCGCTGGGCGGCTGTGACCAATATCGGCATCCGCCCGACCTTTGATGGGCAGCGTCAGACGGTGGAGGCACATCTGTTGGATTTTTCGGGCAATCTATATGGAAAAATACTGAATTTGACGTTTGAATTTTGGCTGCGGGGAGAGCAGAAGTTCTCCGGAATCGACGCATTGGTTGCCCAGATTCGTGCCGATGTTGAGGCGGGGCGGCGGCTTTTGCTGGGCTGAGCTTTCTCATCAAAGTTTGTGCAGTGTACCCAATGAATATGAGGGCAAAGCCCCTCATATTTTTTTACCGTGTGTTTTCACTTGGCTATAATCAAACGTGCCACAAAAAGTGGTGATATTTCGTTTTCGGGTGCTTGCGGTGGGTATTTTGGCCCGCAGCGGCAGTGAAAGGAAATTTAGGACGATGCTTCGCAACAAGTTTGTAGTGGTTTTGGTTTTGGCTGCGCTGATGGCTGTCATGAGCCTTGGCGCTGCCGCTCAGTCCAATCGCCTGTTGATTTGGGCTGACGGTGAACGTGCCCCGCTTTTGACCGAGCTGGGTGCACAATTTGAGGCCGAGTTTGGTATCCCCGTCGAAGTGCAGGTTTTGGGCCTTGGTGATGCCCGCGACCAGCTCTTGGTGGTTGGCCCGACTGGCGAAGGCCCTGACATCCTGATTATCGCCCACGACGCGATTGGTGTGCTGGCGGCCAACGGTGCTATCCTGCCGCTCGACCTCGGCAGTCAGGCAGAGGATTTCTATCCCTCGGCGCTGAACCTGTTCACCTATAACGGTGAGCTGTGGGGCATCCCGTATGCCACCGAGAACATCGCGCTGGTGCGCAATGTGGATCTGGTGCCGCAGGCTCCGACTACTTGGCAGGAAGTGCGTGTCATCAGCGAAGAGCTGAAGGCCGCTGGCACTGCTGAGTATGGCATCCTGCTTCAGACGGGTGACACCTATCACAACTTCCCGGTGTTCTCGGCCTTTGGCGGTTACATCTTTGGCCTCAACGATGACGGGACTTTCAATGTGTCGGACATCGGCCTCAACAGCGAAGGTGGCTTGGCTGCTGGCGCATGGCTGGAGGGGATGTACAAGGACGGCTTGATGGTGCCGGATGTCAACAACGACGTGATTTTCGAGAAGTTCACCAGCGGTGACCTCGCTATGTTCGTGACCGGCCCTTGGTTCAGCAACCGCATCATCGAGACCGGTGTGAACTACAGCATCGACCCGCTGCCGGGTGCGGAGGGTGCGAACCCTGTGGGCGCGCCGTTCAGCGGTGGTCAGGGCTTTGTGATCAGCGCCTTCAGCGATCAGGTTCTGGATGCCGAGACCTTCCTGTATGACTTTGTGGCGACCCCCGAGTTCATGCAGGCCATCTTCGATCAGGGTGGCCGCCCCCCTGCCTTTGTCAGCGTGGACACCAGCGCTGATGTGAACATCGCATCGTTCATCGCTGCCGGCGCCAACGCCATCCCGATGCCCGCCATCCCGCAGATGGGCGCGGTTTGGGGTGCTGCGGGTTCGGCTTTGACTGCAATCAGCACCGGTGCCGACTCGGCCACCTCGCTGAACGATGCGGTTGAGCAGATCACCACGGCCATCGGCCTGATGTCTTCGGATGAGCGTTATGTCACCCTGCCGGGCGCCTTCAATGAAGAGGTAGGCTGCCCGGGGGACTGGCAGCCGGAGTGCACTGCCACTCAGATGGTGATGGGCGATGATGGCCTGTACACTATCACCCTCGACATCCCGGCGGGCAGCTACGAGTTTAAGGTTGCCATCAACTATGCTTGGGCCGAGAACTATGGCGCCGACGGCGTGAAGGATGGCCCGAACATCGTGCTGGAGCTGGCCAATGACAGCAAGGTGACCTTTGTTTATGACGACAGCACCAACGTCGTCGCCTTCTCGGCTGAGTAAGCCGAACCGACGCCAATGGCCGTCGCAAATCCTACCGTTGGGACTCCGCAAGGAGTCCCAACCTCACCACGTTCATCTGATGGCTTACTAGTGACGATTGTTAGGTATCTTGGCCTTGCGGCTTTGAATGCGTTTGGCCTTGTCCTGCTTTACACGCTTCTTTATCAAGAAAATGTAGGCTTAGCAGTCGTTGTTGCCATTATCGTGCTGGGCACAAACATCATCACGTTCGTGACCCCGCTTGCGCCGCTGCGCTGGATGCTGCCGGGCCTTGCACTGGTGGTTCTGCTGGTGCTTTACCCGATTTCTTACACACTCCAGACCGCTTTTACCAATATGGGCAACTTGGGTGACGACCCTCACCCTCTGCCTAAGGGCCGTGCCGCCGCCCAAATCGTCCGGCAGGGCGGTGTGATCGCCTCGGACGAGGCGTTGGAATATAGTTATGAGGGGTATCAGAACGAAGACGGGCGGTATGCGATCTGGCTGACGCGTGCCCGTGAGGATGGCAGTGTCGAGACGCTGTTTGTGACACAGGGTACGCTGACCGAGATACAGGATGCCCCTGCAACCCCGCCAGAAAACTTTCAGGGCTTTACGCTGATGACCAGTGAGCAGATGCGCACCCGTCGCAATCAGCTTCAGCGGATTACCGATTGGGGTGATGGCTCGGTATCGGTATCGGTGGAGCGTAGCTCGGCTACGGTGGGGGAGCGTTTTACCCGTTTCGAGTTCAACGGCGTGGATACCATCACTGACCGGCGATCTGGGGCGGTATATGTGGCGGACGACTCGCGGGGCTTCTTTATCAACCAAAGCAACCGCAGCGATCGCCTGACACCGGGTTATATCACCAATGTCGGGTTTGCCAACTTCACCCGTCTGTTTAGCGACCCACGCTTGCGCGGCCCGCTCATCGATATTTTTGTGTGGACGGTGACGTTCTCGATTATGTCGGTGATGCTGACGTTTGTTGTGGGGCTGGCGATGGCTTTGGTGCTCAATGAACCACGACTGCCGGGTAAGTTTATCATTCGGTCTCTGTTGATTATCCCCTATGCCCTGCCGGGGGTGATCAGCATTGTGGTATGGCGAGGGATGCTCAATACCAATCTGGGTGTGGTGACTGACCTCGCGCAGGCCATCACAGGCACTCGCCCGCAGTTCTTGCTCGACCCATGGCTGGCCAAGGCCTCGATCCTGCTGGTGAACACGTGGCTGGGCTACCCTTATATGATGTTGGTGTGCAGCGGTGCGCTGCAAGGCATTTCATCAGACGTCTATGAGGCTGCTGCGGTGGATGGTGCTACTTCGTCCCAGCGCTTCTGGCGCATTACGCTGCCGCTGCTGCTGGTCTCAGTTGGCCCGCTGCTGATTGCGTCTTTCACCTTCAACTTCAACAACTATCTGCTGATTGAGGCGCTGACCTTTGGTGACCCGCCCATCCCCAGTTCACCGGTGCCGGCGGGCTACACCGACATCCTGATTTCGTACACATACAGCCTTGCCTTTGGCAACGACCGTGGTGCGGATTATGGGTATGCGTCGGCCATTGCCATTGTCATCTTTGCGATTGTCGCTGTCGTCACGCTGATACAGTTCCGCTTTACTCGTCAATGGGAACAGGTGGGTGAAAATGTCTAGCAAAGCGCAACCCAACTGGCAAGAAGGACGCATGGTACAGTCGCGCAACGAGCGTGTGTTTGGCCTTGCCCTGCGCATGGTCATCGTGGTTGTGGCGATTGTGTTTGCGTTATTCCCCGTGTTTTTCATCGTGCTTTCGGCGTTCAATCCTGCTGGCACGCTGCGTTTCTCGCTTGATTCGCTGTCTGGTGTGACCAGTGAGACGCTGTTTAAAAACTTTGACGCGCTGATCAACAACCCGACTGGCCTATACCCGTTTTGGCGCTGGATTGGCAATTCGCTGTTTGTGGCAGTGGTCAGCACGACGCTGACGGTGTTGATTGCCTCGCTGTCGGCGTATTCGTTCAGCCGCTTCCGCTTTTATGGGCGGCGCACCCTGCTGCTGGGTGTGCTGCTGATTCAGGTGTTCCCCAACATCCTTGCCATCGTTGCCATCTTCTTGATGATGGAGCAAATCAAAAACCTTGCCACAGCTATTCCCGAGGCGCTGCCGTTTTTGTCTGGCATTGACTGGTCTTGGCTAGCCATGTTTGGCTTGAACAGTCACGGCGGCCTGATCCTGATCTATCTGGGCGGGGCAATGGGTGTCAATGTGTGGTTGATGAAGGGGTTCTTCGATACCATCCCGCGTGAAATTGACGAAAGCGCGATGGTGGATGGTGCAACCCATTGGCAGACGTTCTGGATGCTGATTTTTCCGCTGGTACGCCCGATTCTGGCGGTGGTGGGGGTGTTGGCGTTCATCGGCACGTTCAACGAGTTTGTGATGGCGCGCTTAATCTTGCGCGACAAAGAGAACTGGACATTGATGGTGGGGCTGTTCAACTTCATCAATGCCGACTTCAACCGTGACTGGGGCAAGTTCGCTGCTGGCGCGCTGCTGGCTAGCATTCCGGTGGTGGCGGTCTATCTGTCCCTTCAGCGCCAGATTGTCGGCGGTCTGACGGCTGGGGCGGTCAAAGGCTGACTCTGCTGTGTTTCATCGCTCAACAAGGCCCTGTGCAATCGTCGCTGCACAGGGCCTTGTTTTTTATTCCAGAAAGAACGGCGAGATGAGCTGTTCGACCAGCTCTGAGCCGGCATAATTGCAGGTTTCGGTGGGGGGGATATAGCCATCGCGGATGGCTAGGAGGGGGTTTTCGGGGTTGAGGGCGTTATACATTTCTCTGCTTAGCTCTGCGGCCAGCGGCAGAGATTCTTGAAAGTTGAGCCATGTGGGCTGATACATCATCATCACCATGATGTATGCGCCACCGGGGGAGAAGATGATGGCGGCGTTGCCATGGGTGTTATTAACCCACCCATGTTTGTGTGCAACGGGCACGTTTTCGGGCACGCCGGCTTTGAAAAAGGCGTCCACCGTGTTGTTCTGCATCAGATACAGCATTTTGCGACATTCTTGCGGTGTAAAGGTGGTGAAATTGGTGAGCAGTGGGCCGGTCTCTTCCATGCCGCATTCATAGATGGCTTGTAGTAAGTGTCCCATCTCATCAACGGTCATCTGATTGGTGACGTTGGGTTCTGCTTTGGTTTGGTCTACGTCGGTGCGGGGGAAGCGAATCGGGATGGTGGGCTGCGGGAGGGCGCGTCCGGGTGTTTCGTAGGGGGCGGTGAGGAAGGTTCGCTTGAGGCCGAATTTGGTGAGGAACGAAGTAACGGCCTCTGCGCCTAGATACATGTCTCCGCCACCGATGCGGGACAGCACGCTGTTGGTCGAGACGTTTTCGCTGCAAATCATGGTATTGGCAAGGTCTACACCAGCCTGATAGTCCATGTTGCCGTCGAGTGCGTTGAAGAATGCGGCCAAAATCGTGATTTTGTTGACGCTGGTGCCGTTAAACGCCACATTCGAGCCAACGCTGAATTCTTCTTTGCTGACCAGATTGCGGACATAGAGGGCGGCAAATTTGCTGGTTTGGGGGTCAAAGCCGGCGGTCAGCACCCGATTCCACAAGGTGTTGGCAAGGCGGGCAAATTCTGGGCTGACGGGGATGGTCGTGCCCTGCGCGTTGACCGCAGGTTGCAGCACCAGCGCTGGTGTAGGGGTGAGGGTGGGTTGGGCCGAAAAATCGGTCTGAGAAATCGGGTTGGTGCTGTTGGGGTTGCCGATGATTTCGATGACGTCGCGCGCCACCCATGCCACGCCAAAGGGCGCTGAGGGGTAGCGAATCTGCACCCATGGAAGCGTGAGGTGATAGCCGATGATTTCGAGGCGATCCCCGGGACGGGCGACCCCCAGACGGGGATAATCAGCCCCCGGGCCATAGCGCAGGTTAATCTCGCCATTGACCAGACCATAGACGTTGTAGGTTGGTAGAGCGGTGGGGGTGGTCTGTGCGCCGAGGCTGTTGACGGGGGCGCGGGTGATGAGTTCTGCGGTGGGTGGCAGTGTGGAGGTGGGGGCAAGCTGGGCTTGTAGGTCTGCCTCGCTAAAGGGGAGGGCATTGATGTTGCCTGTGACAGTGACAAGGTCTTGAAATACCCATCCCAATGGGGTCAGTGAGTTGGGGGTGCCCAGCAGCAGCCAAGGGTAGAACTGACTGCGGGCCAACACTGGATAGCGCGTGCCCGCCTGAATTTGTGTGATGATTTCGGCTTCTAGGCCGATGCCGGCACGCAGATTGGCCGTGCCAAGTGCCTCGGCATAGACACCGGTGTCGGCAGATTGGGCGAGGGCGGCGGCGCTGACCAGTATCATCAAGGGGATGAGGATGGCCAGCGATAAGGAAAGCATCAAACGGCGCATAACGACGAATCATCCATCTTTATCGGTGTTGTGAGGGATATTCTAACATACCGCCTGCTGCGAATTACCCGACGCTAGTCCGACTCTGAGGGGGTGCTGCGTGGGGAAAGCACCACCAGCAGCACGCCAAGCAAAATCTGGATGCCGATGACGATTTGGACGGGCAGCAGCGGCTCTGCCAGAATCAAGGCCGCCATCAGGGCGCTGAGGACGGGTTCGAGCTGTGTGGCAACGCCGATATAAGTGGCAGGCATATACTTTACCGCATAGTTGAATGATGAGTGACCGATGACCTGTGATAGGATGGCATTGGCAATCACCAGCCCATAGGCGGCGGCACTGTAACCATTGAGCGGGACGCCGCTGATGATGCAGACGATAACCACAATCACGGCGCCGACCCCATAGACTGTCCAGATGTAGGGCAGCAGAGAGAGATGCCCGCGCACACTGCGCCCCGTCACCAAATAGACCGCGACGGCCATTGCTCCCAGCAGAGCCAGCACCGCGCCACTCAACGGGTTTTGCCCCTGTGTTGTGCTGCTGCTGTCGCCTGTTAAGGCAATCAGGATGCCGGCAGTGAGAGTGATGAGTAGGCCAAACACCACCTCGCGCGAGAAGCGTGCACGCAAAAAGACCACCTCTAGGATGCTGACCCAGATTGGCGAGGTGACTACTAAGGCAGTGCTGATGAGGACGGTGGTTTGCTCTAGCGAAGTGATCCATGCGATGAAGTGTAGGGCCAGAAATCCGCCGCTCAGGCCCATCATCAGCCATTGACGGCGGGGGAGTGTGCGCAGTTCGGTGCGACTGCGTGCCCATACGGCGGGCGTCAAAATGAGTGCTGCGATGCTGAGGCGCAGTGCTGCGATGGCCAGCGAGGGCATCCCCTCGATTTGCATCAAGCGGATGAGCACGGCAGAACTGCTGACGGCCATGACCCCAAGGGCGAGAATCAACAAGGCACGGGGCGAGATGGAAGCGCTGAGGGGTGACGACATCTGGGGGAATATCCAATCGGTGTGAGGGTGGGGCGATGTTAAATTGGGGTTAATTCTACTCATTTTCTTATTTGTGCGTGATAGACTGTTATTTGTACTTTTGGACATTACACGTCAACACAGGAGCAGACATCCATGGCTTTTGAACTGCCTGCGCTGCCTTATGCGCACGACGCGCTTGAACCCCACATTGATACCCGCACGATGGAGATTCATCACGGCAAGCACCACAAGGCTTATACCGACAACTTGAACAAGGCGCTGGAAGCCTATCCAGACCTTCAGGACAAGTCGATTGAGTGGCTGTTGCAGAATCTGAGCAGCTTGCCCGAGGCGATTCGCGGGCCGGTGCGCAATAACGGCGGTGGCTATTGGAATCATAACCTGTTCTGGGAGATTATGGCCCCCAATGCAGGCGGCACTCCGACTGGCGAATTGGCTGATGCCATCAATGCGGCGTTTGGCAGCTTTGACGAATTTAAGGCCAAGTTTGCGGCGGCAGCAGCTGGCCGCTTTGGTAGCGGTTGGGTTTGGCTGGTGGTTGAGAATGGCGCGTTGAGCATCACCACCACCGAATACCAGAATACCCCGTTAATGGAAGGTAAGACCGCGATTTTGGGGCTGGATGTGTGGGAGCACGCCTACTATCTGAACTACCAGAACCGCCGTCCGGACTATGTTGCGGCGTGGTGGAATGTGGTGAATTGGGCCAAGGTTGCCGAACTGTACGCGGCGGCTAAGTAAGCGGGCAAAGCATAGGCTGAGAGGCTGTGTGTGGTGGGGCCAACACGACAACTGTCACCTGTTTTTCCTGCCGTACGTCATGGGCACTCAGCCTAGAATTATAGTGACAAAAGGCGCTACGATAGGTAGCGCTTTTTTATTTGGCGGTTTGCATGGCTGATAACAAGGAGCAAAAAGACCATGACCGAATATCGTATTGAGAAAGATACGCTGGGCGAAGTACGTGTGCCAATTAATGCTTATTATGCGGCCCAGACTCAGCGTGCGGTGGACAATTTTAATGTTAGCGGCCTGAAGCCGTATCGTGCGTTTATCTGGAGTATGGCGACCATCAAGCGTGCCGCTGCCGAGGTCAATCGCGACCTCGGTCTGCTGGATGCCACGCTGGCCAATGCCATTATTCAGGCGGCAGATGAGGTCATCGAGGGCAAATGGGATGCGCACTTTGTGGTAGACCCGTTCCAAGCCGGTGCTGGCACCAGCCACAACATGAACACCAACGAAGTGATTGCCAATCGCGCCAGCGAAATCCTCGGTGTTGAGCTGAACAGTTCTGCCAAGAAACCGGTCAACCCGAATGACCATGTCAACATGGCGCAGTCCACCAACGATACCATCCCGACCGCCCTACGCCTTGGCGTTCTGTGGAAGCTGGATGAACTGATTGCCACGATGCAGCGCTGTGCGGATGAGTTCCGTAAGAAGGCGCACGAGTGGGATGACATCGTGAAATCGGGGCGCACGCATTTGCAGGATGCTGTGCCAGTGCGCCTTGGTCAAGAGGTCGGGGCATGGGCTAAGGCCATCGAGCGTAATATCGAGAAAATCAAGGTGGCGGCAGAGGGGCTGCGTCGTTTGGGCATTGGTGGCACGGCCACCGGCTCTGGCCTGAATGCGCACCCGCAGTATCATGCCAACATGGTACGTGTGCTGTCGCGCTTGACCGGTTTGACGCTGTATACCAGCGATGACCTGTTTGAGTCAATGCAGTCGCATCAGGATGCGGTGTTCTTCAGTGGGGCGCTGCGTACTGCGGCACAAGACTTCAGCCGTATCGCAAGTGACATCCGCCTGCTGAGCAGCGGCCCGACCACCGGCCTTGGCGAGCTGACCTGCCCGCCGGTTCAACCCGGGTCGAGTATTATGCCGGGCAAGGTCAATCCTGTGCTGGCTGAGATGCTCAATCAGGCGATGTTCCACGTGATGGGTAATGACCATACTGTCACGCTGGGGGCGCAGGCCGGCCAACTGGAGCTGAATGTGATGATGCCGATTATGGCCCACAATCTGAACGAGATGATGATTGTGATGATTGGCGCGGTGCGTGCCTTCACCGATAAGTTGGTGGTGGGTTTGGTGGCCAACCGTGAGAAGGCAGAGAGCTGGCTGCTGAAGAACCCGATTCTGGTGACGGCTCTGAACCCGGTCATCGGGTATGAGAAGGGTGCGATGGTGGCCAAGAAGTCACTGGCCGAGAACCGTACCCTGCTTGACATCGTGGTGAGCGAAGGCCTGATGAACGAGGATGAGGCCCGTAAGGTGCTCGATGCCCGCGCCATGACTGAAGGTGGTATCAGCGACATCAAGGGCGGCGGTTGATGAATAACCTGCTGGCTGTGAAATAAAAACGGTGAGGCTAAGACAGCCTCACCGTGATTTCCCTCTCAGGTCTATACCCTGAGAGGGATTTTTATTGCTTTTTTAGATGCCTTAGGGCATCGGCAGGGGCAGTGCGCCGTCTGGTGTGGTGTCAGTGGGGACACTTGGCAATGCCAGCGCATCACGGATGATGTTGTCTTCGGCCAACAGCGTCAAGCTGATGCTGTCGAAGAAGGCCGTGCCGGTCTTGGCTTTGCTAATCATGCTGACGCGGATGCGATTGACCGGCCCTGCAATGGTGGCTTGCACATCTGGCAGGTCGAGATAGCCGGTGGTGCTGCCAGCGGGGATGTTGATGACCGCGGTCGTGGTGGGTGTGGCCGGGTTGGTATAGAAGATTTGCACGCGCAGGCGCAGGATGCCGCTGTGGTTGGTGGTGCGCACAAACCCGCTCAGCACAACCTTTTCGCCGGCGACCATGCCAAGACGATCGGGGAATTCCTGATAGACCTCGATGTTTTCGGTGGCCGAGCTGCGGAAGCGCCAGACGCACAACTCGTCGTGGGCTGTGCCCTCAGCGGGGTAGCACAGGCGGGTATCATTGCTGACCGTGCCAGTGATGGCCCAGTTGCGTGCACGTTGGGCGCTGGTGGGGTCGGCGGTTTCGAAGCTGCCATTGCGCAGCAGCTCAATATCGGTGGTGCGGACGCCGAATTTACCTGCACCGTTGCGCGCTTCACGCGGGGTGCCGCCCGGGCTGACAGCCAGAACCGTCCATGCATAAGACCCAGTCGTCAGCTGGTCGATTTCGGCGGTGCTGAGGGTGTAGGTGCAGATGCGGGTTTCGCTATCGCAAGTCAGGGCATCACTGTCGTTTTGATAGGTTAGGCCGCTGATGTTGATGACACTGCCGAGGCGGGTATTGGTCGAGACCTTAATCACCGACAGGCTGTAGGTTTCGGCGTCGAGGTTGTCGCGCCATGTCAGGCCGGCAAACTCGGCTGGCTTGCGGATGAGGGTGTCATTGATTGGGCCGAGCAGTTCGAAGTTGCGGGGCTGTGCGGCGTCGTTGACGAAGAAGGTGATGAGGGTGGGCGCTGCCCCGCCGGCAGTCGGGTTGCCGATGCCGGTGCTGCCTTTGGCATTGGTGGCGACCACCGACCACTGATAGGTGCCGTTGCTC
>DAOUCZ010000034.1:0-11744 GCA_034431675.1 Anaerolineae bacterium | reverse complement strand
TTCAAGCTGTTTTCTGGCTTCTTATCCCCAGACCGCACGGGATAGAGATGTGTTTCGGCTTGGACAAATCCATACAGAATAGGTGTGATGTGGCCCTGTTTGCCGTCCAATGGACTGGCTGTTGGGGGATTGAAACCACATCAGGATAGATAAGGGGATTTTGAAATGCGATTTGCAAAACTGGCTTTGATCGTATCGCTGCTGCTGGCGATGCTGGTTCCGTTTGCGATGGCGCAGGAAGGTGATGGCGCTGGGCTGACGATTGGTTTCTCTCAGATTGGTTCTGAAAGCGCGTGGCGCACCGCCTTTACCGATGCGGTGAAGGCCGAGGCCGAGGCGCGCGGCATCAACCTGCTGTTTTCGGACGCCCAACAGCGTCAAGAGAACCAGATTGCCGCCATCCGTGCGTGGTTGGCTCAGGGCGATGTGGATGCCATCATCCTTGCGCCGGTGATTGCCACTGGTTGGGACGATGTGCTGAAGGAAGCCCGCGATGCCGGCGTGCCGGTGGTGATTGTGGACCGCAACGTGGACTCTGACCCGTCTCTGTATGTGACGCGCGTTTCGTCTGACTTTGTGCACGAGGGGCGTTTGGCTGCGGCTTGGCTGGTGCAGGCTACCTCGGGCGAGTGCAACATCGTTGAGCTGTATGGCACGGTGGGGTCTGCTGCTGCCGAAGACCGTCACACCGGCTTTGCCGAGGTGATCAGCTTGTTCCCCAAAATGAAAATCACCTATTCGCAGACCGGTGACTTTGTGCGCACCAACGGTAAGCAGGTGATGGCCAGCATCCTCAGCTCGGAAGACCCGGACAACATCTGTGCGGTGTTTGCCCACAACGACGACATGGCCATCGGCGCGATTGAGGCGATGAAGGAAGCCGGCGTGACCCCTGCCGAGGACATTCTGGTGGTTTCGGTCGATGCGATCCCCGACATCTTCGACTCGCTGGATGCTGGCGAAACCAACGCCACGGTCGAACTCAGCCCGTTCATGGGCGGCCCGGCCTTTGATGCGGTGGTGGCCTATCTCAATGGCGAGGACGTGCCCAAGTGGATACCGGTCGGCGGCGGCCTGTACACCTCGCGCGAGGATTATGACGCCGACCGCTAAAGCGGCGGCTGTCCCGGAAAAGAGGTTGGTACACGTACACCCGTCTGAGACATACCCCATGACACAGACCGCGACAAACCGCTTGACGGCGGGTGTCGTGTAATAAAACCTGCGAGGGAGGGGAGCGGTGTGGCCCGTTTGCCTTTGCGCCCCCCTCCCTCTGTATAGATAGCGATAAAATTAAAGGGATACTGTACAGCAGGAGTCGATGATGAACACGCCCGACCCACAAAATCCGCCTTTATTACAGATTAAAGACCTTACCAAAACCTTTCCTTCTACGATTGCGCTTTCGGGGGTGGACTTTACCCTGCGGCATGGGGATGTGCATGTTCTGGTGGGCGAAAACGGCGCAGGCAAATCGACACTGATCAAAGTGATTACCGGTGTGCATCAAAAAGACGCCGGCAGCATCTGGCTAGAGGGGCAGTCGATTAACCCGCAAAGCCCCAAGCACGCCCAAGAGCTGGGCATCAGCACGGTGTATCAAGAGGTCAATCTGATACCGACGCTGTCGGTGGCCGAGAACATCTTTTTGGGGCGTCAGCCGATGCGCTGGGGCATGATTGATACGCGGGCGGCCAATCGGCGGGCCAAGCAGCTGCTGCTGGATTTTGGTGTCGATATTGACGTCACGCAGAATCTGGCGGCCTATTCGGTGGCGGTTCAGCAGATTGTGGCGATTGTGCGCGGGGTGGATTTGTCGGCCAAGGTGCTGATTTTGGACGAGCCGACCTCCAGCCTTGACCGCCCCGAGGTCGAGATGCTGTTTTCGGTCATTCGCTCGCTGAAGGCGCGCGGCATCGGCATCATCCTGATTACGCATTTTCTTGATCAGGTCTATGAGATTGGCGACCGAGTCACCGTGCTACGCAACGGTCAGAAGGTGGGCGAGCACGACCTGAAAGACCTGCCGCGGATGCAGCTGATTTCGGAGATGCTGGGCAAAGAGCTGGACACCGAAGCCGGCGCGGGCAAGGCCAAAGCCCCGGCAGAGGCCGGCATAGACGATACGTTCTTGAGCGTGAAGGGCTTTGCGCGCCGCGGTGTGATTGAGCCATTTGACCTCGACATCCGGCAGGGCGAAATCGTTGGGCTGGCCGGCCTGTTGGGGTCTGGCCGGACAGAGGTGGCTCAGCTGATTTTCGGCATCGAGCAGAGTGAGAAAGGGCGTGCGCTGCTGAAAGGGCGGTCGGTTGATTTGACCTCGCCGCGCAAGGCCATTCAGTATGGGTTTGGGCTGTGTCCAGAGGATCGCAAGATGGAGGGCATCTTTGCCGAGCTGAGCGTGCGTGAGAACATCGTGCTGGCGCTTCAGGCCAAAATCGGGTGGTTCAACACGCTGTCGCGCCAAAAGCAAAATGAGCTTGCCACCCAGATGATACAGGCCCTGAGCATTGCCACCTCGAGCGCCGAAAAGCCGATTAAAGAGCTGTCTGGGGGCAACCAACAAAAGGTGATTTTGGCGCGCTGGCTGATTTCTAATCCCGACTTTCTGATTTTGGATGAGCCGACGCGCGGTATCGACGTGGGGGCACATGCCGAAATCGTGCAGATTATCAAGCAGTTGGCCGCGCAGGGCAAAGCCATGCTGATTATCTCGTCCGAGCTGGCCGAGGTGGTCGATTACAGCGACCGTGTCATCATCATGCGTGACCGCAAGAAGGTGGGCGAGCTGCGCGGCGAAGACATCAACGAAAACACCATCATGAAGGCGATTGCATCGCAGTAGCGCGGGGGCTGGCGGCAGGTTGTGTCAGCTGGCCATCACAGAATACACGTTTTGAGAGGTAAAAATGGCTTTAGAAGACCGCAAACCGAAGCCCGCCCCTGAACGATTGGGCAAAGGGTTCGGGGTGAATTCGCGCCTGTTGTGGACGATGGTAGCGCTGCTCATCATCCTGTTCATCAACCGGCTGATTTCGCCCACCTTTTTCGATATTCGCACCGTCAATGACCGTTTGATTGGCAGCTCCATCAACATCCTTGATAATGCTGCGCCCTATATCCTGCTGGCGATTGGGATGACGCTGGTAATTGCCACCCGCGGCATCGACTTGTCGGTGGGCGCGGTGATGGCTATCAGCGCCGCCGCCGCGGTGATGCTGATTAGAGGCTATGAGGCGGGTGGGACAGCGTTTTATCAACAGCCGGCGGTGATTATCGTAATTACGCTGCTGGTGGGGGCGCTGTGTGGGCTGTGGAACGGCCTGTTGGTGGCGTTTTTTAATTTGCAGCCCATCATCGCCACTCTGATTTTGATGGTGTCTGGCCGCGGGGTGGCTCAGCTGATTACCAACGGCCAGTCGCCCACCTTCACCAACGATACGCTGGCGTTTATCGGGCGTGGGGTGGTGCTGGGGCTGCCTTTCCCGATTTTTTTGGCGGCTGGGGTGTTGATTATCGTGATTTTGCTGGTGCGGCGTACCGCGCTGGGCTTGTTCATCGAGGCAGTGGGGGTGAACGACCGCGCCAGTTATTATGCCGGCATACAGGCGCGCTTGATTAAGCTGTTTGTCTATGTGCTGTCGGGGGTGTGTGCGGCGCTGGCCGGCATGATTGTGGCCGGAGAGGTCAAGTCGGCAGACCCGCACACGGCGGGGTTATATTCCGAACTGGACGCGATTTTGGCGGTGGTGATTGGTGGGACGTCGCTGTTGGGTGGGCGGTTCTATCTGCTGCAAAGCGCGCTGGGGGTGCTGATTATCCAGAGTATGCTGGTGGGGTTATATGTTAGCACGCTGCACCCCACCACCAACCTTGTGGTCAAGGCGATTGTGGTGCTGGCGGTGCTGCTGCTGCAATCACCGGAGTTCCGGCGCTTCATCACGCGCCCGTGGGGGAGAAGGACGACATGAAATCGCGCTTTTTGCCACTGCTGATGACGTTCCTTGTGTTTTCGGGGATGTATCTGTTTGCTTATTCGCAGTTTTCGAGCTTTGGGACGATGCGCATCGTCGGCAACCTGCTGCGTGATAATGCCTTTTGGGGCATCGCGGCGATTGGCATGACGTTCGTGATTATCTCGGGGGGGATTGACCTGTCGGTCGGGTCGGTGATTGCCTTTACCGGTGTGTTCTGCGCGCTGATGATTGACCGCAACGGTTGGGACCCGCTGCCGACGTTTGTGGTGATGTTGAGCATCGGCACGGCGTTTGGCGCGGTTATGGGGGCGATTATCCACTACTTTCGGATACCTGCTTTCATCGTCACGCTGTCGGGGTTGTTCCTTGCACGCGGCATGTCCTATGTACTGTCCACCGAGTCCATCCGCATCAAGCACCCGCTGTATGAGCAGGTCTCAGAGCTGGTGTATATCTTCCCAGACCGCGGTCGGTTTACCTTTGCCGCGGCCATGTTCTTGCTGGTACTGATTGTCGGGATTTTTGTGGCGCACTATACGCGCTTTGGGCGCAATGTGTATGCCTTGGGCGGCAATGCCGATGCCGCGCTGCTGCTGGGTGTGCCGGTGGCGCGCACCACCATCAGCGTGTATGCGCTCAACAGCTTTTTGGCCACCTTTGCCGGCATTGTGCTGTCGCTGTCCAAGCAGTCGGGCGACTCGACGATTGCGGTTGGGCTGGAGCTGGATGTGATTTCGGCGGTGGTGATTGGCGGCACGCTGCTGACGGGTGGGTCTGGCTATGTGATTGGGACGTTCATCGCGGTGATGACGTTGGGCACCATTCAGACCTATCTGACGTTGGACGGCTCGCTGACGCCGTGGTGGATCAAGATTGTGACGGGTGGGCTGTTGTTTGCGTTTGTCGGGCTTCAGCGGCTGTTGAGCAGTGGGCAGAACCTGCTGTCGGCCAAAGACCCGCCGGCCAAAGCCGCTGGATGAGCGGCCCGCAAGTGTGGGCCGGCAGTCTCGTTGATACAATCATCACATCCGTCGTTTTCAAGCAGAGTCGAGTAGAACACATACCATGAAGCTCCCCCATAAAAAGGTTACGCTCAACGATGTTGCCCATCATTCTGGCGTTTCCTATCAAACCGTCTCGCGCGTCATCAACAATCACCCCAGCGTGTCCAAAGAGACGCGCAAGCGGGTGCTGGGGGCGATCCGTGAGCTGAATTATCACCCCAACCATGCCGCGCGCAGCCTTGTCACCAGCAAGTCCGACATGATTGCCATCATCAGCTTTGGGGGGACGTTTTATGGGCCGGGACAGATGGTCTCGAACATTACCCAACACGCCAAGCGCAGCGGGTATCGCGTGTCCTTGAGCGCGGTACAGCAGCTGGAGCGGGCCGAAATCCGGGCGGCGCTCAATGACCTGCACGGCCACCTGATTGACGGCATCATCATGGTTGCGCCGATTGTGTCGGATTTTATGCACGAGGTGAAGGAGTGGGTGGGCGACATCCCGTTCATTCAGATTGATACCCGCCCACAGCCCGGCATCGCCTCGGTGGCCATTGAGCAGTTTTACGGCGCAAAGCTGGCGGTCGAGCATCTGATTGGGCTGGGACACACCCAGATTGCCGAAATCAGCGGCCCGATGAACTGGCACGATGCGGTGATGCGGCATCAAAGCTGGGTGGATACCATGAACCAGCATGGGCTGTCCCCTCATCTCAGCATGGCGGGCAATTGGTCGGCCCAGAGCGGATATGAGGCGGTTAATGGCCTGCTGAAAAAGGGCGCGCGCTTCAGCGCGCTGGTGGCGGCCAACGATCAGATGGCGTTGGGGGCGATGGCCGCGCTGGGCGAGCACGGCCTGTGCATACCGCATGATGTCTCGGTGGTCGGGTTTGACGGCATCCCCGAGTCGGCGTACTTTTCGCCCCCACTGACCACGGTGCATCAGGATTTTGAGGCGCTGGGCGAGCAGTCGGTGGAGTATCTGGTGGCGCTGATGAAGAACCCCGATACCCCCATCCATCAACGGGTGCTGTATCCGCGTCTGGTTGTGCGCAAGAGTACGACTTCGGTCAGCAAGTAGAGAGGTAGAGAGATGTATACCATCGGTGTAGATTTTGGCACATTATCGGGGCGCGCCTTGCTGGTTGATGTGCGTGACGGGCGCGAGGTGGCGACGGCAGTCTTCGATTATCCGCATGGGGTGATGGACGAGACGCTGCCTTCGGGGCGGCGGCTTGGCCCAGAGTGGGCCTTGCAGCACCCGCAGGACTATCTGGAGGTGTTTCGGCAGACCGTCCCGGCTGTCCTAAAAGCCAGTGAGGTGAATCCGCAGGACGTGGTGGGCATCGGCATCGACTTCACCGCCAGCTCGCCCATGCCGGCCAAAGCCGACGGCACGCCGCTGTGCCTTGTGCCGGGCTATCAAGATGAGCCGCACGCCTATGTCAAGCTGTGGAAACACCATGCGGCGCAGCCGCAGGCCGACCGCATCAACGAGGTGGCGCGGCAGCGCGGCGAGACATGGCTGAAGCGCTACGGCGGAAAATATTCATCGGAGTGGTTTTTTAGCAAATTGTTGCAGATTTTGGACGAAAGCCCGTCGGTGTATCGCGACATCGACGTTTTTATCGAATCCGCCGACTGGGTGGTATGGCAGCTGACCGGCGTGCTGACGCGTAACACCTGCACCGCCGGCTATAAGATGCTGGTGCAGGACGGGGCTTATCCCTCGCCAGAGTATTTTGGGGCGCTGCATCCGGCCTTCCAAAACGTGATTGCCGAAAAAGTAAGCGGCCCATTTGCCCCGTTGGGCGGCAAGGCCGGCGGCCTGACCGCGGCGATGGCCGAGCAGTTGGGCCTGCCGGCAGGGACGGCGGTGGCGGTCGGCAACGTGGATGCTCATGTCACCGCGCCGGCCGTCAAGGCCACCCGCCCGGGGGTGATGGTGATGATTATGGGCACGTCCACCTGTCATATCATGTCGAGCAGCGACTTGAAGGACGTGGATGGCATGTGCGGGGTGGTTGATGGCGGCATCATCGACGGGCTGTATGGCTATGAGGCGGGCCAGTCGGGGGTGGGGGACATCTTCGCGTGGTTTGTCGATCATGCTGTGCCGGCAGACTATGAGGCAGCGGCCCGCGCCGCTGGTCTTGGCCTGCACGACTATCTAGAGCGCGAGGCCGCCCGCCAAAAGGTCGGCGAGCACGGCCTGTTGGCGCTGGATTGGTGGAACGGCAACCGCTCTACGCTGGTGGATGTGGATTTGAGCGGGGTGCTGGTCGGCGCGACGCTGGCGACCCGTGCCCCAGACATCTACCGCGCCCTGATTGAAGCGACGGCGTTTGGCACGCGCGAAATTATCGAGGCGTTCGAGAAGCAGGGTGTGCCGGTCACTGAGCTGGTGGCGGCGGGCGGCCTGCCCGAGAAGAACGCCCTGCTGCGCCAGATTTATGCCGATGTGACCGGGCGTGCCCTGCGCCTTGCCGGCTCGGCACAAGCGCCGGCCTTGGGGTCTGCACTGCACGCGGCGGTCGCTGCCGGTGTGTATCCCGACATCCACGCGGCGGCAGAGCACATGGGCAAGCTGAAGGACGAGGTTGTAACCCCCATCCCCGAAAATCAGGCGGTCTATGACCAGCTGTACGCCGAATATAAGGCCCTGTACGACTACTTTGGGCGCGGGGCGAATGACGTGATGAAGCGCCTAAAGAAGATTCGCAATCAAGCCCGTGGAGAGTGACCCATGCTGCTGCCAGAACTGCGCCGGGTGGTGTGTGACCTGCACACCCTGCTGCCCCGTAACAACCTTGTCGCATGGACGAGCGGCAACATCAGCGCCCGCGACCCGCAGAGCGGGTTGGTGGTCATCAAGCCCAGCGGCGTCCTGTTTGAAGACCTGACGCCTGAGAGCATGGTGGTGGTAGACCTAGACGGCAAGATTGTCGAGTCCACCCACAAGGCGTCATCTGACACCGCCTCGCACTGTTATATCTATCGGCACATGCCGCATGTCAACGGCATTGTGCATACCCACTCGCGCTATGCGACCGCGTTTGCCACACTGGCCCGTGAAATCCCGTGCGTGACCACGGCGATGGGCGACGAATTCGGAGGGGCGATCCCGTGCGGCGGGTTCGCGCTCATTGGTGGAGAAGAGATTGGGCAGGTGGTGGTGCAAACGCTCAAAGACAGTCGCAGCCCGTCGTGCATCTTGCAGAACCACGGGGTGTTTGCCACCGGTGCAGATGCCCAAAAGGCGGTCAAGGCGGCGGTGATGACCGAAGACAATGCCGCCATTGTGTGGACGGCGCTGCAAATCGGCACGCCGCTGCCGATTAAGCAGTCGGACATCGACAAGCTGTATGACCGCTATCAGAACGTTTATGGACAGTAACCCTTCTAGAAAGGTCTGTGTTCGATGATTGATTTGAAACGCTATGAGGTGTGGTTTCTCACCGGCAGTCAGCACCTGTATGGGCCAGAGACGCTCGAGCAGGTGGCCGTCCACTCCCGCGAGATTGCCGCCACCCTAAACGATGCGCCGGATATTCCCGTCCGGGTGGTATTTAAGCCGGTGCTGACCACGCCAGAAGACATCTATCGCGTGTGTCTGGAGGCCAATGCGGCTCAAGACTGTGTGGGCGTGCTGGTGTGGATGCACACTTTTTCGCCGTCCAAGAACTGGATTTCGGGCCTGAAGGCGCTGAACAAGCCGCTGGCGCACCTGCACACGCAGTACAATCAAGACATCCCGTGGGATGATATTGATATGGACTTTATGAACCTGAATCAGGCCGCGCATGGCGACCGCGAGTTTGGGTTTATGGCCACTCGCCTGCGCCTCAATCGCAAGGTGGTGGTGGGCCACTGGCGCGACGCTGGCGTTCAGGCCAGCCTTGGGGTATGGGTGCGCGCGGCGTGTGCGTGGGCCGATGCGCAAGATGCGCGTCTGGCGCGCTTTGGCGACAACATGCGCTCGGTGTCGGTGACCGAGGGTGACAAGGTCGAGGCGCAGATGCGTCTGGGCTATCAGGTGTATGGCTATGGGGTGGGCGACCTTGTTGAGCGGGTCAATGCGGTTTCCGAGGCCGAGTTGGCTGCCTTGCTGGATGAATATGAAGCCACTTATGTGATGGCTGAAGACCTGCGCAAGGGCGGCGCTCGGCACGCCTCGGTGCGCGAGGCCGCGCGCATCGAGCTGGGGATGCGGCAGTTTTTGCAAGAAGGGCGGTTTAAGGCCTTTACCACCACCTTTGAAGACCTGCATGGGTTGGTGCAGCTGCCCGGCTTGGCCGTGCAGCGTCTGATGGCTGATGGGTATGGCTTTGGCGGCGAGGGGGACTGGAAGACCTCGGCGCTGCTGCGGGCCATGAAGGTGATGGCCGCTGGCCTTGCGGGCGGCACGTCGTTTATGGAGGACTACACCTATCACCTGTCGCCCGGGGGGCAGATGGTGCTTGGGGCGCATATGCTCGAAATCTGCCCGACCATTGCGCGCAGCAAACCGCGCCTCGAGGTGCATCCGCTCGGCATCGGCGGCAAGGCCGACCCCGCCCGTTTGGTATTTGATACGCCTGACGGCGCAGCCATCAATGCTTCGATGGTGGATATGGGCAATCGTTTTCGGCTGATTGTGAATGATGTGGTGGTGATGCCGCCTGCGCACCCGATGCCCAAGCTGCCGGTGGCGCGCACGCTGTGGATGCCACAGCCCGACTTGCAATCGGGCGCGGCGGCGTGGATTTATGCCGGCGGGGCGCATCACACCGGCTTCAGTCAGGCCCTAACTGCGGCACATCTGGCTGACTTTGCCGAGATGGCCAACATCGAATATCTGCACATCAACCATGCCACCACCATCACCGGCTTCAAGAACGAGCTGCGTTGGAACGAGCTGTATTACACCCTGCGCGGTTGACGTGTATAGACCTCAACAGGGGTGGGGGCGGGGATGGTTGTATCAAAAGGGCGGGGAGGCATCTTGCGACCCCGCCTTTTTTGTGAAATTTTTGTAAGAAAATCCGATTATAACGAAATTGAGAACAATTGGACTTAAATGTAAATGTTATATTTGGGCCGATACAGTAATATATCGATGCTTGTTGCTCTTAAACTTGAGGGAGAGTCTAACGATGCAAAGCACTGGGACTGTTCCATCTCGAAATGGCGCATTTGCTGCCATCCTTGTCGCGACAACCGCCATCTTCATCATCTTAACCCTCCTTGCTGGTTTGCCCCCCGCCGAAAGCATGCCTGCTTTCACCATCGGTATCCTGATTTTGATTGCCGTTACGGCGTCGATTGGTGGTATTGGATGGTATTTATTGTTGAAGCCGCTGCCTGCGGGCGTTAAAGTGCCCGAGCCGCTGGCCCTCAGCGCCTCGACGCGCAGCATCATCGCGCTGCTGCTGACGCTGGGCGCGTTTAGCATCGGTATTGCCGGTGTTTGGGACGAAATCTGGCACTCGACCTATGGTATTCCGTTTGGCGAGGACTTTTTTTGGCGCCCGCACCTGCTGCTGTATTTTAGCTTTTTGACCATGATTGGCCTTGGTGGGTGGAGCTTTTGGACGGTGATGACGCGCGTGCGCGGCAGCATCCAGCAGAAGTTCCGTGCCAACCCGTTGATGGGGGCTAGCTTCCTCGGTGGCATGTTCACGGTGTATGCCGTGGGCGCTGATCCGATTTGGCACCGCCTGTATGGGGCAGACATCGCCCCGTGGTCTTTGCCGCACCTGCTGATTTTGATCTTGATTTTGGTGATGGCGCTGCTGGCGACGGCCTATCATAAGACCCTGATGCCCCACAACGAGTGGCGCATCGGCTTTAAGGGCTTTGCGTGGCGCAATATTTTGGTGGCGCTGGTGTTGGTCGGCGCTCTGATTGACTTCTTGTTGATTTTCACTATCCAGTGGTATGCCGGCACGACGTCTAACCCGCAGGCGGTCGCTGCTGCGGCGGCGGGTGCAACCGCCGAAGACCTGCTGGCATTGGAAGCGCAAGTGGCCGCAGAAACCCGTGCTCAAGCCGCTGCCGAAGGCCTCAGCGAGGCCGATACCAATGCGCGCGTGCGTGTGGCCACGGGTGGGATGCGTCAGCTGGCGCAGCTCAAGAGCTATCCCGATTGGCTGCTGTCGGTGTTTTTGACCTTTATCGCCACGCTGTTTGGCACGGTGGCGCTGCATACCACGCGCTTTGTGGGCACGGCCACGCTGGTGGGGGGGCTGTCGCTGGTGGTACGCTTTGGGCTGGACAACGGCTTCAACGGCGTGCGTGACGGCACAATCCCGCTGCTGATTATCATCCCGCTGATGATGGCGCTGGATGTGGTATATGGCATCGCCGTTGCCCGCACCGGCAAGCCCCCACGGGTGTGGATGGGTGCTGCGGTGGTGGCGGCGGTGCTGACGGTGCTGAGCGCCCCGATGATGCCGGCGTTGTTCACCTTTATGTCGTCTGACCCTGCTGTGCTGCCGATGCGCTTTATCGCCAGCTTTATCACCGGTCTGGGCGCAATTTGGCTGGGGCAGACGATGGGCAGTTTGCAATCCCCCGAGATAGCCCCTGTCAAGGCCTCCGAAGCGGCCATCTCACCTGCTGGCGCACGTGCCACGCTGTGGATTTATGCCGGTTTTGCTACCTTCTTGCTGCTGTTCATTGTGACGGCCACCCCGCCCGTATAAGACGGGTAAAACCTCCAGCCCTGCTGTGAGTGGCTCATCGGGCGGAAAGAAGATTTTTTCCGCCCGATTTTTTATCA
>DAOUCZ010000033.1:0-18934 GCA_034431675.1 Anaerolineae bacterium | reverse complement strand
CGGCGGCCCGCGCGTTGGCCGCCGCCGCCGCGCGTGAGGGCGCACCGACCGGCGTTCTGCCGCGCGATGTGCCGCTCTTGAGCCTGTATGGGCTGGACAGCGCGCAGGCCCTGCCCGCCCTGATTGCCGACCGCTGGCGGCAGTCGGTTGGGCGCGGGGGACTGCCGCGCCCTGTGCCGGTCGGGCGGCAGGATGCCGATACCCGCGTCGAGCTGGCGCTGGATGAGGCCCATCACGGCCCGCATGGGATGCTGGCCGGCACGACCGGCGCGGGCAAGTCCGAGTTCTTGCAGTCGCTGATTTGCGCGCTGGCCATCGAGCATGACCCGCGCCTGCTGTGCTTTTTGCTGCTGGATTTTAAGGGTGGCAGCGCCTTGAGCAGCTTTGCGCGCCTGCCGCACACCGTCGGCTTGCTGACCAACCTTGACGGCCTGCTGGTCGAGCGGGCACTGGAGGCGCTGCGGGCCGAGCTGACCCGCCGACAAACTGTGCTGCGGCAGCACGGCTTGCGCGATGTCGGGCAGTATCACCGCCTGCACAGCGCCACGCCGGCCCAGCTGAGCGAGGCGGGGTATCAGGCGCTGCCGCACCTGCTGATTATCGTGGATGAGTTTGCCCAGCTGGCGCGCGAGATGCCGGAATTTCTGGACGAGCTGGTGCGCGTGGCGCAGGTCGGGCGCAGTTTGGGTGTGCACCTGATTTTGGGCACGCAAAGCCCAACCGAGGTCGTCACCGATGAGATGAGCGCCAACCTGCATTTTCGGCTGTGCTTTCGCGTGCAAAGCGTCGAGGCCAGTCGGGCGGTGCTGCGCCGCCCCGAGGCAGCATACCTGCCGGCAGACTGGCCCGGACGGGCCTATCTGCAAGTGGGGGAGGGCGGGGTGTTTGTCGGGTTTCAGGCCGCCTATGCCGGCGGCGAGCTGAACGAAGTGACGGCCCAAGCCCCCTATGTGTTGGAGCTGCTGACCGCCGACGGCGGGGTCATTGACCTGCTGGATGATGGGCAGATGCCCACGCAGGGGTATGGCGAGGCCGACCTGACTAGCCCTTCCGAGCCATACACCGCCGCCCGCGCGGTGGTCGATGCGGTCATCGAGGTGGCGCAGGTGCGCGGTGTGCCGTTTATGCCGCCGCTGCTGCTGCCCCCGCTGGGCGAGCGCCTGCCCCTGCGGGCGGCCTTCAGCGCGGCGGGGGGCGGGCTGTGGAACGGGGCGGGATGGCCGGCCTCGTTCCCCGATTCGCCCATCGGTGCGCCGGTCGGCCTGCTGGATGATGTGACCGGTCACGCGCAGCCGGCACTGACGGTGCAGCTGCGCGGGCCATCAGCACGTGCCGGCCACCTGCTCATCACCGGCGCGCCCAACAGCGGCAAAACCACCGCCCTGCTGACGCTGGCCCTTGCCCTGGCCCTCAGCCACTCGCCCGATGACTTGCACCTGTATGCGTTGTGCTCCAGCACGGGCGAGCTTGACCCGCTGGCCGAGCTGCCTCATGCCGCTGCGCCGGTCACGCTGAGCGAGTCAGAGCGCGTCCGCCTGCTGATGCGCCGCCTGCTGACCCGCCTTGATGACCCCTCCGCGCGCGTGCCGGCGGCGGTGGTGCTGCTGTTGGACGGCTTTGAGGCCCTGCGTGACCCTGCTCTTGGCGCGCTGTCGCGCGACATCGAGCGTCTGGTGCTGGACGGGCGGGCGACAGGGGTGTATCTGGCGGTGACCGCGCTGAGCATCGCCAGCGTGCCAGAGCGGGTGCGGGCGGCCATCCCGCAGCGCATCGCGCTTCAGCCGGCCACCCCCTCCGACCTGACCCAGACGGTTGGGGCGGTGGCGATGCGGTCGGTCTCAGGGGGACGGGTGCTGCCGGCAGGGCGCGGTTTTGTGCCCGAGTCGCCGCCGCGCATGTGCCAGCTGTGCCTGCCCACCGAGTTTCCGTCCGAAGACCCGCCGGCGGCCCTGCGCGAATTGGGGACAGAGATGCAGGTCGCTTATCGCGCCATCCGTGGGCGTGGTCATGGGCCAGCGCCGCTGCGCCCGCTGCCGGCCGTGCTGCCGTTCGAGGCGCTGACTCAGCCAGCTGCCGCTGTGCCGCCGGTCAGCGCGCTGGGCGTGCTGGATGCCGATGGGCATCCGCCGCTGCTGCTGGATTGGCAGGGCACGGCGGCAGCGCTGGTCATCGTCGGGCCGCCGCGCACTGGCAAAACCCACGCGCTGTATGCCGGCGCGCTGGGATTGGCGCTGGCGCTGCCCCCCACCGCGCTGGCGCTGGCGCTGATAGACTTTACCGGTCGCAGCCTTGCCCCGCTGCGCGACTGGCCGCACACCGCCGCCCACCTCACCGATCCCGATCAGCTGGCGGCAGCCCTGCCGCACCTGACGCGCGAGGCGCGCCGTGTGGCGATTTTGATTGATGATTATGACCTGTTCAGCGAGACGTTGACCCATGAGGACGCCGGTTTGCTGCGTGCTCTGCGTGACCTTGCCCGTGCCCGCCCCGACCTCAGCGTGTGGGCGGCGGGCTATCTCGACCGTGCCGGCGACCCGCTGATCCGTCACCTGCTGATGCGGCGGGCGGGGCTGGCGTTTGGCGGGCGCGATGCGCTGCTGACATTGGGCGTCCGCGCGGGGGATGTGCCTTCGGAGGCCCTGCCGGTCGGTCGGGCCTATTGGCTGGGCGATGACGGCCCACGCGCCGCGCAAATCGGGCATGTCTCAGCAGCGGCGGGGTGGGCCGCCACGCTGCGCGCCCGCTGGGGCGCAGATGGCGCGCGCTGGACCACAGGCGGCGCGCCCGCGCCCTCATCCGCATCCACGCGTGAGGGCGCAGACCACCCCCCGCTGGATATTGATACCGCCGGCCTGATGGATGATTTGTTGGGCGGGGGGCGCTGAGATGAGCCGCTGGAACGCCAAACTCATCCGCGCCAATATCGCGCTGTATGCCGGCGATTATGCCGCCGCCCGCCGCTGGCTGGCCGACGCGCTGGCCGAGGGCATCACCCCTGAACAGACTGCGCAAGCCCTGTGGCTGGATGCCCACACTCAGCCTGATCCCGACGAGCGCGTCCGCCGGTTGCAAGCCATCGCCGCGCAGTATGACCCGTCGGAGGTGGTGTATGCGCAGCTGGCCGCCCGCGCCCTCAGCGCCGAGCGGGCTGCGATGCCGGCCTCTGGCCCGCGGGCCGGATGGGGTTGGCGCGCGCTGATGCTCGGGGCACTGCTGGGGGTGGCTGGCCTCTTGGTGCTGTGGGGGCTGAACGCCTTTGGCGCGCCGCAAGCCAGTGACCCACTGCCCACCCTCACCGCGCCTGTCCCAACCGTCACCCCGCTGCCTGACCGCAGTGTGCCGCTGGCGGGCGCGGGCTTTACGGTGCGCTATCCCGACGGTCTGCTGAGCGCGGTGGCGGTTGAGGATGGCTCGCTGCGCGTGACCGATGGTGAGCGGCTCATCACCCCGCTGGATGGGGCGCGGTTTTATGCGCTGGAGCTGGCTTTTGAATGCCGTGCGGCCATCTGCGCCACCCCCCCGCAGGCCGAGCTGACCCTGCGTCTGACCGACGGCTCACGCCTTCGACCTCGCGGCGGGCTGAGGCTGGTCGATGGGGAGGTGCTGTCGCCGGTGGCGCTGGGGCGCATCACGCGCGGGTGGGTGATTTTCGAGATTCCGGTCATTGGAGCAGTCAGCGCGCTGGAGGCCACCACCCGCGCACCAGACGGCGCACCGGCCACCGTCGAAATCGGTTTGGAGGGGATACCATGAGCGACACACTCACCGCCCGCCTATCCGAGCTGCGTGCGGCAGCTCAGCAGCTGCGCCAGTCAGCGCAGACGGTACGCACCGCCTTCGAGTCCGCTTGTCATGGAGCGGCAGAGCTGGCCGCGCTCGGTTTGCCCCCACTGCCGGCCCAATCCCGCCTGAGCGGGCCAGAGCCGCGCGCCACGCTGGAGCGGCTGGACACCCTGCGCGACCAGCTGGCCCGAGCGGTCGATGCGCTGGACGAGGCCGATCGCCCGTTTCGTGCGCCGCTGGGGGTGCTGTGGAATCGCTTGGGCCGGCGCGAGCGGCTGCGCGCCTCGCCCGATGCGCCGGTTGGCCCGCCCGCTTATACCCTTGGGCGCTATCTCAGCCGATATAACCGCCCGCTGTATGATGCGCTGCTGGCCGATCAGGCGCTGATGGTGCGCGAGGGCGAGCGCTTGGCCGAGCTGCGCGCCGAGCACGAGCGCGTCCATGCCGATTATGCCGCCCTGCAAAACCGCCTGCTGACCGCCGGCATCGCGCCGGCAGGGCATCCGCAATCGCGCGAGTTCGAGCGCCAATTGGCCTATCTGGAGCGCGAGCAAGCCCAATCCCAACAGCGCATCACCGAGGCGCAGCAGCGCATCGACGAGGCACGGGCGCGCCTGCTGCGCGTCACCCCGCCAGACGAGGCCGATGTCGCGCTGCTGCGCACGCTGGAAGGGGCGCAGTCCGAGCCGTATGTGCTGGCCAACACGCGCGACTGTGTGAACTATATCGCCACGCGCGTGGCCATCCCGGGCGAGCTGGCGGCCAACGCCCACCTGTGGGATGAGCGCGCCGCCGAGCTGACACGCTTCGGCATCCGCGCCGGCGATACGCCGCTGCCCGGCGCGGTGTTGGTGATGGAGCAAGACCATCCTTATGCCAGTGACCTGTATGGCCATGTCATGCTGGTGGAATGGGTGGACAGCGCCGGCATCCCATGGGTGACCGATAATCAGCACAGCGCCCCCGTCCGTCTGACCGATCTGACGCCCGAAATCTCGGGCGACCGCGTGAAATATCTCTATCTGCCGTGGTATACTTGCGCCGGCTGAGCGATGGGCTATAATCGAGTCTGCGCCGTGCTGTTGTAGGACTGCTGGATTGTGACCCCGCTGCAAATTTTGGTGATTGTCATCACGTTTGTGCCGCTGCTGCTGGCCCTGACCAATCGGCTGCGCACCGATGTCGCGGCCCTGCTGATTGCCTTTTTACTGGGGGGATGCCAGCTGTTGGGGCTGGGGGTGCTGGGCGCGCCCAACTCGCCGCAAGAGGCTGGGCGGGCGCTCAGCGGCCTGAGTCAGCCGGTAGTGATGACGCTGTTTGCGCTGTTCATCGTCTCGCGCGCGCTGGAGAAAGTGGGCGTGACGCGCTGGATTGCCGTGCGCCTGCTGCACCTCGGAGGCGTGTCCGAGGCGCGCATCGTCATCTTGCTGACCAGCGCCACCGCCCTGCTGTCGCTGTTTATGAACAACTTGGCGGCGGGTGCGCTGCTGCTGCCCACCGCCATCGACATCGCGCGGCGCACCGGCATCGCGCCGTCGCGCCTGCTGATGCCGGTCTCGTTTGGCAGTCTGTTGGGTGGCATTGCCACCTATTTCACCACCGCCAACATCATCGCCAGCGACCTGCTGATGACCGCCAACCCGCCGCAAGCGCCGCTGGGCGTGCTGGACTTCACCAGCGTGGGTGGGCTGATGGCGCTGGGCGGCATCGCCTATATGGCGCTGATTGGTCGCCGCTTGCTGCCCAATCACGCCGGCGATACCCCGCCCGATCAGCCCAACATCAACCGCGAGGCGGCCTATGGCTTTACGCGCGGCTTTTGGGAGCTGCTGCTGCCGCCCAATTCCCCCTTTCATGACCGCACGCTGGCCCAGCTCGGCATCGACCCTGCCGAGGCCATCAGCCTGCGCCAGCGCCGCCAGATTATCAACGCGCTCGAGCCGGGCCAGACCGTGCGCGGCGGCGATACGCTGATTTTGGCCGTGCATGAGGCCCGCGCCGTCCAGCTGGCGCAGGCCAGCGGCGGCCAGCTTGAGGCGCTGACCCCCGACATGCTGAACTCGCTCGGCCTGACGCTGATCGAGGTACTCCCCGCCCCGCATATGGGCGCAGCGGGCCGCACCTTTGCCGAGATCGACTTTCGGCGTCAGAACGGCTTTACCCCGTTGGCCCTGCTGCGCGAGGGCAAGAGCTTGCAAGACAACCTAAACCACGAACGCCTGCGCCTCGGCGACTCGGTGCTGCTGATTGGGCCAGAGAACAACCTGCGCCGCGTCGCCAGCAGGCCCGACTTTTTGGTGCTGCGCGCGCCGCAGGGCGGCGGCATCAGCGCGCGGCGCGCCCTGTTCACCGTCGGGGTGACGGTGGGGGCGGTGGCCGTCTCGGTGCTGGGCGTGCCGGTTTATCTGGCCATGCTGGGGGCGGCGCTGGCCATCATCCTCACCCAAACGCTCAAGATGGATGAGGTGTATGCCAGCATGGAGTGGAACGCGCTGTTTTTGATTGCCGGCTTGTATCCAGCAAGTCAGGCGGTGGTCAACACCGGCGCTGCCGCGCTGATTGGCCAGCAGGTGGTGCAGTGGGTTGCACCGTTGGGGGGGCTGGGGTTGGCCGGCGGCGCGTATCTGCTCAGCGCCGCGTTGACGCAAATCATGGGCGGGCAGGTCACGGCCTTTGTCACCGCGCCCATCACCATCAGCGCGGCGATTGCGCTGGGGGTTAACCCGCAGGCCATCGCCATCGCCACCGCCATGGGCTGTTCAGCCTCGTTTATCACTCCCATCTCGCATCCGGTCAATATTCTGGTGGTTGGGGCGGGCGGCTATACCCTGCGCGATTTTGTGCGCGTTGGGCTGGGCCTGCTGGCGGTCTGCTTTGTGCTGCTGCTGATTGGGATGCGCGCCTTCTGGGGGCTGTAGGGCTTGTCGTATAATCCCATCATCCCCTGTCCCCAAAAAGAAGGACGGTTGTCTTGAAACGCCTGCTGTGTATCGGTGCTGTCGTCGGACTGATGGCCGGGTGTGCGCCAGAGTCTGCGCCGCCTGCCGCCTCGTTGACCGTGGCCGCCGCCGCCGATTTGACCCCCGCGTTTACCGAGCTGGGGGCGCTTTTTAGCGCCCAAACCGGCATCGAAGTGGCGTTCAATTTTGGGTCAACCGGCCAGCTCACCCAGCAGATTGAGCAGGGCGCACCGGTGGACGTGTTTGCCGCCGCCAATCAGCAGTATATCGACGACTTGGACGCGCAGGGCCTGCTGCTCAGCGACAGTGTGGCCATCTATGCGCGCGGACGCCTCACCCTGTGGACGAGCGCGCCGCAGCCCTTTGCGCTGGACGACTTGACCAGCGCCGCCGTCCGGCGCATCGCCATCGCCAACCCAGAGCACGCCCCCTATGGGGTGGCGGCGCGCCAAGTGCTGCAACGCCTTGGGGTGTGGCAGGTCTTGCAGCCCAAGCTGGTGTTTGGCGAAAACATCGCCCAAACCCTGCAATATGCCGAGAGCGGCAGCGTGGATGTCGCGCTGGTGGCGCTGTCCCTCAGCATCGCCGCTGGCGACAGCGGGCGCTGGGTGCTGATTGACGAGGCGCTGCATGACCCCCTAAATCAGGCGCTGGCGGTGATAAAACGCACCCCGCACGAGGCCGAAGCGCGCCAGTTTGCCGCCTTTGTCAACAGCCCGCAGGGGCGAGAGGTGATGCAGCGTTATGGGTTTGTGCTGCCGGGTGAGGATGCCGCTGCGCCATGATTGCCGCGCCGCTGGGGTTGTCGCTTCGGGTGACGGCGGTGGCCGTCATCGGGATTGTGCTGGTGGGTGTGCCGTTGGGCCATCTGCTGGCACGCCGACCGTTTCGTGGCCGGCTCATCGTAGAGACGCTGGTCTATCTGCCGCTGGTGCTGCCCCCCACCGTCATCGGCTATTACCTGCTGCTGGTGCTGGGGCGTCAGGGGGTGGTGCAGCAGTGGCTGGGGATTGACCTGCTGTTCTCGTGGCCGGCGGCCTCGCTGGCCTCGCTGGTGGTCGGCCTGCCGCTGATGGTGCAGTCGGCCAAGGCCGCTTTTGAGCAAATCGACCCCGACATCGAAGACGCAGCGCGCGCCGACGGCGCGACCCGCTGGCAGACCCTGCGCTATGTCACCGTGCCGCTGGTGCGGCGCGGCCTGCTGGCCGGCCTGATCCTCAGCACGGCCCGCGCATTGGGCGAGTTTGGCGCAACCGTGATGGTGGCCGGCAGCATCCCCGGACGCACCCAAACCCTGCCGCTGGCCATCTATGACGCGGTGCAGGCCCGCCGCTATGATGACGCCAACCTCATGGTGCTGGTGATGACCCTGCTGGCGTTTGGCGGGCTTTGGCTGGTCTACCGGCTCAATCGTCCGGCAGACCAGCCCTCAGCCGCTCGGCTCAGCCGGTCGGCGCGCCCTCGAAGGCCCGTGCAAAAAAGCTCGCCAGCGCCGGATACAGCACCTTGAGGTTGTGCGGCTTGAGGATGCCGTGCCCTTCGTCGTCAAAGGCCAGCACGCCGTATTCCACGCCGGCGTCGTCCAGCGCCTCCTTCACCACCCGCACGTTATCGGGGGTGACGTTGGGGTCGTTCATGCCCTGCACAATCAGCAGGTGGCCGCGGATGTTGTGCACAAAGTGGATGGGGGAGGCCTGACGGTACTTGTCGGGCACTTGGTCGGGCCTGCCGCCCATCATCTCCTCGCTGTAGGGGCGCAGGTCGGGGCGGGTGGTCTCATAATCCACCACCAAATCGGTCATGCCGCACACCGGCGCGGCGGCAGCAATCAGCTCGGTCGGCGCGTGGGTGATTTGATACCACGACGAATACCCGCCATAGCTCGTGCCGGTCACGCCGATTTTGCCGGCCTGCGCGATGCCAGCCTCAATCAGGGCACGCGCCGCGCTGGTGATGTCGTCCTGCTCGCGCCCGCCCCAGCCGTCCTCTTTGATTTTCTCGCGGAAGGGCACGCCAAAGCCGGTGCTGCCGCGATAGTTGGGCAGCAGCACATTGAAGCCCTCACTGACATAAAACTGCACCTCGGCGCTGACCGATTCGCTGGCGTGGGCGGTCGGCCCGCCGTGGATGTATAGGATAGTGCCGCGTGCCGGCGTCTGCCGTGCCCGATACAACCAGCCCTGTATCTTCAGCCCGTCCGAGGCTTGCCAGCGGAAGTCCTCGGCCTCGGCCAGCGCCTCGCGCGGGATGGCTACCCGATCCCACACGCGCGCGAGGCTGACAAATTCGTCCCGCACCGGATTCACCGGCGCAAAGCGCACGATGTCGGTCGGGCTGTTGGAGCTGGCATACGTGCCCACCCACTGCCCACCGCCCACCGGTGCAAGCAGGGCAAGGTTGCCGGGCATCGGCGGCAGCGCGGTCTCGATGCCGAGGTCGGGGTCAAGGCGCGAGCAGCGCAGGCGCGCCCCGACCCACTCTTGTACCACAATCAGCGGGGCAAAGCGGCGCACCGGCGGGGCAAACGCCCCTTCGATGCTGCGGTTGGGATCGTCAATCAGCCATGTGATGCTGCCATCGTCCAGCGAATACACGCCGATTTTGTTGTGCGTGGACGTCTCGCCGATGATGACGATGCGGTTGGCGTCCAGCCACGTTCCAAACGACTTTTTATCGTCGCCAAGGTTGACGATTTCGCGGTCAGACGTGCCGTCCAGCGTGCACAACCACAGCTGCCATCCGGCGGCGTGCCGGTCGATGCGGTTGTACAGCACGTGCTGCCCGTCTGGGCTGAGGTGAGGGATGACATAGCCGCCCTTTTCGGTGCGCGCCAGCTGAAAGCGCTCGCCGGTGACCGTGTCTTGCCGCCAGATGCCGACGGTCTCGGTCTCTTGGCCCGTGCCAAGGTCAAAGTTGGCGGCATACACCAGATAACGCCCGTCTGGGGTGATTTCGCCCCCGCGGATGTAATACTCGGGGTTGGCCGGCGTGAGTGGGTGCAGCACGCCCGGCTGTGCCAGCTCGATGCGATAGAGCGTCACCCGCTCGTTGCCGCCGCTGTCTTGGGCCACAATCAGCCCAGACGAGTCGGGCAGCCACGAGACCGGCACGGTTTCTTCGGGGGTGTCGCACAGCTGTATCGGCGGCTGACTGCCGTCGGTGGGGGCGGCCCACACGTCCAATCCGTCCCCGACGCCCAGCCACATCCACGCCACCCATTGGCCATCGGGCGACACAAGCGTGAAATAGATGCGCGGCAGGCCAATCAAAGCATCCAGCAGCGGGGTATCGGTCATGGGTTGGCGTCCTTTGGTGTGTGTTCACAAACGGGGCAAAACCCGCCCCATACACCGGCATTATACGGCCAATCGGGGTGGGGTGATGCATACCACATGGTTTTTTATCGCCCCTCCCAGCCCCGCAGCCGGCTAAAATCGACCGTCAGGCGCTGGCCGGCGCGGGTGGTCACGCCCACAAGGCCGGTCTCGCCGCGGTGATACAGCCCGTCATAGGCCTCCCCGACAAACTGCCCGTTCACCCACAGCATCAGGTGCTGACCGAGGCAGGCGGCGCGTAGGGTGTTGGCCTCGCCGCTGCCGGCCCGCACCGCCGGCGTCTTTGTCCACGCCAGCAGGGCGGTCACCTCGCGCCCCTGCGCGCGCCGGATGCTGGCGCTGCCATCGCTGCCCACCAAGAAATAATAGCCATCCCCGTCGGGCTGAGCGCGGCAAATCAGCCCATAGCCATTGCTGCGGTCATCGCTGAGCACGCGGGCCGAGACCTCCAGCACGATGTCGGTGTGGGGCTGCCCGTTGACCGTCAGATAATACCCACCAGCCGGCACATCAAACCGAAACAGCCCGCCGCGCGGCATCACCACGATGTCACCGCTGTCGTAAGCCTGCCACCCCCCCACCGCGTCGAAATCGTCGGACAGCACCAGCGCCCCAACCTCGATGGTCGGCGGTGGCGCGGCGCACGCCCCCAGCAGCATCACCATCACGGCCAGCGCCGCAAGGCGCACCCATGCCGTCCCCTGTCGAAATCTGGCGCGATATGCCACACTCATGGGCTGTCCTTTCGCTTTTTTCCCATCACAAGGTTACCCCCCGATGACCGAACCCGACCAGACCCCATCCGACCCCAATCAGCCGTATGTGCCTTCCCCTGACTTTGTGCCGGCGCGGGCGCTGGTTGTGGTGGCCCACGCCGACGACATCGAATTTGGCATGGCCGGCACGATCGCCCGCTGGACGCAGGCCGGCAGCCACGTGGCCTTCTGCATCGTCACCGACAACGGCTCTGGATCGGATGACCCCCACATCACCCGTGCGCAGCTGTCGGCTATCCGCGAGGCCGAGCAGCGCGCCTCGGCACAAGTGCTGGGGGTGGCCGAATGCTTCTTTCTGGGCTATCCCGATGGCGTGGTCGAGAACACGCTGAGCCTGCGCCGCGACCTCGTGCGGGTGATGCGGCGCGTCCGCCCCGAGCTGCTGCTGACGATGGACCCGACCACGCTGTTTTCGCCGGCCAACACCTATCTCAACCACCCCGATCACCGCGCGGTGTGTCAGGCCGCGCTGGATGCGGCTTTTCCCGCTGCTGGCAACCGCAAAATCTTTGCCGAGCTGCTGGATGAAGGGCTAGAGCCGCACAACATCGCGCACATCTGGCTCAACTTTTCGCTTCAGCCCAACGTCACCATTGATACGACCGCCACCTTTGCGCGCAAAATCGAGGCCCTGAAGTGTCACAGCTCTCAGTTCCCCACCGATGGCAGCTTTAATCCCGAGGCGTTTGTGGGGGCATGGGACGCAGAAGCCGGCGCGGTGGCCGGCTTTGCCTATGGCGAGCGCTTCCGCGCGCTCAAAATCTATTAGCAGTCGCCGAGTGCCGGCCTAGGGCTGACGCACTTGCAGCGTCAGGGTGCAGGCTTCTTCCCGCGCGCGCTGCGAGGATGGGCAGGTGGCCACCACCTGCCCATTTTGCGAGACGGTGAAGGCGTCGCCGGCGGCGGTAGCACGCCAAAAAATCTGGGTCGGGTTGAGGGTGGAGACGCTGGTGGTGTCGCGGTTGCAGCCCGTGCCGGCAAAATTGAAGGTGCGCCCCTGCGGCTGGAACAAGATACACTGGCCGCGTGTCAGGGTAGTGCCCACCGGCAGGATAAACTCTGAGCCGCTGAGGTTGGCAAAGCTCAGGCCGCGCACGTCCGCCGGCAGTTCGCCGGTGTGGCGCATCAAAAACGCATCCACCGCATAGACCGCCAGCACTTCTACACCGCCAAGGATGGGGGTGTTGCTGGGCGTGATCGGCAGGGCGGTAGCGCCCAGCGTGTTGGTCGGGCGGGGGGTATTGGTGATGATGGTGGTGGGCGTGGCGGTAGAGGTGTTGGTCGGGGTGGCGGTCGGGCGCGGCGTTGGGGTGCTGCTGGCGGTGCGCGTGGCCGTAGGCGATGCTGTCGGGTTCGGTGGGTCGGTGGGGGTATCCGTCAGGGTTGGCGCATCGGTGGGCATGTCGGTTGGGGCATCGGTGGGCACGTCGGTGGCTGTGCTGGTAGTAATGGGGGGCGCTGCGGTGACCAGCGCGGCGGCGGCAGTGGCGGTATTTTGCTCCATCAGCGCGGCGGCGGCCATGGCCTCGGCGGTGCTGGTCTGCATCTGGTGCTCGGCGGCGATGGTGGCGGTCTCGTTGGCGGCGTCTGCTGTGCCGGTCAGGCCAACCAGCGCAACAGCGGTGCCGGTGGCGCTGGCATTGGCGCTGTTGATGCTGTTCACCACCAGCGCCGCGCCGACCAACCCAATCAGGATGATGACCACCAGCACCGCCAGCGCGGCAGGGCTGCCCCGCCGTCCGGCAGATAGGCCGTCACGCAGCTCGGCTGGCGCTTGCGCCATGGTCTGGGTTTCGGTTTTGGGGCGTGGGATGGGCTGTGGGCGCGGCGCAGGCTGGAGTGGCTCGGCATCAACCGCGGTCACGCTGACGGGCGGGGCGCTGGGCTTGGGCGGGACAGGGGCTGCGGCAGCGACTTTCTCGCCATAGGCGGCGCGCACCGCGCGGATGAACTCGCCGGCGGTTTGATGGCGCAGGGCCGGCTCTTTGCTCAGCGCGCGCAGCACTTCGTCCTCCACCCCCTGCGGGATGTTGGGGTTGATGCTGCGGGGCGGTGGGGGCGGCTCACTGATGTGGCTGAGGGCGATTTGCATCGGGGTATCGGCGTGGAACAGCATATCGCCGGTCAAAATCTCATACAAAATCACCGCCAGCGCATAGATGTCGCTTTGCGGTACGGCTTTTTCGCTGGCCAGCGCCTGCTCTGGCGCGATATAGCGCGGCGTGCCAAAGGCCGTGCCCATCGTCTTATCGACCGACCACAGCGCAAGGCCAAAATCGGTCAGAAAGGCGCGGTCATCGGCGGTCAGCAGGATGTTGCTGGGCTTGATGTCACGGTGGACGATGCCTTTGCCGTGGGCATAATCCAGCGCGTCGGCCACCTGATTGAGGATGTGCAGCGCGCGGTGCGGCGGCATCTGCTGGCCCAACCGCCGCAGACGGGTGACCTCGTCGGCGAGGTCGTTGCCGTCAATTAGGCGCATGGCCATAAAATAGTAGCCCTCTTGCACCCCGCGCTGATAGACCGGCACGATATGTGGGTGCTCCAGCTGGGCGATGGCGCGTGCCTCGCGCTCAAAGCGCTCGGTCAGCGTGTCATCGCCATCCAGCAGTTCGCCCATCAGCACTTTCACGGCGGCATAGCGCATCAGGCCGCGGTCTAGGCCTTTGTAGATGCGTGCCATCCCGCCAGAAGTGAGCAGTTCGAGCAGTTCATAGTCGCCCAGCTTTTTGCCGATGAGCGTGCCTTGATTGCCGAATGGTGGTGTTTCGGTCATGCCGCCGAATCCCTTGCCTAGTCAGGTGCGTTGAGGTCATCCCAATCATTACTTTAACACGCCCGCGCGGGGGATGCTATGCGAGTTTGTGTTTTTTGGTCGGGCCTGCGCCCTGTGAATGCCCTTCGCAGCGAAGGGGGTGGGCGTGAGGGGCAGCGCCCCGCGCCAGACAGGTTGCCTATTTGTCTGCACTTCATTCCACGATAACATGACTGTATCGCGCATGATAGCACCAATTCTGTTACATCGTCTGACGCAAAGGCCGCCTGTGGATTATCACGCCAAAACCATCATCCTGCATATCGACCCAGCTCACCCCGACAGCGCCGCCATCGCGCAGGCCGCGCAGGTCATCCAACGCGGCGGGCTGGTGGCCTTCCCCACCGAGACGGTCTATGGGCTGGGGGCAAATGCGCTGGAGGCTGCCGCCCTAGACCGCATCTATGCCGCCAAGCGCCGCCCGGCCAGCGACCCGCTGATTGCCCATATCGCGCACCCCGACCAGCTGGCGGTGCTGGCCGCCGATGTGCCCTATGCCGCCCAGCGCCTTGCGGCAGCCTTTTGGCCCGGCCCGCTGACGATGGTGCTGCGCCGCGCCGCGCACGTGCCAGCCAACATCGCCGCCGGCCTCGACACCATCGCGGTGCGGATGCCGATTCACCCGGTGGCGCGCGCGCTGATTGAGGCCGCCGGCACGCCGATTGCCGCCCCCAGCGCCAACACCTTCACCCGCCCCAGCGCCACCACCGCCGCCCACGTCCTCGAAGACCTGTACGGGCGGGTTGATGTGGTCATCGACGGCGGGCCGACCCCGCTGGGCGTCGAATCAACCGTGATTGACCTGACTGGCCCACAGGCGGTCATCCTGCGGCCCGGCGGGCTGATTTTACAAGACATCCAGCGTATTTTGCCCGACGCGCACGCCGAGCAGCGTTTTGCCGCCGAGGGCGAGGCGGTTTCATCCCCCGGCCAGCTGACCAAGCACTATGCCCCACGCGCACGGGTGATGCTGTATGAGGGGCAGGCCGACGCCGTGCGTGACGCCATCACCGATACCGCCCAGCGCTATCTGGCCAATGGTCGGCGGGTCGGCATCTTGGCGGTGGACGAGGACGCCGAGCACTACACCCGTCTGGGCGCGCGCATCATCGCGCTGGGCGCGCGTGACGACCATGCCGCCATCGCGCGCGTGCTGTTTGGCGCGATGCGCGCGTTGGACGCGCAGGGTGTCGATGTCATCCTTGCGCCGCTGTTGGGCGGGGACGGCCTCGGCGAGGCCATCCGTGACCGCCTGACGCGCGCCGCCGAAGGGCGCATCTATCGCGTGGGGGGCAGTGAGGCCTGAGCGCTGCGCGCCCGCCAGCGCCGCACCGCCCAGCCCCATCCGACCAGCGGCGCGGTGCTGATGGCGGCGATGCCAACCGCGATGATGCCGATGTTCTCTTTGCCCAGCGTGTCAATCAGCTGGCCCTGCACCACCGTGGCAAAGATGGTGGCGACGGTGAAGAACACCATGTCCATGGCAAACACGCGCCCGCGGTATTGGTCGGGCGTGCTGCGCTGAAGCAGGATGCTGGAATACGTCCAGTTGACCGAGCCGCCCATCCCACGCAGCGCCAACCCAATGCACACCACCACAATTGTGCCGGCCCATCCCAGCACCAGCCAGCCGACAATCTGGGCCGCAAAACCGGCCAAAATCCAGCCGCGCAGTGCGCCGTCTGTGCCGTCGCTTAGGCGGTTGGTCAACAACGGGCCGATAATCGAGCCGATGCCAAAGGCGGTATACAACAGGCCCACCGACAGCAGTCCGTCTGTACCCATCACAAAAATCTGGGTGGCAAAGATGGTCATGGCGGTATCGACGTTGCCGAGGCTGCCGCCAAACTTCACCAGCAGGGTGGCCAGCGTGGACGGATTGGCGCGGATGTAGCGCAGCCCTTCGGTCAGCGAGGTGTCTTGGGCGGGCTGATCGGCGGGCCGCGCCGAGGCCGGCACATGCACATAGCCGTGCACCTGCCCCATCAGCCAGCCGGCAGCGACAAAGGTCAGCACATCAACCGTCAGTGCGCTCATCGTGCCAAAGGCCGCCGCTGCGATGCCGCCCAGCGCCCCACCCACCGCCAGCGCTGCCGACCATGTGGCGTTAATCAGTGTGTTGCCGGTAATCAGGTCGTCGCCGGCGCACACGTTGCTGACCAGCGCCGCCTGTCCGGGTTCATAGACCGTGCCCAAGGTAGCTTGAACGGCCGTCCCGATGAAAATCAAGGCTTGCAGCTCGGGGTTGGCCACCGCAAACAGATACATCACCCCCACCACCGCGCGCAGATAATTGCTCCACACCAGCAAGCTGCGGCGGTTCATGCGGTCGAGCAGGACGCCGGCCGTCGGCGTAAACAGCAGGGTGGGGACAAAGCGCGCCAAAATCAGCAGGCTGATGGCCACCCCTTCGCTGCCCGGGTTATATTTGCTGACCAGCGCCATCAGCACCACTTGGCTAAACCAGTCCCCAATCAGGCTGACCACGCCGGCCAGCCAAATCATGCGCATGTCGCGGTTGCGCCGCAGCAGGTCGAGATAAGCGTGCATCGTCCCCCCTCTAGCGGCTCAGCAAGGCCACCGCTTGCGCAGTCGCCAGCGAACAGCACATCTCCACCGCATACTGCACGTCGAGCTGCTCGCTTTCCACGTCATATTGCCCGCTCACCCGCACCAGCGGCGCTTGCCCGTGCGATGGGCACACATAATCACCGAGGCGGGCGCGCACGTGCTGCTCAATCTGGTGACGGGTGGATTGCAGCAGATAATCGATTTCATACGGGTCAAAAGACGGCGCATCCTCTGCGCCGCCCACGGTCTTGAGGTCAAATTCGAGGGTGAGCATGTCACATCCAGCATCAGGGCAAACGCCCAAAAAAAGCGGCAGAAAAAACGGGGGGTTTTCACCCCCATCGGTGACGGCGCGTTAGGCCGAGGGCACAAAGCGCGTATCGATGGCGCGCAAAATCAGCTCGTGCAGCGCATCGGGGGATTGGGCCGCATCCAGCGGCAGCCAGCGCGGGCCGGCCCATCGGGCGATGTGCCCGTAGCCCTCATACACGCGGTGATGAAAGGCCGAGGCCATCGCGTCGATGCGCGTGAATTCTTCGCCAAACAGCGAGGCTTGTGCACGGCGGCGCAGGCCTTCTTCTGGTGCGATGTCGAGGTACAGCGTCAGGTCGGGCAGCAGGCCGCCAGTGGCAAAATTAAGCACCGGCCACAGTACATCCGCCCCAAGGCCATGCCCATAGCCCTGATAGGCCAGCGACGAATCGATGTAGCGGTCACAAATCACCACGCCGCCGGCTTGCAGGTGAGGGCGCAGCACATCGGCCACCAGCTGCGCCCGGCTGGCGCAGAACAGCAGCAGCTCGGCCCGCGGGTTCAGCGCGGTATTGGCCTTGTCCATCAAGATGGCGCGCACCTGCTCGCCGATGACCGTGCCCCCCGGCTCGCGCGTCACCAGCACCTCGTGCCCGCGCGCGCGCAGCGCCGCCGCCAGCCGCTCCACTTGAGTGGTCTTGCCGCTGCCATCCATGCCAACAAAGGTGATAAACATCGGGCATCCTCGCTGTGTTGGGGTTAGGGTTCGCGAAAGTCGCTGATGGGGGCAATCCAATAGTTGCCCGGGCCGCCCTCGGCCAGCCAGCCCTCAATCGGCTCGGACGACAGCACCCGCACCTTCCACCAGTTATAGGTGTCGCTGCATACCGGCCCGTCCAACAGCAGCACCGGCACGTTGTTAATCAGCTCGGCCAGCACCGCCCCGCGCGTGGTCGGTGCAGAGCGCAGGCGCTTGGGCTGACCTTCGCCATATAGCACGCGGGCCTGCTCGCCCACCCGCAGGCGCAGCGGGAAGTCGCACGGGGGGCGCGTCGGCACAATGATGAACGGGTCATCCAGCGGCACAGACTCGGCTATCCACCCGTCATAGACCACATTGACCACCGTGGCGCGCACCTTCCACCAGTTGATGTTGCCGGCACACACCGGCCCTTCGAGGATGGTGACCACCGCGGTATATGGGATGACCGTCAGGGTGCGGGCGCTGCGGTCGGGCGTCTCGCGCATCCGCACATTGTTGGTGATGTTGAAGCGCTCGCCTGCCACCAGCTTGAGCGGAGTCTCGCAGCGCACAAGGTCTGCCGCCGCGCGCACCAGCCTCAGCCAGATGCGCCGACCGTTGCTCGTGCCCTCGCTCACCCAGCCGCGGATGCCGTGCCCCTGCACCCCATACCAGTTGAAGCCAGCATAGCACACCACCTCGTTGAGGATGACAAACTCGCGATAATCGGGGAACGACGCGATAAACGGCGCGGACGGGTCAGGCGCATAGCGAATCAGCACCCCGCCGGTCAGCACCACGATGTCGCCAATCTTAAAGTCCTGCGTGGGCGGGCAGGCCGACGGCGACGGCGTGATGAATGGGTTGACGAAGCGCGTCCCCTCCGGCGTAAACTCCGAGGTCTGCTCCAGCGGCACGGCGTGTGAGCGCGCGGGATTGAACAGCGCATACACGCTCCCCAGCACCATCAGTGCACCCAGTGTCCATGTCGCCCAGCGGCGTTGTCCGTCCATGCCTGCCCCTCTCCGACGGTGTCGTTTCGGCGCATTATACCCCATGCTGTCCCCACCGTGCACCCGCCGTCACCCCCTTGTTTTTCTCATCTGGCATTAAATTAGGACGTCGGTACCAGTTGACATGAGTTACAAATGAGCTTACTCTGTGCATGTCACAATTTCTTAACTTTGGTTATATCATCTGCTGTTGGAGCTTACTCATGTACATGCAAAATGCCCTCCTATTCCCCCGTGAAGCCGTCAAGGCCTTGCGTCATGCAAGAGGAGAGGAGTTTGCAAAGCTGGTGGACCACGTGTGTGGTCTGCCAGACTGCCACGAGGAAGCGCTGGCGTTCATGTTGATGATGATTCAGCTGAACGGGTGTGTCAGCTGCGCCACCGACAGCTATCGGGCCATGAACGGGTGTGCGGTGTGTGCGCTGCGCGTGCTCAAGCGCTTTAAGGGCACAGACCAAGACCTGCTCAACCGCTACAGCGATGCCCTGCGCGAGGTGCGCCGCCATGTGTATGGCGAGGTGCAGCCCGCCGCCGCCCCTGCTGCCAGCATCTTCGTGCCCACCGCGGCCATCACCCTACCGGCCTAATCCCCTGTCCCCACCCCTCACGCAGGGTGATCGCTTCAAATTTTCTGGTCGTAGGGGCAGTTCGTGAACTGCCCGACGTCACGGACGCATCGTGATGCTT